>JAFGIA010000313.1 GCA_016929795.1 Anaerolineae bacterium
CTAAGGGGGGGGAGTGGTGTGCCGGGCCGGGTACTTGACATCTTGACCCCATCGTGTATAATTTTCCTCGCTTATCACATCTTGAGTGCGAGGGCTACTCATGAATGACGACACGCTGGACATCCTCACCGCCTGGTGGTCGCCTGCGGGCTGGCTGCGCCTGGTGTGGAGTGCCTGGGTGGACCCCTTGTGGTATTGGCTGCACGTCCGCCCGCGCCTGGGTGACCGGAGGACCCAGGCCCTCACCTCGCTGCAAGCCACCCTGGGGGCGCTGATCGTCACACTGGCCATCGCCGCGCTCGTGGGCGGCGTGGCGGCGGCAGCCGGGGCAGCGGTCGACTGGCGCGATCTGTTCCTGTCGGGCATGCGCGGGTTGTTCCTGGTGGTGGCGATCAGCCTGTTTGGCGGCGGCGCCCCACTGATTGCCATCTGTGGCGTGGCCTTTGGCGCGGCGCTCAGCATCGCGGCAGGCACAGTGCAGGAGGAGATTTCACCCCTGATGCTGGGCACGCTGCTGGCGATCGTCGTCGCCCTGAGCGGCGGCGTGTTTGCGGGCGTGCACCGGGGGATGCGGTTTGGTGTGGGCGGCGCGCTGTTCGCGGCGGCGATCCTGGGGCTCGTGTTGCTTGTGCAGGCGGGGTGGGTTGCCGGCCTGGTCGGCACCATTCTCATGGCTGCGGGCATCTACCTCGGCTCGCACTGGGCCACGCGCCAGGTGGCCGACGACAAGACGCGCGAGGAGCTGGCGCGTGCGAATCCACCCCAGGCCGGGCGCCCGCCGCGAGTGAAAAGGTGAGGTGGAAGGAAATCCTCCGCCTTTTCCCTTCTTACTCTATATCTCGGTTTAACAAAAAACGGGTGCCGGCCCTTGCCGGCACCCGTCAGGATGACTCTCTGCTACGCAGCTTCCAGCTTGACCGCGCACACTTTCAGCTCGGGGATCTTGCCCGTCGGGTCGAGCGCGGCGATGGTCAGCTTGTTGGCCGCCGCCTCGGCAAAGTGGAAGGGCATGAACACCACCCCCGGGTCGGTCATGTCGCTCACCACGGCCTCGGCTTTCACGCTGCCGCGCCGCGACGAGACGTGCACGATCTGCCCATCGGCCAGCCCCAGCCGGGCGGCGTCGCCGGCATTGATCTCGACAATCGGGCCGGGCGCGATCTCGTCCAGGCCGGCCGAGCGCCGCGTCATCGAGCCGGTGTGATAGTGCCACAGCAGCCGCCCGGTGGTAAAGATGAAGGGGTACTCCGCATCCGGCTCCTCCGCTGGCGGCTGCCAGTCGACGGCCATCAGGTGGCCCAGGCCGCGGCTGAACTTGTTCACGTGCAACACCGGCGTGCCGGGGTGATCGACGGCCGGGCAGGGCCACTGTAGGCCCTGGTCGCCGATTCGCTGGTAGGTGATGCCGGCATAGCTCGGCGCCAGGGCATTGATCTCGTCCATGATCTCTTGCGGCGAGGGGTAGGTCAGGCCGTCGTATCCCATCCGCCGGGCGATCTCGCCAATGATCCACCAGTCCAGTTTGGCCTCGCCCGGCAGCGGCACAGCCGGGCGCACGAACTGCACCCGCCGCTCCGAGTTGGTAAAGGTGCCCAACTTTTCGGCCCAACTGGCTGCCGGCAACACCACGTCGGCCAGCGCCGCCGTTTCGGTCATAAAGATGTCCTGCACGACCAGGAACTCGACACTGCGCAGGCAATGCTCGGCGTGGTTCAGATCGGGGTCCGATAGCATCGGGTTCTCGCCCATCACATAGAGCGCGCGGATCTCGCCCGTCGCGGCCCGCGGCAGCATCTCGGTCAGCGTCAGGCCCACCTTGCCGTCCAGCGGCACTCCCCACGCCTGCTCGAATTTGTCGCGGACTGCGTCGACGGTCACCGCCTGGTAGGCGGGAAAGACGTTGGGCAGGCCGCCCATGTCGCACGCACCCTGGACATTGTTCTGACCGCGCAGCGGGTTCACCCCGCCGCCCGGCACGCCCACGTTGCCCAGCAGCATCTGCAGGTTGGCGCAGCTCATCACGTTCTGGTGGCCGGTGGTATGCTGGGTGATGCCCATGGCATAGAGCAGCGCCCCCGGCTTGTGCGCTGCCAGCAGGTGCGCCGCCTCGACGATCTGCTCCGCCGGCACGCCTGTGATCTCGGCCGCGCGCTGGGGCGGATAGGCCATCACCGTTGCCTTTAGCTCGTCGAACCCCTCGGTGCGCTCGGCCACATAGGCCGCGTCGTACAGATTTTCGGCGATCAGCACGTGCATGATCCCATTCAGCAGGGCAATGTCGGTGCCCGGCTTCTGCCGGATGTGCAGCGTGGCCAAATCGGCGAGCGGGATGGCGCGCGGATCGCACACGATCAGCCTGGCCTCGCGCCGCTTGACCGCCTGCCGGATGCGCATGCCCAGCACGGGGTGGTTCTCGGTGGTATTCGAGCCGATGACGAAATAGATCTGTGCCTGTTCCGCCACGTCGTCGAACGAGTTGGTCATGGCGCCGGAGCCGAAACTTGTGACCAGACCGGTCACAGTCACGCTGTGTCAAAGGCGGGCACAGTGGTCGACGTTATTTGTCCCGATCACGGCCCGCGCGAACTTTTGCATGGCATAGTTTTCTTCGTTCGTGACCTTGGCCGAGGCCAGCGCGCCGAACGAGCGCGGGCCATGCTGTGCCTTGATCTCGCCGAACCGCCTGGCCACGAGGTTGAGCGCCTCGTCCCAGGTGGCCTCTTCCAGCTCGCCCCCCTTCTCGCGGCGGATGAGCGGCCTGGTCAGGCGGTCCGGATGCTGCGCGAAATCCCAGCCGTAGCGACCCTTGACGCACATTGAGCCGTGGTTGGCCGGCGCGTCCCACTTGGACGAGACGCTCAGGATGCGGCCGTCCTTGACGTTGAGATAGAATTGGCAACCCATTCCGCAGTAGGTGCAGGTGGTGGCTACTTTGGTCATCTCCCAGGCGCGGCCCTGCTGGCGGCCGAGCCGGGGGTGCAAGGCGCCCGTGGGGCACACCTCGACACACATCCCACAGAACTCGCACGGGCTGTCCTGCATCGTATAGTCGAACGCCGCGCCGACCTTGGTGCCAAAGCCTCGCCCGATCATGCCCAGCGCCTCGACGCCATTGATCTCGGTGCAGGCGCGCACGCAGCGGCGGCACACGATGCACTTGTTGTAATCCCGTTCGTAGAAGGGGTTGGATGTGTCGATCTCGTAGGTGTGCTGCACGCCGGGAAAGCGGGTTTCCTTGAGTCCGTACTGGTAGGCCAGGTCCTGGAGCTCGCAGCTCCCTGTCCGCTCGCACGTCATGCAGTCGAGGGGGTGGTCGGATAGAATCAGCTCCAGCGCAAATCGCCGCGCCTTTTCCACCCGCGGCGAGTTGGTCTCGACTACCAGCCCTTCCGACACCTTGTAGGCACAGGCCGGATAGAGCGGCTGTTGCTTGGAGACCTCGATCAGGCACACGCGGCAGGCGCCGATCGGCTCCAGGGCTGGGTGATGGCAGAGCGTGGGGATCTTGATACCCACCGCCTCGGCCGCCTCCAGCACCGTCTGGTTTCGACGGGCAGTGATCTTTTGACCGTTGATGGTCAGGTTCACCGTTGACATGGAACTCTCCTATCCTACGTTTTCCACGACCCTGCGCTCGGGCACGGGCGCAAAGGCCAGATCCATCTCTTGCAGCCACTCGAGGTCACACCGCAAGCAGCGTTTGCACTCCTCGCGGGCGATCGCCTCGTCCAGGCCCAGCTCGACCTCGCGGAAATTGCCCTGCCGGTGTGCCACCGGCAGCTCGGGCATCTCTGGCCGCCTGGCGTTGACGTACTCTTCCAGATTATAGGGCTGGCTGACCACCTCGTAGCCGGGCAGGGTAACCGCCTGGGCGACCTCGCCGGTACGCAGGTAGTGGTCGACGGTGCGGGCCACCTGGTTGCCCTGCGCCACGGCCTCGACGACTGTGGCCGGGCCGGTGACGGCGTCGCCCGCGGCAAAGACACCGGGGCGGGAAGTGCAGAGCGCGTCGTTGACGACAAAGGTCTGGTTGCGCTGCACCTGCACCACGTTCTGCAGCCCGTCGAGCGCGGGCGATTGGCCAATGGCGGGGATGAGGATGTCGAGGTCGATGACAAACTCACTGCCGGCGATCGGCACCGGGCGGCGACGGGCGCTGCTGTCGAACTCGCCCAGCCCGTGGGCCAGGCATTCGACGCCCTGCACGCGGCCATCGCCCAGCACGCGCGTCGGGTTTGTCAGGTAGTGGAACTGGACGCCTTCGTGCTCGGCGGCCTGGATCTCTTCGGCGTAGGCCGGCATATCCTCGCGGCGGCGGCGGTAGATGACGTGCACCTCGGCCGCGCCGAGGCGCCACGCGGTGCGCGCCGCGTCGATGGCGACGTTGCCGCCGCCGACCACGCCCACCTTCTTGCCGGTCAGGTCGGGCGAGTGGCCGAGGGCCACGTCGCGGAGAAAGTCGACGCCGTGCACCACACCGTCCATCTCTTCGCCCTCGATGCGCAGCTTGCCGCTCTGGTGTGCGCCGATGGCCAGGACGACGGCGCTATACCCCTGCCCGCCCTCGCCGCCTTCAAAGGTGGATGGTGCCAGGAGCGAGTCGAGGGTAAAGTCGCGGCCGAGTGCCTGGTTGCAGAAAATATCCACCCCCGCGCGGCGGATCGCGTCGATCTCGCTATCCAACAGGTCACGCGGCAGCCGGTAGTCGGGGATGCCGACGGCCATCATGCCGCCGGGCACCGGCAGTTTTTCGAACACGTCCACCTTGTAGCCCTGCTGCGCCAGGCGCAGCGCGGCAGTCAGGCCGGCCGGCCCGGCGCCGATCACGGCTACCTTTTGCTCTTTTGGCTGGCCATAGATCTCGGGTGTCCATGGATTTTCCAGCTCGTGGTCGGTCATGTAGCGCTTGACGTCGCGGATGGCGATCGGCTCGTCGATGTCGCCGCGCCGGCAGCGGTCCTCGCAGAAGGCGGGGCACACACGGCCGCACACCACCGGGAAGGGGTTGGTGCGCCGGTGGATCTCGAGCCCCTCGGCGTAGCGCCCCTGGGCGATGAGCGATACAAAGCTCGGCACGTCGACGTCGGCCGGGCAGGCGTTGATACAGCGTGCGCGGACCAGTGCCTTGCACGAGCCTGCGGTGCAGCGCTTGTCGACGATGTGGCTGATGAACTCATCCTCGAAATATTGCAGTGCTGCCTTGATCGGCCCGGGGGTGAGCTGGCCCAGCGC
>JAFGIA010000044.1 GCA_016929795.1 Anaerolineae bacterium
ACGCGGCCCCAGCGCACATAATCGTCGTGGATTCGGTGCAGCCAGAAAAAGTTGTCTGGCACGAAATCGCCGCTCAGGATGCCTGCTTCGGCACCGGGGCGCGGCAGGCGGTCGAACCAGATGCGCACGACCGCGGTCGCCATGCCACGTGGCCAGTAGAGGTCGCCGGCGGCCGGTGCGAGGCCAGGGCTAGCACGGAGAATGGCGGCACAGTTGGGCGCGTCGGCAGCGAGGATGACGTGCTGTGCATCAGTAGCACCGTGTTGGCCGCCGGCGCGCCGCCAGTAGACTCGCCAACCTTCGTCGAGGCGTTCCAGGTGCGTGACGCATGTGCCCAGCTCGAGGCGTGCGCCGAGCGCCTGCACACGCGCTGCCAGTGGGTCGGCGAGCGAAGTGCCACCGTCGGTGGGCAGGTAGGCGAATACCCATGCGTCGCGACGGAGCAGCGTATAAAAGCGCAGGAAGGCGACAAATCCCGACAGCGGCACCTCGCCCGGCAGGGCCGACAGGCCGTTGCGTGTCAGCCCGACGAACAGCTCGCGCAGCGCGGGCGACCAGCCGTGGATCAGGTCGTCGAGCCACAGGCCTTCGAGCGGCTGGCCCTCGACGAAGGGGTCCACCCCCAGGCCCCACAACAGGCCGCCCCACACCGGGAGGAGGCCAAAGAACTCGTCAAAGTCGAGCATGCCCAGGAAGCGCGGACGCAAAAAAAGGTTGAGGTAGTGAAACGGCGCGGGGATCCAGGAGTGCCGAATGGCACTCCCCACCGGCGCGCGCCGCACCCAGTCGAGCCGCTTATAGATCCACTCCTCCTCGTCGGCGGGCACCAGGACCGGGCGAATGGCGTGGCGCGCGAGCATGGCCTGCAGGTTGCGGTAGGGAGACCAGATGGCATGCACGCCATGCTCGTCGCGAAACAGACCACCAAAGCGCTGATCGCCGACCTCGATCTGCGCGCCACCTGCCACGCGCCCGCCAGCGTGCTCTGGGTCGGCCTCGAGCAGGATGGGGCAGAGGCCGCGCTCGGCCACGTGGAGGGCTGCGCTCAGGCCAGCGACGCCGGCGCCGACGATGAGGGGATCCGTTGGTTCGGTTCCGGTCAGCATGGAGGATGTCACCCCGCCGAGCGATCGATCTGAACGCTCCACTGGCCGGCCGCGTATGTGAGAAAGGAGTCTGGGTCGAGGGCGAGAGCGGGTGGGAGGACCCCAGCGCGGTGATGGTCGGCCGCGTGGAGGGTGCCGGCGGCGTAGGCCACAATATCGGCAGTCAGGTCGTACACCCCCTCGCCGGTGAGGGTGAAACGGCGGACCTTGTCGCCGGTGCACGCCGTGACCTGCACGGTAAACGGGGCATCACTGCGCAGGCCGGAATCTGGTGGAGGGAGGACATGGGCAATCAGGGCTTCGACCAGGCTGCCAAACGGAGTGCGCGCCAGGCGGGCAAAGGCGGGAACCAGGAGCGGCGCCCAGGTGCCGGCACGATGGGAGATGACCATCCACGTGCTCACGTCGCGCACGGCCAGGTGTGCGGGGAGGGTGACGGTCTCGCTGCTCGGAAAGGAGAGCGCAGTACGTGTCCCACGTGGCAGGTCGACCTGACGCGTGTACCGGCCAGGGATGGAACGCACCCATTGCCCCTTGCGATACGCAAGCCACGAGGTGGCGAGGGAGCGGACGGCAGAGCGCCGTGTGCCAAGGCTGGAACCGCCGCCAGAGATGTGATAGGTGATGCTCACCTCGTCGACCGGCGTCGCCAGGTCTCGTGCCGCCAACTCGGCCGCACAGTCCGACAGCGTGACCTCGAACGCGCACGACGGGACGATGGCTGCACCGGTGCGCCGGGCGAGGCTGTCGTAGCTCTGCACCTGGTAGACGTAGCCGAGCTCGTTCGTCGTATCGAGGTAGTGCACGCCAGACGCGGCGGCGCGGGCAACGACCGGCTCGCCGAGGTCGGTGAAGGGGCCAACGGTGTTGGCGAGAACGCGGGTGCCCTCAAAGAGCCGGGCGAGCGTCTCGGGCCTCTCCACGTCGACGACAACCCAGGAAGGTCGGGCAACCAGCGACTCGGACAGATCGGCGAGCGCGCCGGCCGAGCGGCCGGCAATGCGATATGGCAGGCCGGTGCGGTCGAGTGCCCGAGCGACGAGGCGGCCTGTGTAACCGGTGGCACCAAACAGTGTGATCACGCTTCGCTCACGATCCCTCAACCAGGGGCGTAGGTGGCGACGGCGCCGCGCCGCGATGCGGCGTAGCGCAGCCACTCGCCGAGGTAGCTGAATGGCCGGGCCTGCATCAGTGAGGGCTCGGCATAGCACTGCTGGAAGCAGCTCGTGCAGATGCGTGGTGGAGGGCCATAGACGTCTACGGCCCTCGCGAACGCCTCATCCCAGGAATCCGCGTCGAGCAAATTGCATGGGCGGCCGCCCTGGCTGGTGCCCGCGCGCTCGATGGGCCAGCAGGGGTAGATCAGCTCGCCGCCGGGCATGATGCGCGGAATGAGGGCAGGGTAACAGGAGTAGAGGCGTAGATCGATCAGGGTTCGGAGATAGGCAGTGCTGCCGAGGATCGGCGCGCCGCGCCGCTTGCAGGCCAAGAGCTCTCGCAGAAAGGACTGGTACTCGTCGTTCACGAGCAGGTCATAGTGCGGCCAGTTGTTGACCGCCTGGGGCGAAAAAGAGATCAGCAGCCCGTGCGCCCGGCACCAC
>JAFGIA010000314.1 GCA_016929795.1 Anaerolineae bacterium
CCAAGTCGCTCATCTTTATGCCCATGGCCATCTCTTTCGTCGGCGCCAGCGTCATCTGGAACTTTATGTACGAGGTCAAGCCGGTGGGCGCGCCCCAGATCGGCCTGCTCAACGCCATCGTGACCGGGCTGGGAGGCCAGCCACAGGCCTGGACGGCCTACACTGCCATCCGCCCCTTTAACAACCTCTTCCTGGTCATCATCGTCCTCTGGCTGCAGGCCGGCTACTCGATGACCCTCTTTTCCGCCGCGCTCAAGGGCATCCCCGAAGAGATCCTGGAGGCGGCCCGGGTCGACGGCGCCACCGAGATCCAGGTCTTTTTCCGGATCATGATCCCCCACATCATGGGCACCATCATCACCGTCACCACGACCATCATCATCTTTACCCTGAAAATATTCGACGTGGTGTGGGTGATGACCGGGGGGCAGTTTGGCACGGAGGTGATCGCCACCCAATTCTACCGCCAGTCCTTCACCAACCGCAACGCCGGCTTTGGCGCCGCCATTGCCATTGTCCTCTTTGTCGCCGTCATCCCGGTGATGATCTACAACCTGCGTCAGTTCAGACAACAGGAGGCATTCTAACATGACTCGTTTGCAGAGAATCCGCGGACCCCTGTTGGTTAATGGTGTTCTTGCCCTGCTGGTGTTGCTCTGGGTCGTGCCCATCGTCGGGCTGCTCGTATCATCGTTTCGCGATCGCTTTTCCATCCAGACCACCGGTTGGTGGACCATTTTCCCACACCGGGCCTGGGTCGTCAGCGAGGCGCTCGATCCTCGCGCTGAGGGCCTGGTCATAGATGAGGACAACCGGATCATCGAGATCGAGGGGATCCAGGCCACCTTTGACGAACTCCGAAACGGCGTCGCGATCGACGGCAAGCAAGTGCAATGGATAGGGAACTGGCGCATCGGTCGCATCGAGATCCAGGAACGCGAGTGGCGGGTCAACTGGAATTTCAGCCTCGAGAACTATAACCAGGTGCTGGGCGGCAAGGACTTTGAATACCAGCGTCCAGATGGCACCGTGGAGATCATCCCTGGTGACGACATGTGGGGGGCCATCTTTAACAGCATCGCCGTGGCCGTGCCTTCCACGGTGATCCCTATCCTGATCGCGGCCTTTGCGGCCTATGGGTTCGCCTGGATGAACTTTCCCGGGCGGCGGGCGCTGTTCATCCTGGTTGTCGCCCTCCTGGTCGTGCCGCTCCAGGTAGCTCTGGTACCGCTACTGAACATCTACCGCGGCCTGGAGCTCAATGGAACCTATCTGGCCATCTGGCTGGCCCATACCGGTTTTGGCCTGCCGCTGGCCACCTACCTGTTGTTCAACTATATCAGCACCCTACCCCGCGAAACGCTCGAGTCGGCCTTTATCGACGGCGCTTCACACTTTACCATCTTTATGAAGCTGATCATCCCGCTGTCGGTGCCGGCGTTGGCGTCGTTCGCCATCTTTCAGTTCCTGTGGGTGTGGAATGACTACCTGGTGGCCCTGATCTTCCTGGGCGGCGACAAGAGCATGATGGTCGTGACCCAGCGGCTGGCCGGGATCGTCGGCGACCGGGGCCAGGACTGGCACCTGCTCACTGCCGGCGCCTTTGTGACGATGGTGCTGCCGTTGGCAGTCTTTTTCGGCCTGCAACGCTACTTTGTGCGCGGCCTGCTGGCCGGCTCGGTCAAAGGCTAAAGACGAAGGACTGGTCCAGTCTCGGTGACTGGACCAGTCTGGTTCCATTCTCGGATGCGTGAACAGAAACGATCCTTGTTCAACTGGTTCTTTTGGTTCCAGTGGATCATGGTCACGGCTGTCGGCTGGGTGCTGGGCACGGTCCTGCTCCCACCGATCGACCTGGCCGTGTCGGGCATCGTCATTGGCGCGCTTCAAGGGCTGATCCTGCAACATCAGATCGGCCGCAATCGGCACTGGGTCGTGGCCAGTGCCCTCGGTTGGGCTGCCGGCTGGGCACTCACCCTGGTCGCGGTGCCCGCCGGTTTCGGCTTGCTGGCCGGGATCGTGCTGGGTGCAGCCGTGGGGATCGCCCAGTGGTTGGTCCTGCGCCGCGAGGTCCAGTGGGCCGGCTGGTGGATCATCATCAGCACCCTGGCCTGGGCGACCGGGCTGGGCATCACGCCCGGATTCCTGATGTCGGGTGTCATGGCCGGATCGCTCACCGGCTTTGCCCTTGACCTGCTCCTCAACTTTCCCAGGGCCCCTCGCACCGCCGAGCCGGAGGCCACATGACCTGCCCGCTCCCGAATACCCAATATCTAATATCCAATATCCAGTACCCTATCCTACCCACCAGGAGAAACTCTTATGCCTGACATTACCTATATCCCTGTCGACGTCATCCATCGCTTCCTGCGCGACGCGGTAGAAGCCATGGGCACCCCGCCCGAGGAGGCGCGCATCGTCGCCGACGTGCTCATCTCGTCCGACCTGCGCGGCATCGAATCGCACGGCATCGGCCGCCTGAAATATTACTATGACCGGATCAAGGCCGGGGTGCAGTTCACCACGACAGAGATCGAGATCGTGCGCGACGAGGGCGCCACGGCCCTGCTGGACGGCCATCACGGCATGGGTCACGTGGTCGCCTATCGCGCCATGGAGATGGCGATCGACAAGGCGCGGCGCTACGGCCTGGGCGCCGTGGCAGTGCGCAACAGCACCCACTTTGGCATCGCCGGCTACTACCCGCTCATGGCGGCGCGCGAGGGGATGATGGGCTTTACCTTCACCAACGCTCGCCCGGCCATCGCGCCCACCTGGGGCACCGAGCCGATGCTCGGCACCAACCCCATCGCCTTTGCCGCGCCCAGCGATCACGGCTTTGCTTTTTGCTTTGACGGCGCCACCTCGATCACCCAACGCGGCAAGATCGAGGTCGCGGCCCGTGCCGAAAAGCCGGTGCCCGAGGGGTGGGTGATCGACGCCCAGGGCCGGCCCGCCACCGATCCCAATCGCATCCTCGACGACATCGGGAAGGACGAGGCGGCACTGCTGCCCCTGGGCGGCGCCGGCGAGCTGTTGGCCGGCTACAAGGGTTACGACCTGGCGACGATCGTCGAAATCTTGAGCGCCTCGCTCTCGGGCGGGGTATTCATGAAGGATCTGCTCGGCTTTGCGGAGGACGGCTCGCGCCGGCCCTACATGCTTGGCCACTTTTTCCTGGCGGTCGACATCGCCCACTTTCTCCCGGTTGAGCAGTCCAGGGCGATCACCGGCGCGATCATGCGTGCGCTGCAGGCATCGCGCAAGGCACCGGGATACGACCACATCTTTGTCGCCGGCGAAAAAGAGCACGAGTCTGAACGGGTGGTGCGCGAGCGTGGGGTCCCGGTCAACCCGGCCCTACGCCGCGAGCTGCAGATCGTGCGCGACGAGCTACACATCACAGGGTACGATGCCTACTTCTAGCAAATTGCCAGAGAGGCAAACAACTCTCGTGTGTGCCCTCGGGTACGAGGCAAACGACTTCAGTCGTTTTTGGGTGGCTGAAGCCGTCACCACGAACGCGCTCCGACAGGCTGCTGGCTCGCACGCCTGTCAGAGGGCAGGCGCATGAAAGTCGTCGTCATCACCGGCAGCACGCGCGGCATCGGCTTGGGACTGGCCGACGCCTTCCTGGCGCGCGGCTGCTGTGTCGTCGTCAGCAGCCGCACAGTGGAGGCCGTGTCCGACGCCGTCGAGCAGCTCTCGACCCGCCACGATCCCGCCCAGATTTTCGGCCACCCGTGCGATGTCACCGACTTTCAGCAGGTGCAGGCGCTGTGGGATGCCGCCGTGGCCCACTTGAGCCGGGTCGACATCTGGATCAACAACGCTGGCGTTGCCCACGCCCAGACAGCCTTTTGGGACTATGATCCGGACCTGCTGGCAGCGGTCGTTCACACCAACGTCATCGGCGCGCTCTATGGCGCGCGCGTCGCCCTGGCAGGGATGCGGGCACAGGGGGCTGGCGCCCTCTACAACGTGGAAGGGCTCGGCAGCGATGGGCGCTACATCGAGGGGCTGGCGCTGTATGGCACCACCAAGCGCGCCCTGGCCTACCTGACCGACGCCCTCGTCAGAGAGGTCAAGGGCACGCCGCTCGTCGTCGGCGCCCTGCGCCCCGGCATGGTCGTCACCGATCTGCTCGTGGGCCAGTATCGGGACCGCCCGAACGAATGGGCGCGCGCCAGGCGCGTCTTTAACCTGCTAGCGGACCACGTCGAGACTGTGGCGCCCTGGTTTGCCGATCACGTGCTCGCCAACGAGCGCTCTGGCGCTCGCTTCAAGTGGCTTACCACGCCGCGCCTGATCGGCCGCTTTCTTGCCGCACCATTTGCTAAACGCGACCTGTTTTCGCCAGGAGAACCAGATCGTTGAGTGGCAGATAGACAGAAACACACAGAGTGCATAGATTATCTCCATGTGTCTCTGTGTAGCTCGGCTGGCCAGATACGGAGGGTTGATGGCCAAGAGTTATGATATCGTGATCGTCGGTGGCGGCATCATGGGCTGCGCCACCGCGTTCGAGCTGGCTGACCGCGGCGTCAAGGTCGCGCTCCTCGAGAAAAAGACGGTGGGCGAGGGGCCTACGGGCCGGTCATCGGCGATCGTCCGCCAGCACTATTCAAACGAGCTGACGGCACGCATGGCCTATTACGGCTTGCAGGTGTTCCGTGACTTTGCCAACCAGGTTGGCGCCGACGCCGAGTGCGGGTTTGTCGAGGCGGGGTTTCTCGTCCTCGTCGAGGAGAAGGACCGTGCCGGCCTCGAAGCCAATGTGGCGCTCCGGCAGCGGGTGGGCATTGACACGGCCATGGTATCGCCTGAAGCGCTGCGCGAGCTGCTGCCACGCATGGACACGCACGACCTGGTCGCGGCCGCCTACGAGCCGCACAGCGGCTACGCCGACCCTTACCTGACCGTCACCTCTTACGCGCGGGCGGCACGCGGGCGCGGCGCTGACCTCTACCAGGATACCAGGGTCACCGGCATCCGGCTCGACCGCGGCCGGGTGCTCGGCGTCGAGACGGACGGCGGGCGGTTCGACGCGCCGCAGGTGATCAACTGCACCGGGGCCTGGGCCGCGGGCCTGGCGGCGACCGCCGGCATCGGCCTGCCCATCCACTCGTGCCGCGTGCAGGTGGTCTTTTTCCGGCGCCCGGCAGGCCACAAAGCAGCCCACCCCGTGGTCGCCGACTTTGGCAACGGCGTCTACTTTCGCCCGGAGACGGGCAATCTGACGTTGATCGGCCTCGTCGACCCGGCCGAAGCAAACGCCATTGTCCACCCGGACCACTATGACGAGCGGGTGGACGCGGAATTCATCATGGACGTCGGCGAGCGCCTGGTGCGCCGCTACCCAGCCATGGAAGAGAGCCAGAGCACGGGCGGCTATGCGTCTTTGTATGCCATCACGCCCGACTGGCACCC
>JAFGIA010000315.1 GCA_016929795.1 Anaerolineae bacterium
AGCGACACACATGCGAGAAAGGTCTTTTTGGCAGCCAACATCCTTTTCCTCCTTTTCAATTCTCAGATCGAGGGTGACTCGAAGCTCCAAGACCACACTATCCGGATATTGCCTCACCTCCTTTCCCAATATCCACCCACCGTACTCAACACCTGCGGGGTTGCTCGACGAGTACACGATGCTGTGTGCGAAGCAGGTCCTTTGGATTGTAGCATAGAAATTCCAGGGGTGCAAATTTCGGGATCGGCGGATTAAATTTCCGTCATGTAGGTTGACAACGGTAATTTTTTCTGTTATACTATCGACGGGAGGCTGTGCCATGGAAGACATAGGTCTGCTGCTCCAGATCAAAAAGGTGTTGCCCTCGCTCCCTGATCGGGAGCGCCGCGTGGGGGAATATCTTCTCCAACACCCGCACGACGCAGTGAATCTGACCATTGTCTCACTCGCCCAGCAGTCAAACGCCAGCCCCACCACCGTGTCACGTTTCTGCCAGCGGATGGGCTTTGATGGCTACAGCCAGCTCAAAATCGCGCTGGCGCGGGACTGGAGAACGCCGTCCACCCTGGTCTACATCGACGCGCAGCCGGACGACACCTTGACCAGCGTCACTCAAAAGATCTTTGCGGCCAATATCCAGGCGCTGCACGACATCCAACGCTCCCTTGATCTGGAGGCCCTCGGCCGGGTGGTGGAGTCGATCCTGCAAGCTCACCGCGTGGATATCTATTCCGCGGGCGGAGCGGGCATTGCTGCCCGCGAGCTGCACTTCAAGTGTATGCACCTTGGCATCAGCGCCAACGCCTTCCTCGACTCGCAGATGCAGGTCATGTCCGCGGCGGCACTGGGGCCTGACGACGTGGGCATTGGCATCTCGCATACCGGGATGCAGAGCCAGGTAGCCGAGGCGCTGAGTCTCGCACGCGAGGCCGGCGCGACCACCGCCGCGCTCACCAGTTATCCCCACACGCCCGTCGCCGACGCCGCAGATCTGGTCCTGTCCACCGCTTCTCTGGCAGCCGCCATCACCTACGATTCGCCCACCGTCCGAAACGCCCAGCTCGCGATCGTCGACGTGATCTATGAGGCCATGTTGCTCAAAGGTGCCAAGCCGATGCGGGAGTCTATGGCACGCGTGGCGCGCGCCATCTCCCACCACACCACGGGCGCTAGCGGCGCGCCCTGACCCGCGGACTGCGTGGAGGAGTCGATGCCCGGCTACACAACGCTCACACTGCGCGGCGACGCCTATACCATGGGATGGCAGCATGGCGAGCAGGTCCGGAACCTCCGGCCCCAGATCGTCGATGCCATCGACGCGCGCTTTCGCCAGCTCGAAGCGGATCGGCCTGACGACCCTTTCGAGCGCCTGGTGCGCGACACGCGCACCCTGCTCGATCGAGTCGACGCCGACCTCCTGTCCATGATCCGGGGCCAGGCCGACGGCCTCGCTCTTGACTACGAGACCCTCCTCCGCTATCATCTGATCACCTTTCTGCGCGACGATCTCCAGGTGCGCCGGCATCGGGCGCCGGACGCCGAAGCGTGCACCACGTGGGCCGCCTCGGGGGCGGCCACCACTCGCGGCGAGCCGGTTTTGGCCAAGAACCGCGACTACCGCCTGGATCACCTGCCGCTGCAGACCCTGGTGCGCGCCGCGCCCGAGGCGGGCCACCGCACCTTGTACGTCAGCAGCGCCGGCGGCCCGGGCGTCTTTTCGGCGGGCATGAACGACGCGGGGCTCTCCGTCGCCGACACCCATGTCTACTCCACCGACCTGGGCCCTGGCCTGCCCTCGTACGCGCTGATGATGCACGTCCTGGAAGGGCACGACACGGTGGCGACGGCGCTCGACTACCTGCGCGCCGCGCCCCGCCTGGGGCGCAACAACCTGCTCCTGGCCGACGCGACAGGCCACCTGGCCGTGTTCGAGGGCGGCCACAGCCGCTACGGCCTGCTCGAGAGCCACGACGGCGTGCTCGTCAACACCAACCACTTTGTGACCGACGAGATGCGCGACTGCTACGCGCCGGTGGAATCGCGCGGTAGGGAGCGCTCCCTGGGCCGTCACGAGCAGGCGAGCCGCGCCCTGGCCGCCGCCCACGGCCAGATCGACGCGCCCTTTGCCCGGAGGCTGGCAGCTTCTCACAACGGCCCGCTGCATTCCATCTGCTGCCACCCGGAACCCGGAAACGACGCAATGACCATCTCGGCTGCCATCTTTCTGCCTGCCCAACGGCGGATGCTCTTTTGCCACGGTCTGCCCTGCCAGGGCAGCTTTGATGTGATCGCGGTGTGAGGATCGGAGACATGCAGATCACCAAGCTCACGATCTGTGGCGGTGGAAACGGGGCACAGACCCTGCTGCCCATCGCTGCTTCGAACCTTGACTGCGCTGTGGCCATCTATGCCGCCTGGGGTGATGAGGCACAGAGGCTGGCAAGCGGCATCGCTGCCCACGGCGGCCTGGAGACGACGGGGGCGGTGCAGGCACGTGCGCGCCCCCAGCGCGTCAGCGCTGACCCCGCCGAGGTGATCCCGGGCTCCGAGTTGGTCGTGCTGGTGCTGCCTGCCTTTGCCCACGAGGCCACGCTGCGCCAGATCGCGCCGTTCCTGGAGCCAGGTGCCTGGGTGGGCGCCATTCCGGCCCGCGGCGGGTTTGACTATTGCGCGGCCCACGTCCTGGCGGGGCTGGGCCGTGCCGACGTGCAGCTCTTTGGCCTGCAGACGCTGCCGTGGGCGTGCCGGATTGAGCAGTACGGCCAGGTGGTCCACGTGCTGGGGGTCAAGGTAGAAGTGGATGCGGCAACCCGGCCCGCAGCCGGGATCGAGGTCCTTGCCCCGCTGCTGGCGCAGATGCTGGGGGTGGGCATTGGCAAGATGGGGAATATGCTGGCGCTGACTCTGGCCAACACTGGCCAGATCATCCACCCCGGCATCATGTACGCTCTCTTTGCGGACTGGGATGGCGCCTCCCGGCCGCAGGCGCCCCTCTTCTACCAGGGGCTGACGGAGGAAGGAGCAGGCACCCTGGCCGGCCTCAGCGATGATGTGCAGGTCCTCTGTGCCCGCCTGGCGCCGGTGCTGGATGTTTCGGCGGTCAGGCCACTCGCGGGCTGGCTGCAGCGCTGCTATGGGGATGCCATCACCGACCCGTCGAGCCTGTGGAGCGCCTTTGTCAGCAACCAGGCCTATGCCGGGCTCCTGGCTCCCATGCGCCAGGCCGCCCCTGGCCAGTTCGTCCCCGATTTCGGCGCGCGCTACCTGGCCGAGGACGTGCCCTTTGGCCTGGCCGTTACCCGGGCCATCGCCAACCTGGCAGAGGTAAAGACGCCGACCATCGACAGGGTCGTAGCCTGGGCCGGCGAGCGGCTGGGCAAGGACTATCTCGGCAGGGATGCCGCACTGGCACGCATCCCACAGAATTATGGGCTTGATAGTTTGGAACGGCTGGTTTCGTTTGCGAATGAGTATCATCTCAATAAAGGGGGGGAAGTTGGGGTGTGTGCGGGCACCGCACACATCCCAACCCCCGATTATTGAGCAGATACGCGAATGAGAGAGTAGAGAGTAGAGATTAGATATTGGGATCGAGCTCAATACCCAATATCCAATAGCGGTTGAGGAGGAGAGAATCGCATGGATGCTGAAACGCACACGGAAGGCAAAAAACGACGCGTACTGGCCGGGTCTATCGGCGACTGTGTCCATTCGCTGGGCGTCGAGTCGTTCGCCGAGTGGATGGAGGACCGGGGTGAGGGCTTTATGGCTGTCAAGCTGGGGCCGGCCGTACCGATTGCGGACGTGGTAAACAAGATCCGCGAGTCGCGGCCCGAGATCGTCGCTATTTCAATGCGGCTCGGCGACCTGCACGTGGACAAGCTGATCAGCGAGTTCATCGAAAGGATCGCCGAGCACCGCCTGCTGCCGCGCGAGAGTGGTATCCGCTATGCTTTTGGCGGCCTGCGCCCCGCTGCCAACCTGGTGCGTGCGATGACCGGTTTGCCGGTGGCGGAGGACAAGTTCTCGCCACCCGAGGACCGCCACTTTGACCTCGACGAGATCAGAGAGAACTATGGCGACATTGACGCCTTCCAGGGCTTTTTCGGCCTGATCGTCGACGACTTTGTTACCATGGAGGAGCTCGAAGCCTTTGCCCGGGGCACCACCGTGTCGGTCGAGAAAGAAGAGATCGAGTGGGCTGGCACGCTCCTCGAGCGCATCCAGCAGGTGCGCGAGCGCGAAGGCCGGCCAATCATCCGCGCGCACATCGGCATCGCGGCCGACAGCATCGAGCCGACGGTCGAGGGTGTGAAAAAGCTGGCCGACGCACAGTGCCTGGAGATCGTCTCTCTCGCACCCGACCAGCCGGCGCAGGAATACCTCGCCAAGTTCGTGCGCGGCGAAGAGGACCCCGACAAGTATCTGAAGGGGCAGGGCGGCGTGCCGATCCGCACGGAGCGCGACCTGGAGCGCCTGAAAGAGGCGACGCAGCGGGGCAACTATCCGATGACGCGCATCTATTCCGGCACTGATGAGCTGGTCGAGCTGGCCAAGCTGTACGAGGGTGCCTTCCGCATGCCTTTCCCCGCCGTGCCGATATTCTTCTACAACGAGATGGACGGCCGCGGCCCCATCTCCATCCGCGACAGCTTTGACGAGCATTTCGAGGTGATGCGCTGGTGGGCATCTATCGACAAGCCGGTCGAGATCAATGACCCGCACCAGTGGCAGCTGCGCAACAGCACGGATGACTTGCTGGTGGCCGATCACACTATTGCCGGCATCATTGCGCTCAAGATGGGCATTCGCAAGTATGTGATGCAGATGATGTACGACCTGCCGCCGGGTACCTCCGGGCTCAATGACCTGGCCAAGTTCCAGGCTGCCTACGAGCTGATCGAGCCGCTGACGCGCCACTTTGACTTTTACATTGTCAAGGAGACGCGCGGCGGCCTGTCCGACTTTCCGCCCAACCTCGACAAGGCCAAGGGGCACCTGGCCATATCCACCTACTGGCAGATGTACATGGAGCCCGACATTGTGCACGTCGTCAGCTTTTCCGAGGCGCACCACGAGGCCAAGGCCCAGGACGTGATCGAGAGCTGCGACATTGTCAAGCAGGTGTTCGAAGATTTCTACAGGGACGACAAGCCCGATATCTGGCACGACCCGCGCCTGTTGGGCCGCAAGCGCAAGCTGAAAATGGGGGCGATGTACAACCTGCTCCACCTGGCGCTGCTCGGTGGCTACGAGGGGCCCGTCAACCTCGACAACTTTTTCCAGTGGGCTGTGTCGCCGGAGGAAGCACACAAGCGCGATCACCCGCGCGAATGGATGCGCAACTATGAGGCGATGCTCCTCAGCTTTGTCGACGAGGCAAACTATCCCACGGGCCAGTGCGGCATGATCAGCGCCGACACGCTCGATCTCGCCCTGCAAGTCGGCCTGTTCCAGGCGCCACAGATCACTGTTCTCGACAAGCGCTACGAGATGGTGGGCAAGTGCCGGACCAAGATCGTCGACGGCGGGTGCGTCATCGACGAGTTCGACGGCGTCAAGATGGACGACGAGATCGACCGCGTGGACCACCTGCGCGAGCGCAGCCCCTGGTTCTTTGACAAGAGCATCAGCCATGCCGACGAGGACCTGTACATCACCGAGACGGCCGAGGCTATGGATGAGGATACTCTGATCCAGGCGCGCCGGCAGGTGGGGATCTACCGGGCGGCTGAGCTGGACCACAAACAAGTGCTGGTGGTCGACTTTGGCAGCACCTTTTCCAAGATTGGCACCTTTGACACCAAGGCGGAGGCGTTCAGCCTGCGCTATGTGCCGACCATCGTCGATGACCTGCGCGTGTCGCTGGCCGATGGGCTCGACGTGCTCGACGAGTGCCGGGCGCGAGGCGACTGGGAGCCGCTGTCGCGGGCGATGGCCGGCTTTGACATCAAGCTGCCCTGCTCCAGTGCCAAGGGCGGTCTCAAAATGATCACGGTCTCGATGGTCCGGGAAGAGAGCGGCTTTGCCGCAGATCTGGCGGCGCTGACCGCCGGGGCCAAGCTGCTCAATAGCTACGAAGGGGCGCTGACCGAGGCTGAGGCGCTGGCAATCTATGAGCAGGACCAGCCCGAGATCATTCTGCAGGCCGGTGGCGTGGATCTGGGGGGCGACACGGAGACACAGCTTCACAACGCACGGTTGTTGGCCCGGCATGCGCGCGCGGCGACCTATGCCCGCTATGGCGTGCCGGTGATCTATGCCGGCAACCAGGACGTGCGCGACGAAATCGAGGCGATCTACCGGGCCGAGGGTGTGGACATCCGCATCACGCCCAACGTCATGCCCGAGATCAACCACTTTCGCATCGAGGTCGTCAACGAGGCGATCCGGGACCTGTTCCAAACGATCATCATCCGCGGCAAGGGGTTCGACGTGGTTGAGGAGTATATGAGCGCTCCTTTCATCCCCACGCCACGCGCCGCCTTCCGCGGCATCAACCTGCTGGCGAAGGGCTATGGCGACGAGCCGGGTCTGGGCAATATCATGGCGCTCGACATTGGCGGGGCGACGACCGATTTTTACTCGAACGTGGGCGACAATCCGCTGTACGACTATCAGGGCAGCGATCCGCTGCGCAAGGTCAAGCGCACTATCCTCAAGACGCCCAACACTCCGCTGGCCTACCGGCGCGTGGAGGGCAAGTATGGCCTGGCCTATGACGCCGAGAATATCAAAGAGCTGAAGCGCTTTCAGAATGGACTGATGCAGCGCGACCTGGGGGCCTATTTGCTGCAGGAATACCCCGACTTTTATCCCGGTGACGATCAGTTCGGAGCCTTTGTGCAGCGACTCGACGGCCGGCTGGACCTCGACCTCGACCGTTACCTGAGCTGGCTGTCGGCCAACCCGCACGCCCTGCCGACGAGCGATGTGGAGAATGTCGCGCGCTCTTATCTGGCGCGCGAGATCATGGCGGCGACTACGGGGCGGAACCTGGGGTATGTCAGAGAAACGGACACTTACTTTTTGCAGTACGGCGTCAACTTTTTGAACCAGCCGTGCACCACGCTGCTCATTGGTGGCACCATCTACCACAAGTGCCAGGCGGCAGCCGAAGGAGACGATTTTGGCCGCGACCTACGGCTCATCGCGGCCGGCACTCAGTACAACGAGGATGAGATCTGGATCCTGAGGCCGCGGGGGCAGGTCCTTCTGGATGCGGCCTATATGGTTTCTATCGTGGGCGGCCTATACGGTTACATCGATCCGAAGCGGGCGCTGCGCATGCTCAAGCGCAACCTGGTAGCATTGCAGTAGCACATCCCGGTTTTGTGATTTTGGGGCCGCGTGGAAAGTGAGTAGCAGCCTGGCAGGCTCGGCGCCGACGTGAAACCATGATCCGCCGGCTGTACAAGGCAGTGTTGCAAATCGTGTCACACCGTTGCACCCCACCCAGCTTGCGTGCTTGCGCGTGGGTATGGTATGATGGAATCGCCCGCCGGCAAGCGTGGCGCGCCGTTACGAACCAAGGGGGGGGACAAGATGGACACATTGATTGGTGTACGTGAAAACCGGCCTCGCATCGTCGTTACTGGCATGGGTGCCCTGACGCCCCTTGGCCTCACTGCCCAGGATACATGGCAGGGACTGCTTGCAGGCAGATCGGGCATTGACCGCATCGCAGGCGTTGACCTGGGTGATTGCCCGGTCGAGATCGGCGGCGAGTTGAAAGGGTTTGACCCTGCGGCCTACCTTGGTTTCAAGGAAGCGAAACGGATGGCGCGCTTTAGCCAGATGGCCGTGGTCGCCGCCGAGATGGCTATCGCCGATGCCGGGCTGGCGCTCGACGATGGCGATAAGCAGGAGGCGGGCGTCTTGCTCGGCACCGCTGTGGGCGGCACCGCTGTCGAGATCGAAGCGGCCAACGCGCGCGCCGTGGAGCGGGGCTTGAACAACATCTCGCCTCTCTTTTTGATGATGCTCCCGGCGAACATGGCCGCCTTCCACGTCGCCCGCCGTACAGGCTTTCACGGCTACAACAGCACGACCGTCACCGCGTGCGCCTCGGGCACACAGGCAATCGGCGAGGCGGTCGAGGTGCTGCGCGGTGGGCGCGCACAGGTGATGCTCGCCGGCGGCAGCGAGTCGACCTTTACGCCGATGGCGCTCGCCGGCTTTTGCGCCATTCGCGCACTCTCTACTCGCAACGATGACCCGAGGGGCGCGTGCCGTCCCTTTGACGCCGAGCGGGATGGGTTTGTGATCAGTGAAGGGGCCGTCGTCCTGGTGCTTGAAACGCTAGAGCGCGCGGTCCGGCGCGGCGCGCGGATATACGCCGAGATCGCCGGCTATGCCTCCAACTCGGATGGCTATCACGTCATCGCGCCCAACCCGACACTGGCTGGCCCGACCAAGGCGATGTCCCGGGCGATCTCTGATGCCGGGTTGGCGCCGGAGGCCGTCGACTATGTGAATGCGCACGGTGCGGGGACGCCCCAGGGCGATGCTGCCGAGACCGCGGCGATCAAGGCGGTGCTA
Organism: Anaerolineae bacterium; assembly: GCA_016929795.1. Next base: position 8,542 of record JAFGIA010000315.1, read on the forward strand.
GGGGATCGCGCTTACGGCGTGCCGGTCAGCGCCTGCAAATCGATGCTGGGCCACGCCATGGGCGCCGCCGGGGCGATGGAGGTGCTGGCCTGTACGCTGGCGCTCCACGACCAGGTGCTGCCGCCGACGATCAACCTGGATCATCCTGACCCCGAGTGCGACCTCGACTATGTGCCGCACGTGGCGCGCCGGGCGCCGGTGGAGGTGGTGCTCAAGAACTCGTTTGGCATTGGCAGCCAGAATGCGTGCCTGGTGTTGAAGCGTTATCGGGAGGATTGACGACGTGGGTAAAAAACGCGTCGTCGTCACAGGGCTGGGCGTCGTGTCCCCGGTCGGCCTCGACGCCGGCACGATGTGGCGCAACCTGGTCGAGGGGCGGTCGGGCATCCGCCCCATCACACAATTCGATGCCTCGGACCTTGACGTCCGGTTCGCCGGCGAGGCGCACGGCTTTGATCCGTTGTGCCACATGCCGGCCAAAGAGGCGCGGCGCACCGATCGCTTTGCCCAGTTTGCCATTGCCGCCCTCGACCAGGCGCTGGCACAGTCGGGCCTGGCTGTCGATGAGGGGAACGCCGACCAGGTGGGCGTGATCGTCGGCGCGGGGATCGGCGGCATTACCACCTACACCCGCGATCTCGACGTCCTACGTGAAAAGGGGCCGCGCCACGTCAATCCCTTCCTGTTGACCATGATCAGCGCTGACGTGCCGGCCGTCCAGATAGCACTGCGCACGGGCGCGCGCGGACCCAATCTCGGCGTGTCGTCGGCGTGTGCCACAGGCGCGGACGCGATCGGGCAGGCGTACAACCTGATCCGGCTGGGCGAGGCGCAAGTGATGTTGGCCGGCGGATTCGAGGCGGGTATCACGCGCATCTCGATCTCTGTGTTGCAGCGCATGCGCGCCCTGTCGCGGCGCAACGACGACCCCGCGTCGGCCAGCCGTCCCTTTGACGCAGAGCGCGACGGGTTCGTCGTATCGGAAGGGGGGGCGCTGCTGGTGCTTGAGGATCTCGAGTTCGCCCTCGCCCGCGGCGCGCAGCCACTCGCCGAGCTGGTTGGGTATGCTGCCACTTCTGACGCTGTCCACGTCACCGCGCCTGATCCTGAAGGCCACGGCTCGGCGCAGTGCATGGCGCTCGCCCTGCGGCGGGCCGGCATCGAGCCGGAGCAGGTGTCGTACGTCAACGCGCATGGCACGGGCACGCCCCTGGGCGACCCGGCCGAGACGGCGGCGATCAAGCGCGCCCTGGGCGCCCACGCCCGCCGCGTGCCCGTCAGTGCTACCAAGTCGATGACGGGCCACCTGATGGGCGGCGCCGGAGCGCTGGAGGCGGCGATCTGCGTCCAGGCGCTGCGCCATGGCCTGATCCCGCCGACGATCAACCTCGACACGCCCGACCCGGCGTGTGACCTCGACTATGTGCCCCACTATGCGCGCCGGGCGGCACTCGACGTGGTGCTCTCCAATTCGTTCGGCTTTGGCGGACACAATACGGCGCTGGTGCTGCGCGCGTGGGACGGCGCTCCCGGCGCGTGAGGGGGTGGACGACGAGGCTGCCGAATCCCCTGCGTCGAGTTGATCCACGCCACGTGTTGGCGGCTGGGTTTCGCCTGCTTCCGAATGCCGAGTTTCTCGTCGCGGGCGAAAGGCGGCTGACGCGGCGCCAGGTGTGGGCAAGTGTCGAGGCGCTCGCCGCCGGCTTGCAGGCACGCGGCATCGAGGCCGGCGATAGGGTGGTCACGTTGCTGCCCGCAGGCCCGGAGGCGGTGTATGCCATGCTGGCACCGTGGCTGATCGGCACGGTGGAGGTGCCGCTCCACCCGCTACTGCGGGCGCACGAGCTGCGCCACATCCTGGCGGATTGTGAGGCCAGGGCCGTGCTCACCACCAGGCGCTGGCGCGGTCACGACTATCCTGCCATGCTGGCCGCCCTGCTGCCTGACCTGCCCGACCTGCGCGCCGTGGTGGTGCACGGCGGTGAGGGGGACGGGCACACCTTTTTCTCGCTCGACGAGGTGATGGCAGTGGGCAAGCCGCTGCGACGCGTGTGTGTGTCTCGCCACGATGTGGGACGTATCGCCTACACATCGGGCACGAGCGGCCTGCCAAAGGGGGTGATGCACGCGCGCGATGGCTACTGGGGCCTGCTGCACCCGGCTGCCGCACCGCGCCTCGATCCCCGCCTATTGCGCTGCCTGCTGCTGCCCTTTCCCCCCTGTTACTATTCGGGCTGGCTGGGCATCGTCGCCGCGCTGCTCTCCGGCGGCAAGGTTGTCCTGGCCGACCGCTTTCACCCACGGCACGTGCTCGAGACGATCGAGCACGAGCGCGTGTCGCTGCTCGCCGCCTCGCCCACCATGTGCCGCCTGCTGCTGGGCGTGCCGGGGCAGGGGCGATACGACCTGTCGTCGGTGCGGCACGTCATCCTGGGCACCGAGCCGATGCCCTTCGATCTGGCGCAGGCGGTGCACGAGCGCTTGGGCTGCTCGTTGGAGCAGGTGTATGGCAGCAACGAAGTGGGATATGTTACCTGGACAGGGCTGCACGACCCGTGGCAGGTGGCCGCCACGACCGTCGGGCGGCCGGTGCCGGGTGCGCGGCTGCGCATCGTCGACGACGACAGGCGGCCGCTGCCGACCGGCGCCCGGGGCGAGATCGCCGTGCAGACGGCGCAGATGATGCGCGGCTACTACCGCGACCCGGCGCTGACTGCCCGCGTGCTCGACGGCGATGGATGGTTCTACACCGGTGACGTGGGATATGTCGGCGAGGATGGCTACCTGCGCCTGGTGGACCGCAAGCGCGATCTGATCATCCGCGGCGGGCAGAACGTCTACCCTGCCGAGGTCGAGATCTATCTGCAGGGCCATCCCCTCGTCCGGCGGGCGGGCGTGGTGGGTGTGGCACGCGGAAGCGGAGGCGAAGAGGTGTGGGCCTTTGTCGAACTGCTTCCTGGCGCACGCCTCACGCCGACCGACGTGCTCAACTTTTGCCGCGGCCAGATTGCGCCCTACAAGATCCCTGACGAGGTGCGCTTTGTGGAGCGTCTGCCCACCACGGTGACAGATAAGGTGCAGCGCTATAGACTGCGAGAGATGGCCGATGATGAATTACGACTCTCCGCTCCCTGATTCCCCGCTCCCCGGTCCCCGCGCCCTGTCATTCGCCGAATTCCAGGTGCTGCTAGCCGAGCTGGTGCACGCTGAGCCGGCGCAGCTCGTGCCGGAAGCATGCCTGGTGACCGATCTGGGGGTCGACTCGCTGCGCCTGGTCGAGATCTTTTTGCGGCTGGAGGATCTGGGCGTCGAGGTGTCGCCGGATGCGGTGTGGGAGATCGAGACGGTGGGGGACGCGTACGAATATTATAAATTAGAAATTAGAAATTAGAAATGATTCCGATGTTGTTGTGGCGGTGCCCGGTGTGTGGGGGGGATGACGCGCTGGAGCACGTGGAGCGGCGGTTTCGGGCGGGGGTGGTGCACTGCGCGCAGTGCGGGGCCAGGTGGCGGGTGCGGCGGGTGGCGGGTGATGGCTTTTACCTGGCGCTGGTGGCCGGCCGCGATGGGGCCAGGCCGGATAACCGTGACGAGCGGCCGCTGGCTGCGTGGTATGACGCGATGAAGGCGACGGTGCGGCTGGTGCCGCGCGACGACGGGGCACTGACGACAGAGCCCGGCGAGGTGCTCTACCTCGCTTCGGGGATCGCCGAGCTGCACGCCGAGGCGTCGGACCCCCTCTTTTTTCCGTCGCCGGCCGCGCGGCGAAAGGTGGACAAGCGCGAGATCGAAGGCCGCTGTGTGGGCCGGGGCCGGCTGTTTCTGACGAGCCGGCGGCTGGTATGGGCGGGCGAGGGGCCGCCGCACTCTTTCCCTCTGGCACGCCTCAACTCGGCCTACGCCGTCATGGACGTGGGGCTGGCGCTGATGGTCGAGCGCCGGCTGTACAGCGTGCATTTTCTGCAAGAGAGCCTGCTCAAGTGGGTCACTTACCTGGCACTGGTGGCGCGCCAGGTGGAGGCCGAGACGGGGCACAGGATCGAGACGTCGCATTTCTAGATGGATCGCACAGAGGAGCAACTTACGACGCGTGGGCGATGGCTGCGCCTGGGCAAACGGTTGGGAGGCGAGCGCCTGCTCTTTGTCGCCGGGCGCGTGCTCTACTGCCTGCGCATCGAGGGGGCGGAAAAGATTCCGACGACAGGCCCATGCCTGCTGCCCTTTAACCACGTCTCGCAGCCTGCCGACCTGCTCGCCAACGCCCTGATCCGCCGCCGCCGCCCTGACATGTGCGTGTTTGGGTGGCAAGGGCTGCGCGGCGAGAATCCACTCGTCCACTTTGTGACCGCCCTCGGGGAGCCGTACCCCGACGACTGGCTGCTGCGGGCATACAAGGCACGGGCGCTGTCGGCGGGTGAGCTGCTGCGCGCGCTGCGCCTGGTGCAGGCGGGTGCGGCGCTGTCGATCGCCGCCGAGGGCGAAATCACGTGGGATGGACGGCTGCAACACCCCCTGGCGCCGGGCGCTGCCTGGCTGGCGCTGCGCACCGGCGCGCCCGTCGTGCCCATCGTCTCGCTTGGCGGCTATGACCTTCAGCCACGGTGGCAGATGGAGCGGATTCGGCTGAACGGGCGGCTGACGATCCGCGTGGGCCGGCCGTTTGCGCTATGCGACGAGCCGGTGACGCGCCCGGATGATGAGACGCTACAAGCCGCCAACGAGCGGCTGTGGCAAGAGATGGCTGCCCTGCTCAAGGTGTCCTCAACTCCGGGGCGCGGAGCTCAATATGCTCATCACTTCCCATAGTCGCTGGTTGGCCGCTGCCAGAAGTGCGTCGTCGAGCCGGTGGATAGGTGTTTCTGCCAGCAGGAGAGGCTCGCCGGCGCGGATCGTTACCTTGCCTGTCAGGCGCATGCGTTTCATCCACCAGCGCGGCTGGATGTCATAACCGCCGCTCGACACGACGGGCACGAGGGGGGCGCCGCTGCGCAGTGCCAGCCACGCCGCACCGGGGGCCAGAGGGTGCTGCAACCGTCCGTCCCAGGTGAACTCGCCCTCGGCGGCGAGGGCGACCGCCTGTCCTGCTTGCAGCAGGTGCAGCGCGCGCACCAGCTCGCCGGCCGACACGCCGCGCGCTTTGTAGGCGCGCAGTACCTGCGCCTGTGCATCGTGATTATCCATCAACTGCAAAAAGTGCGCCAGGGGATTCTCTCCGGCGAACCCGTGCAGGCCAAAGAGGTAGACATCAGGCCGGCGCGTGCGGATCAGGACGTTGACCATCAGGTCCACCACCTGAGCGACGTGGTTAAAGACCAAGATGCACGCGCCCGTCGAGGGCAGGTGTTCCGCTCCCTCGATGCGCAGCCGGTAGAGCACGCGCCCCGCCAGCAGCAGTGCTCGCTCGCCGAACAGCCGCCGCCCCAACCGCAGCCAACGCGCCTGCCGTTCCATCCGGGAGATGGTGTCAATGGTCATGTGTCGTATCCCCTAAAAGTTCGACGTCGCGATCCGGTGCCCCGTTTCCGCCTCGACCTGGCTGGCGACGAGCGCGATGTGGGTCACCCATTTGAGGAGGCTCTCGGCCAGGAAATGCACGGTGTAGAGGCGCATGTCGACCATCAACATTACGCCATGGTCGAGAAAGGCGTACGCCGAGTTGAGGCGCGCCAGCGGCCACGAAGCGTTGTGTGTCTCGCCCTGCCAGATCAGCCGCCGGTTCGTCAAGAAGAGCCTGCCACGTCCGGCCGGCCTGCCCCTCGCCGGCTGCCGGCTGCCGTCCCCCGGGGTGCCATCGCGTGCGGTGGCCGGAAAGAAGAGTGGATCGTCCTCCTGGGCGATCAACTCGGCCGCCTGCGAGGCCAGATAGAGCGATTCTCCCGCCGCCAGATCTACCGCCGGGTCGGCCACCGGCGCCAGGCGCACCGTCGCCTTGAGCGCATCGTACCAGGCCGTGATCGACCGCTCGTCGCGTGTCGCCGCCCGCTTGCTGTCCCGGTCCATTACCAGCCGCAGATAGTAGTTGTCGCCCGGCACCCGCCGCAGCCGCCACTCGGCCCCACACGCCCGGCACCACACCCTGTCTGCTCGCCAGCGCCGCACCTCGTGCCCCAGCGCATCATCCCTCTCACACACCGGGCACCGCCACAACAACATCTCAATCATCGCGACTTGACGCTCTCATTTCTGATTTGTAGTACTCGTACGCATCGCCCACCGTCTGGATCTCCCACGCCAGGTCGGCCGAGATCTCGATCCCCAGCTCTTCCAGGTAGAGGAGGATCTCGGCCAGGCGCAGCGAATCGACGCCCAGGTCGGTGATAAAGTAGGCATCGGGTGTGAACAGGGCTGCGTCCAGGCTCAGCAGCTCTGCCAACATTGCCTGGAACGCTTTGAAAGACATGGCCTTGATTTGTGACATGCTTCTCCTCGTGATATACTGGTCTCACCATGATGCGCCGCCGGCTCCGGCTGCCGGAAAAGCCGGTCGAGGGGTTTGTGCACGGCTACTCGCTTGCCGGCTGGCCGCCGATCGGCTGGCTAGACCGCCTGGCCGAGTGGCCTGAGCGGGCCTGGCTGTGGCCCTGGACGCGGCGCGTGCCCATCGACAGGCCGATCTTGATCGCCGGCCCCTTCCGCTCTGGCACGACTATCCTCGAGCGGATCGTGGCCGAGCACCCGGACGCGGGTCATTTCTGGTTTCTGACCAACGTCTACAGCCGCGCGCCCGTCACCGGCTACGGTATGGCGCGCCTGCTGCAGGCGGCCGGCGTGCTCGACGCGGGCAGTGTGCCGGTTGCCCACAATCCGCGCATTCCTACGGCGCTCCTGTCGCCGTTCGAGTGCGAGTGGCTCTGGTCGCGTTCGAGGACGAGCCTGTGGGACGGTGCGTGCACGGACCTGACCGTGGGTGCCGATCACAGCGATCCACGCTTCGAGCGCATCCTGTTCAGCCTGATCCGGCGGCACCTGCTGGTACAGCGCGCGTCGCGTTTTGTGCACAAGAACCCGGTCCACTGCCTGCGCCTCGGCTACCTACATCGCCTCTTTCCCGACGCGCGTTTCATCTTGATCGCGCGCGATCCGATCGACACGATCGTGTCGCACTACAGGATGGCCCAGCGTGTGGAGGGCATCGTGCGAGGTGCAGGGCTGGAGCGCCTGGCGGCAGAAAAGCTGCGCATGCCGACGCTGGCAGATCGCATCAAGACTCCCACCTACGCGCGCACCCTGGCCCTCGACCGCGAGCACCCGCTGCTCGGCATTGCCAACCAGTGGAAGGACCTGCAATCGGCCGTCGTCGCGTCGCTGCCAGCCCTCGGCGACCAGGCGCTCTGCCTGCGCTACGAGGATCTCGTCGCTCACCCCGAGTCCGTCCTCGCCCGCCTGTGGGCTTTTTGCGATCTGGACGATGACCACGCTCGCGCGATCACGCGCGCCTACGCCCCACGCCTTTTCCCGCCACCACCCCCGGCTCTCACCCCCGACGAACAGCGCCTCCTCCCCCGCATCCACGACCTCATCGCCCCCTCTAACCTCTAATCTCCTTTTTCCCCTGCCATCTCCCGCAACCTGAACCGCTGCACTTTGCCCGTCGCGGTCACTGGCAGCCGCTCTACGAAGCGTACCTGCTGCGGGATCTTGAAGGAGGCAAGCTGGCCCAGGCAGTATTCCCGCACCTGGACAGCGGTCAGTCCGGCGCCAGGTGCCAGCTCCAGATAGGCGCACACCACCTCGCCGTCGCGGCCCGGCAGGCCGACCACGCCGGCCCGGCGCACCAGCGGGTGCTGCTCCAGAAAATGCTCGACCTCTGCCGGGTAGATTTTAAAGCCGCCGCGGACGATGACGTCCCGCTTGCGCCCCAGCAGGCACAGGCGCCCATCGTCGTCGATCACTCCCAGGTCGCCTGTGTGGAACCAGCCCTGCGCGTCGAGCACCTGGGCTGTCAGAGCGGGGTCGCGATAGTAGCCGCTCATCATTTGCGACGTGCGCACCGCCACCTCCCCTGCCTGGTCAGTGGGCAGCGGCTGTCGCTCGTCGTCGACGATGCGCAGGCGCACGCCGGGCGCCGGCCTGCCCACCGTCGTCGCCACGATCGGCCAGGGATCGCGCCGCCCTGTCCAGGTGATGTTGCCCGTCTCGTTCGTGGCATAGATGTTCTCCAGCGGGCAGCCAAAGCGGGCGTCGAGCGCCTGCGCGAGGTCGGGGGGGCACACCTCGGTGCCGAAAAAGATGCGCCGCACGGACGACAGGTCGCGCTCCTCCTGCCCGGGAGAGCGGAGGAGCAGGCGGAACATCGTCGGTGATCCTGACAGCAAGGTCACCCGCTCGCGCTCGATCGTGTCGAGCATCTCGCGGGGCTGAAAGCGGTCGACCAGGATCAGCCGGCCGCCGGCGAGCAGCGTCGCTACTACGGCCAGGGCGCCGTGGTAGTAGCAGAGTGGGAAGGGAAAGAGGACGGTGCGAAAGACGCGCGGGGCGAGGTGCAGGAGTGACAGGGGATGGGCCAGGTTCCAATAGCGCGTCCACGTGTGCACCGCGCCCTTGGGCAGACCGGTGGTGCCCGAGGTATAGGTGATGCGCCCGATGGTGCTGGCCGACACCCTGACTCGAAGGGGCTGCCCCCCGGTCGCCATTATCTCGTCGAGGGAGAAAAAGTGCTCCTTGCCTTTCAGATCGCACGGCGGTCCACCGGTGACGACGATGGCACGCAGGTCGGGCAGGTCGGGCAGCAGGCGGGCCAGCAAGGCGGCATAGTCGCGGCCATACCAGCGGTCTGGCGCGATGACGGCGCTTGCGCCCGAGTTGGAGAGCACGTGGCGCAGCTCGTGCTCGCCGAGCAGCGGGTTGAGCGGCACCTCCCACGTGCCGAGCACCCACGGCAGGAAGAGCGCGCACACGGCCGCGGGACTCGCCGGCAGCAGCGTGGCCACCCTGTCGCCACGCTGCACGCCGAGCGCCTGGAGCCTGGCGGTGAGTGTGTCCACGCGCGCAAACACCTCTCGCCGTGTCAGATGCTCCTGGCTGGTGACCAGGTATTCGTGGTCGGGCAAAAAGCGCCGGGCAGCCGCAACCCACGCCCGCGGCCCGAGGAGGCTCAATAACCTGCCGATCGCCATTGTATCTCGTGTGCTACCCTGCAAGACGAGGGCCAGTATTGGGCCTAGATCCAGCCGAGCGCCCCCGCGAACACCAGCAGCGCAGCCAGGTCTGCGCCCAGGATGCTGCCCACTGTGATGGCCTGCCTCCGGGTGCTTTCCATGTCGTGTACCCAGAACGACACCAGAAAAAAGGGCAGGTAGCCGATCAAAAAGATCAGCCACGGTGCCCGCGCGCTCCACCAACCATAGTCCCAGGTGAGGGCGCCGGCAGCGTTCAGCAGCACCTCGACGAACACGCAAAAGATCGACCCGGCCACTGCAAAAAAGATCCGGTTGGGAATGCCCAGGATCTTGAGCCGCTTGTCGGGGGGAAGCATTTTGGCGAACACGATGCCACTGACGGCAAACATGAACGTGATCTCGATGTTCAGGCCGATCAGGAGCAGAAAGGCCGTGTCGCCCGGCGCACCCCACACCGGCGCGTGCCCGGTAATGTGGAACACCAGGCCGTTCCAGATCTCGTTGAACCAGTCCATGCCCCAGAAGGCCAGGCCGGCGAACACCAGGTTCCACTTTTGCCGTTCGACCTCGGCGGCATATACGTACACCACCAGGGCAAAGAGTGGAATGACGTACCATTTGAACTGGCTGGCATCCCGCAAGATCGCCAGCGCTTCAGATGCTGCTTCGGTTGGCATACCCCTCCTCCTTTTGGTCATCTCTCGCAGAAGAACCCATAGCAGGCCAAACGCAGCCGGTATTATACCAGTGATGCGATCCACGGTCAAGCCAAGTTTCTCGCGCAAGGGGGGTATGACACGTAAAGCGTGACGCGCAAGAACGGCGCAGCATGGTTTGTAAGCGGCTCGCTCTTCTTGTTCTCTCTTTCTATCTGTGTTACAATATGGCAGGTATCATCTCAAAAAGTCGGGGTGGGATGTAGGGCGGATTGCCAATCCGCCCTACATCCCCCAGATTGTTGAGATCTGGACTTTGGCCATTTTTGAAAGAGGGATAGGCTGACACGCCCATCCTGTGGTAAGATAGGGTCTACCACAACTCTATCAACAC
>JAFGIA010000316.1 GCA_016929795.1 Anaerolineae bacterium
ATTGGCGGCTCACTGGCGTGGCTGGTGGTGCGCACCGACATGCCCGGTAGAAAACTGGTCAATCAACTGGCACTGATTCCGTATATCATGCCGTCGTGGACCCTGGCCCAGGCGTGGCTCGTCTTTTTTAAGAACCGGCTGTCAGGCGGCACGCCCGGCGTGTTCGAATACCTGGTTGGACAGAGCCCTCCGAACTGGCTGTCGTATGGCCCGGTACCGATCATGATCTGCAGTGCGCTGCACTACTACACCTTCTTCTTTCTGTTTGTGTCGGCGGCGCTGATGTCGATCGACTCGAACCTGGAGGAAGCCGGCGAGCTCGCAGGCGCCAGCCGCAGGCGCATCTTGCGCAAGATTACGTTCCCGCTCGTGATGCCTGCCATCCTGTCGGGTGTGATCATGACCTTTTCGAAAGTGATGGGCACCTTTGGCGGGCCAAACATCCTGGGTACTCCTGTGCGTTACTATGTCGTGGCGACCATGATCCGTGGGAGCATCGGGGTCGGGGATAAGGCGGATGGTTTTGTCCTGGCCATCATCCTGATCCTCTTCTCGCTGGTGATCATTAACATGAACCAGAGGCTGGTGGGGACACGGAAGAGCTATGAGACGATCGGCGGTCGCGGCTTTGTCGCGCAGGTGACCAAGCTCGGCAACAGCCGAAAGATCCTGCTAGGCTGCGTGATTGTGTTCCAGATCTTGGTGATTGTCGTCCCCATTGGGCTCTTGGTCTGGTCCTCTTTGATGCTGCAGGATGGAAACTATAGCCTGGACAACCTTTCTCTGCAGCACTGGATTGGGCCGCGCGGCACAAAATACAACCACGGCGAGCCGGGGGTGCTGCTCAACCCCAAGATCTGGCGGACTGCCTGGAATTCGATCCGGCTCGCGCTATCGACGGCGTTTTTTACGGCCCTGTTTGGGATTTTCATCGGCTATGCTGTGGTCAAAGGCCGCGGCACCCGCCTGAGCAAGTTGGTCGAGCAGGTGGCCTTTATCCCGTACGTGATTCCAGGCATTGCGTTTGGCGCGGTCTATATCGCCATGTTTGTGAAACCATTGGGACCGATCCCTGCATTGTACGGCACCTTTGCGCTGTTGGTGGTCGTCTCGGTGGCTGACAAGATACCCTATTCTTCTCGCTCTGGCGTTTCGGCCATGATGCAGGTTGGCCGGGAGCTGGAGGAGGCTGCCCAGATATCGGGTGCGAACATATGGCGGCGCTTCCGGTCGATCATCTTTCCGTTGACGAGCGCCGGGTTTGTGTCGGGCTTTTTGCTTACCTTTATCACGGTCATGCGCGAGCTGTCACTGATCATCCTGCTCGTGACGCCCGAAACCCAGGTGCTCGCCAGCCAGACGATGTTCTATATCGAAAACGGAGACGGCCAGATGGCGAACATTGTCATCCTGATCTTGATCTCTATCGTCGCCACGGGCAACTTGATCATCAGCCGGTTCCGGGGTGGCAGCCTCAAGAAGGGACTCGGAATGTAAGGGAGGGGGCCGTGAAAGAGACGATTACTATCCAGAATCTGACAAAGCAGTTCGGCGAGGTGATTGCCGTAAACAACCTCAGCCTCACGATCAACCCGGGGGCGTTTCTCACCCTGCTGGGGCCGTCGGGATGTGGCAAGACGACTTTGCTGCGCTGCATCGCCGGCCTCGAGGACCCCGACGGGGGCGACATCTATATCGGGGACAGGCTGGTGTTTTCACACGCGCGCGGCATTTCGCTGCCGCCGGGCCAGAGAAACCTGGGGCTCGTGTTCCAAAGCTATGCCCTGTGGCCGCACATGACGGTGTACAAGAATATGACGTTCGCGCTCGAAGTCCAAAAACTGCCCAAACAGGAGATGGACCAGCGGGTAAAAGAGTCGCTCGCCGAAGTGCAGATGGAGGGCTTTGAGGAGCGCTATCCACGCGAGATGAGCGGCGGGCAGCAGCAGCGGATTGCGCTGGCACGGATGTTGGCCTACCGCCCGCGGGTCTTTTTGATGGACGAACCGCTGTCCAACCTCGACGCGCGCCTGCGCATGGATATGCGCGCCGAAATCAAGCATCTGCACCGCGTTGCCGGTGCGACCACCGTGTACGTGACACACGATCAGATAGAAGCGCTGACAATGTCTACCGATATCGCGGTGATGAAGGATGGAGTTCTGCAGCAGTTGGACAGCCCCGACATCATTTATCGCTATCCCGCCAACCTGTTTGTGGCCGATTTCATCGGCAATCCCAAGGTGAACCTGATCGAAGGGGTTGTCGAAGACAATCTGGTAAAAGTTGGCACTCTTGCCGCTGCTACTGCGAGCAAGAACAACCTGGGGCCTGTGTGGGTGGCCATTCGCCCGGAGGATGTGTCGATCTCTCCGACGCCCGTCTCGAATGCACTGGAGTGCGTTGCCTATTCGGTTTTACCTGCCGGCGCAGACACGACCATCGTTGCCAGAGCCGATAAGTTGGAAATCACCGTCAAGGAGCCCGGGATCAGCAAGGTGGCAATGGATGACAAGATCTGGCTACAGTTCAATGCAGACGCCATCAACCTGTACGCGAAGGAGAGCGGCAACCTGATCACGAACTGATCGCGGGAGGCAGAGTGCGGCTGTCACCCTCAGTCACCGAGCACGTGACGAAAGGAGGCGGGGTCATCGAAAGAAGAGGGGGAGAAAAGGCGGTCGGTGTGTTCGATCGGTTGAGCATTTCAGAGCCCAAAAGGAGAAAGGTCATGAAAATAGTGGCAAAGCTGTTGATCCTGTGCATGGTGGTCGGATTGTTGGCGGGCTGTGGTACCTCTGCGACGACGGAAGAGACCCCCGTCGTCGAAGCAGGCGGGGTGACGGTTCCAACCACTGCCGACGAAGAAACCCTCACTGCTGCAGAACAATGGGCCAGGGAGAACAAGCTCGGCCCATGGACGCCGGAAAGCGAAGACTGGGCGGCCATCGAAGCAGCAGCCAAGGCGGAAGGGGAGGTGGTTGTCTATTCCAACTCGTCGAAAATCGAAAAGCTGATCGAGCCGTGGAGTGCGTTGTACCCTGACATCAAGCTGTCGGGCGGCGACACCGACGACATTGCCGTCAAGATGCAAGCTGAGCAGGAAGCCGGGAACGTCGTCGGCGACGTCTGGTTCAACAGCGATGGACACCTTCTGTACGGCGAGTTTGTGCCGAATCAGTGGATCTGGTGGTACATGCCGCCGGGCCTGGTCGGGCCGGAAACGACCCAAGACCGGCCGTTTGCGATCGCGCGTCGCTCGGTCGACGTGATCGGCTACAACCAGGAGATCAACCCGGACGGGTGTCCCCTGAGCAACTGGTGGCAGCTCGCCGAGCCGGAGCTGAAGGGCAAGTTCTACATGGAAGACCCCATCTCTGACAGCAGCACCACGGCCAAGATCGCGCTGATCGTGCAGCACACCGACGAGATGGCGACGGCGTACCAGGCGTATTACGGGAAAGAGTGGACGACCGACGAAGCGTACGGCGACGACACGCCGAATGCCGGCTACCTGTTCCTCAAAAAGCTGGCACGAAATCAACCTGGCATTCAGCCAGGTGGGGATGAGGTTGACGCCGCATTTGCGACGCTCGGAATGGATCCGTCGATCGAACCGGGATACGGCTGGACCGGCCTGTCGAGCTATGAGAATACACTCGAGGGCGAGCTCGCCATGTCGCCTTGTTACGGGCTGGAACCGACGGTCGGCATCCTCAAGGCTAGCTACCTGGGGGTGGCGAACAACGCGCCGCACCCGAACGCCGCCAAGCTGTTCATCAAGTTTGCCCTTTCGGAAGAGGGTTTCGATCCGTGGAACAAGATGGGTGCATACCCTGGCGTGGAAGGGCTTCCGATTGCCGAAGGCATGCCGGATCGGGATGAAATCGTGCTCTGGCCGAGCGACGATCTCTTTGCGTACCAAAACCTGAGCCAGATCCGTGACTTCTGGGCGCTGAATTATCTCGCGCCGTAGCGGAACGAGGCGTTTTGCTGGTACCTGGGCTTTGGACACGGGCGCGTCCTGTCCGTGTCCAAAGCCTGTGCAACTGTGCGCACACGCGAGAGGTGCTGTTTGAACACAACGATCGACCGAATTCGCGCCGTGCTGTTCGATATGGGCGGCACACTTGAGGAGCTCTACTACGACGACATGGTTCGCCACGATGCCACGCGCGGCCTGCAAGAGCTCCTGCGCACGCGCGACCTCGATCCGGCTCTGAGCCTGCCAGATCTGCAGATGACGGTTCTATCGGGGATCGCGGCATACCAGGCATGGCGAAAGGATCGAGAGGTGGAACTCCCGCCCGAAAGGGTGTGGACAGAGTATATCCTGGCACGACAGAATCTGCCCGCTGAACGCCTGGCGGCCGCCGCCGAGGATCTGATGTTTTTTTACGAAACGCACTACTACATACGTACGCTGCGCCCCGAGGCACCGGCCGTTCTCGAGGCACTGCACGGGAAGGGCGTTCGACTGGCGATCATCTCGAATGTCATGAGCCACCGGCTCGTGCCGGCCATGTTGGCCGGGTACGGTATCGCCCACTATTTCGATCCCGTGGTGACGAGTGTGGGCCTTGGCTGGCGCAAGCCGAACGCACGCCCTTTCGAGGAAGCGGCCCGGCGGCTGCATTTGCCGCCCGAAGCCTGCGCCTACGTTGGCGACACGGTCTCGCGCGATGTCATCGGCGCACGGCGCGCGCGATATGGCCAGGTCATCCAGATCCCGTCGTTTCTCACAGACACGTCGGATCGCGCCACGGAGCTTGTTTCTCCCGATGCAGTCATCCGCGACCTGATGGAGGTCGTCGATCTCGTCAGCCTGCCGGCAGAGGTGGTGCATGGTCATTAGGGGCATCTTCTTTGACGCAGCAGGCGTGCTCTATACCAGGGATGAGCGGAGGAGCAAGGTGGTTGCGCGGCTCCTCGGCGAGCGAGGGCTATCAGATGAGCTCTCGTCCGAACAGCAGGCGCGCCAGAAGGTGTTGCGCTCCCAGGCGAACAAGGGGGGGGCCAGCCCCGAGGAGTATTGGGATCAGGTGCTCCAGATGTATGGCGTCGCCGCCACTGAGGAGCGCAGGGGGCTGGTCGCCCAGATCGACGAGTATGCGGATCGGGTCGTGCCCATGCCGGGGGTCAGGGAAGCCCTGATGGGCTTGAAGGAGCGCGGCTTTCTGCTGGGGGTGATCACCGACACGATGTACTCGGTGGAGCGCAAGAAACGCTGGCTGCAGGCGGTGGGTGCGCTCGACCTGCTCGACGTGCTGGCCTGTTCCACGGTGCTCGGCGTGCACAAACCCGAGCGGGCCATCTATCTACAGGCTGTGGCGCAGGCCAACCTGACCGCGGGGGAGTCGGCCTTTGTCGGCCACGCCGCCGACGAGCTTGCCGGTGCGCGCCGGGCCGGATTGGTGACCGTGGCTGTGCACCGCGATCCAGGCGCCACCGCAGATTATTATGCGGGTTCGCTCGTCGATCTGCTCAACGTTCCGATCTTTCGGGGATTGGCTGCGTAGAAGGAGAAAAATGGACAACACGAACGATATCGAAGCTCTGTTCATCGACGTGGGCAATACGATGCGGGTCGTGATCAAGGACCAGGCGTTCCAGGCCCAGGCCAGGGAGCAACTGGCAAGGCTGATCGGCACGAGCGAGAGTCCCGATGCCCTGTGCGAGAGGCTGGAGGAGCGCTATGGGATCTATCGCAGGCGCGCCAAAAGCGAACTGACAGAAGCATCAGAGCAGGAACTGTGGACCCGGTGGATGCTGCCCGACTTGCCGTACGAGATGATTGCGCCGCTGGCGGGCAAGCTCACGCGCCTGTGGCGCGACAGGGATGGACGGCGGGCGGCGCGGGCGGACGTCAAGCCTGTCGTGCTCGAGCTGCGCAGGCGTGGCTACCGGCTCGGGATTATCGCCAACACCATCACCGAGACCGAGATCCCGGACTGGCTGGTAGAAGATGGGCTGGATGGCTGTTTCGAGGCGGTTGTCCTCTCGTCCAAGACCGGAACCCGCAAGCCCGGCCCCGAGATCTATCTCGATGCAGCCCGGCGGCTCGGCATCGAGCCGGCACGGGCGATGTACCTGGGTGACAACCCATCGCGAGACGTTCTCGGCGCGCGGCTCGCCGGCTATGGCATGGTTCTGATCCTGATGGAGCCGGCAACGCTGGCCAAAGAACCACCGACTACGACCGATGAACCGGATAGGGTCATCTACGAGTTCAGCGAGCTCCTTGAGATTTTCCCGCCCCGCGACGGGTGCGGCCAAGGCGGCTGAGGGGTGTGGAATCGATGACTCGCAGCGCCGATCTCGCAGGCGGCCTGATTTTTGCTGGCGCGATCCGCGCCCTGTATGACCAGGGCCAGACCGACTACTGGATCGAGCCGCTCGTCCTGGTGAATGGCCGGGGCCGGCCCACAGGCCGCATCGAGGATGGCGACGCCGTCATCTTTTGCTGCCGCCGCGGAGAGCGCGAGATCCAGCTCACGGAAGCATTCGTCGATCCGGGCCTGGATCACTTTCCGAGGCGCGATTTTCAAAATCTCCTTTTTGTGATCCTGACCCGGTACCACGAAAAGTTCAAGGACCTGCCGGTCGCCTTTGCCCCGACCTCCATCGAGGACACTTTGGGCGAGGTGGTCAGCCGTGCGGGGCTGCGGCAACTGCGAGTCGCCGAGTCTGAAAAGTTTGCGCACGTCACCTTTTTCTTTAACGGGGGAAATCACCAACAGTTTCAGGGCGAGGACGACGTGGGCGTGCCTTCACCGCACGGTGTCGCGGTAGAGCAGGTGCCGGAGCTGAGCCTGGCGGCGGTGACAGCGCAGGTGCTGAACGGCATCGGCAAAGGCTACGATCTCGTGGTCGCCAATTTTGCGAACGGCGACGTACTGGGACACACCGAGGACCGCGAGGCCCAGATCGAGTGTGCCAGAGTGGTCGATGCGCACCTGGGGCAGGTGGTCGCGGCTGCGCGGGCCGCGGACTGGGTGACATTGGTCACGGCCGATCACGGCAACCTGGAGGAGATGACCCACCCCGACGGCAAGGCCCACGTGTCGCACACGGCCAACCCCGTTCCCTTCCTTCTGATCGATCCACGCGCGCCTGCCCACGTCGCGGTGCGTGATGGGGTGCTCGCAGACGTGGCGCCGACGGTGCTGCACGCCCTTGGCCTCGCAGCGCCGGAGGCGATGACCGGGCGGACGCTGACTCCTGGATACCACTGGGGTGGGCGACGGCGTGTGTTGTTGTTGATCCTCGACGGATGGGGCCTGGGCCGCGGCGACGCCACGAACCCAATCTGGCTGGCG
>JAFGIA010000317.1 GCA_016929795.1 Anaerolineae bacterium
CCAATCCCCCAATTCCGAATCCCTACAATGGAGAGAACCATGCCCAAGACAATCATAGAAAAGATCATCCAGTCGCATTCGGACGAGGCCGCGGAAGCCGGCAGGATCGTCTGGATGCGGCTCGACGCGCGCACGGCCCGCGATTTTGGCGGGGCGAACGTGGTCAAGCACTATCGCAAGCAGTATGGCAACAGCCCGGTGGAGGACCCGGTCAAAACCTTCTTTACTTTCGACCTGGTGACCCCGGCGAACAATATCCCCTACGCGATCAATCAGCAGATCTGCCGCAACTGGGCACGCGAGCAGGGCGTGCGTGTGTTCGACGTCGACGCCGGCATCGGCTCGCATGTGGCGATCGAGCAGGGGTTGACGTGGCCCGGTGCGACCTTTGTCGGCACCGACAGCCACCTGAACATCCTGGGGGCCATCGGCGCCTTTGGACAGGGGATGGGTGACCAGGATATCACCTTCGCCATGAAGGCAGGCCAGACCTGGTTCGAGGTGCCCGAGACGATGAAGGTGACGATCGTGGGCGACCTGCCGGCGTCGTGCACGGCCAAGGACCTGACCCTGGCGTGCCTGTGCCGGCTGGGTGCCAGCGGTGCGCTGGGCCGGGCCGTCGAGTTCTACGGCCCGGCCGTGGAGGCGCTCGACCTGGCGGGCCGGATCACGCTGGCGAGCATGATGACCGAAATGGGCGGCATCGTCGGCCTCATCCCGCCGTCGGAAGAGGTGCTCGCCTACTGCCGGGAGCGCACCGGGCGCGATGACCTGGTCGCAACCTATGCCGATCCGGGGGCTGCATACGTGGAAGAGATCGAGATCGACATCTCGGATCTCGAGCCCCTCGTGGCCAGGCCACCCAAGCCCGATAACGTGGCGCCTGTGCGCGACGTGACAGGCACCCGCGTCGACTCGGTGTTCATCGGCTCGTGCACCAACGGACGCTTCGAGGACATGGAGGCGGTGGCGCGCGTCGTCGCCGGCAAGCGTGTGGCGCCGGGGATGGTGGCGTCGATCGTGCCGGCGACGCGCGAGGTGTATGGCCAGATGCTGGCCTCGGGCGTGCTGCAAACGCTGTTCGACGCAGGGTTCATTGTCAGCAATCCGGGCTGCGGCGGCTGCGCGTCGGGGCACATCGGTATGGTGGGTGAAGGACAGGTGCAGGTGAGCACCAGCAACCGCAACTTTGCCGGCAAGCAGGGGCCAGGCGATAACTACCTGGCCAGTCCCGTCGTCGCGGCCTGGGCTGCGCTGGCAGGCGAGATCACGGTGCCCGAAAGCCCGGGGTCGACAGGGTAGGAGGCAGATATGGCAGAACAGACACGGACAGGCGGGCGCCCGACGCGCGTCAGGGGCAAGTTGTGGGTGCTGACCACGCCCGACGGCGCGCTGTACGACGACATTGACACAGACATGATCTTTCACAATCGCTACCTGCACATCACCGATCTGCAAGAGATGGGGCGCTACGCAATGGATAACCTGATCGGATGGCAGGACTTTGCCCAAAAGGTGCAGCCGGGCGATATTCTCCTCGCCGGCAAGAACTTTGGCGCTGGCTCGAGCCGGCAGCAGGCGGTCGATTGCTTTCGCGCGCTCGGTGTGGCGGCGCTCGTCGCCCAGAGCTTTGGCGCCATCTACAAGCGGAATGCGATCAACAGCGGTTTTCCGATTGTGACTTTTCCTGAGCTGAGTGAGCACGTGGTCGAGTTCAACACAGGTGACAAGGTGGAGGTCAATTTCGCGACGGGCGAGATCGTGGTGAACGGCGACCGGAAACTCCAGGCAGAGCCATTCTCAAAGGTGCAGATGGATATCTACCGCGCTGGCGATCTCTTTAGCTACGGCCGGACGCTCGACGAATCATAAGGTCACATAAAACACGGGGCGGCGACCTGGCAAGTCGTCGCCCCGTGCTTGTTTGGAGGACAGACGATGCGCACGTGGAAGCTGTGGTGCCTGTGCCTGCTGATCCTGTTGCTCGTGCTTGGCTGCACCATGGGAACCGACACCTATGATACCGGGGTGGTGGATGGCGCAGAGCCGGTGCCCGGCGCGCGCAACGCGACCCCGCGCCCAACCCGCACACCCCAGCCGACGCGCACTCCTTCGCCCACTGCCACACCCCCGCCTCGTCCCGGCGACCGCGTCATGCCAATCCCCTTTGGGCAAACTGTCCAGGTGACCAAGGAGGGCGACAAGGTTTTGACCCTGACGCTCACCGAAGTGTACCGCGGCCGGGCTGCCTGGGATCGGGTGGTGGCGGCGAACCAATACAATGACCCACCGCCGGCGGCGATGGAGTACCTGGTGGTGTACGCGCAGGTCGACTACCTGGCAGGGCCAGGCGACCACACTCTGCGCCTCAGCGACGGCGATTTTCGGGTGGTGACCAAAAACCAGGTGCTGCGCCCGATCGCGGTGGTAGAGCCTGCGCCTGCATTCGATCTCGAGTTCTTTCCCGGTGCCACCGGCGGCGGCTGGATGGTGTGGGCCGTGTACGAAGGCGATCCGGCGCCGCTGCTGGCCTATGGCCTGGCGTACGATGGCTCTGGCGGCACCTACTTGGCCCTGGAACGTTGATAAGGGGGTATCATCTCAAAAAAATCGGGTCGGGGTGTAGGGCCAATACTTTTCAAATAAGCTCGGGGGGCCATCTCGGACCGCCCCCGGGACGGGGGCTTGAGCCCTTATTCGAAAGGTATTGGGTGTAGGGCGGATTGCCAATCCGCCCTACACCCCGACCCAGTTGTTGAGATGATACACAAAAGGAGAAGAGATGGCACGGGTGAAAGTGGTGATTATCGGCGCGGGGAGCGCGATCTTTGGATTGAACACACTGGCGACGCTAATGCGCAGCAAGTGGCTGCGCGGCGGGACGGTGGGGCTGGTGGACGTAAACGCCGAGGGGTTGGCGCTGGTCGAGCAGCTTGCGCAGCGCCTGAACCGCGAATGGGAGGCAGGGATCGAGATCGTCAGCTCGACACGGCGGGCAGAGGTGCTGCCTGGCGCTGGCTTTGTGATCGTGTCGATCGAGGCCGGGCCACGCGACGAGCTGTGGCAGCGCGACTGGGAGATTCCGCTCGCGTTTGGTGTGCGCCAGCCGTACGGCGAGAATGGCGGCCCCGGCGGGCTGGCGCATACACTGCGCCAGGTGCCCCCCATGCTGGCCATCGCTCGCGACATGGAGCGGCTGTGCCCCGATGCCTGGCTGATCAATTTCACCAACCCGGTGCCACGCCTGTGCCTGGCTGTGGAGCGCTACACCCGCCTCCGCACCGTGGGCCTGTGCCACCAGGTGAACGAGGCCTTTATGCTGGCCGGCGTGGCCCTGGCCGATCGTTATGGCATCGACGTGCCTGCGGGTGTGAACAGCGACGCGCATCCCGACGTCTGGCAAAAGGCGCGGTATGTGGCCGACCTGATGAAGCCGTTGATCACGATCAAGGCGGCCGGCCTGAACCATTTCACCTGGATCCTCGACCTGCGCGACAGGCGCACCGGCGAGGACCTCTACCCCGCCTTTCGCGAGGCATTCATGGCGCTGCCGCCCGAGTTCGAGCCATTGACGCGCGACGTGTTCGAGGCCACCGGCCTCTGCCCCGTGCCGGGCGACAGCCACCTGGCTGAATATCTGCCCTGGACCCACGACCCGAATACGAGGCCGTGGGAGCGCTACAACCTCTACCTGTACGACTGGGAGCGCGCGCGACAGCGGCGCGACGCCGGGTGGCAGACGATTGGGGCGATGGCGCGCGGTGACGCGCCTATCGACGAATTGCGCCAGGCGCGTGGCGAGGGCGCTGCCGAGATCGTGGCCGGGCTGCTCGGCGATGAGCATTACGAGATCGCCGTGAACGTGCCGAACGACGGCCACATCTCCAACCTGCCCGGCGGCGCCGGGCAGGGCGTACGCGCCATCGTCGAGATCCCCGCCTGGGTGGGTGGCTGGGGCATCCGCGGGCTGCACGTTGGCCCACTGCCGGAAGCCGTCGCCGAGCTGTGCCGGCGCGAGATCACGGTCGCCAGCCTGGCCGTCGACGCGGCCGCGACCGGCGACAGGCGGACCGCGCTGCAGGCGCTCCTGCTCGATCCGACAATGAACGACATCGGCACGGCACATGCCATTCTCGACGCGTACTTGCAAGAGTATGAGGAATACCTGCCGCAGTTTTATGGCAACAAGTGACAGGTGGCAAGTTTCACCACCTGTCACTTCTGGGAAGAAAGGGAGTATCATTTCAATAAAGAGGGGAAGTTGGGGTGTGTGCGGGCACCGCACACACCCCAACCCCCGATTATTGAGCGGATACGAAAGGGAGTTGAAGGTGAACCGAAAGCGACAGATCGCAGGTGTGTTGCTCCTGATGCTGCTCCTGACTGTACCACTCTATCCCCAGGCGTCTACGCAGAGCTTGCCCCAGACCGTCGTGCCTGACCCGGTGGTGGCATCCATGCTGGCACAGGTCGACGCCGATGATGTCCTCCAGCATGACCGCGAGCTGGCAGGCGAGCTGCCCGTGTGGGTCGACGGCGATTGGTACACCATCACCACGCGCTACACCTACAGCGGCACGCCGATCCAAAAAGCGGGCCGCTACGTGGGCCAGCGCATGGCCGACCTGGGGATGGACGTAGAGTACCACGTGTGGGACGACGTCACCAACCCCAACGTGATCGGCGAGATGCCGGGCCTCAGCAACCCCGACGACATCTATATCATCGGCGGGCACCTGGACGCCGTGCAGGGCACGCCTGGCGCCGACGACAACGCCAGCGGCTCGGTGGCGACAATGCTTGCAGCCGACATCCTGAGCCAGTACCAGTGGGGGTGCACCCTGCGCTTTGCCTTCTGGACCGGCGAGGAACAGTGGATGCTCGGCAGCGAGGCGTATGTGCAGCGGGCGTACAATATCGGCGAGAATATCCTCGGTTACCTGAACCTGGACATGATCGCCTACAACACGGTCGGCACCCCGCCCGGCATCGACCTGTATTATCGCCCTGACATGCCGGCCACGCTGCAGCTCGCACAACTCCTTGCCGACGTCGTCGACGCCTACAACCTGGACCTCATCCCGGATATTCGCGTCGACACAGGCGGCGGAAGTGATCAAGAGCCATTTTGGGACTATGGTTACACGGCGATCCTGGCTATCGAGGATGAGAGTGACTTTAACCCGCAATATCACCAACCCGGCGACACGCCTGCCAATAACGACCTGGCCTACTTTACCCAGTATGTGAAGGCGTCGCTCGGCACCTTTGCGCACATGACGGGCTGCCTGATCTCGGAGGGCATCGGCGCCCTCGATGGGCACGTGACCGACGCAGGCAGTGGCGCACCGATCCCCGACGTGACGGTGACCATGCTGGGGCAGGGGGGGGCGAATATCCACACCACCACCGACCCCAGCGGCTACTACACGCAGACGCTGCTGGCCGACACCTACACGGTGACGGCCGAGGCGTATGCCTACCTGCCGGCGGTGATCACGGGCGTGGTCGTGCTGACGGACAGCGTGACGACCCAGGACGTGGTGCTCCAGCCGGCGCCAACCTACGTCATATCGGGCACGGTGACCGAGGCGGGCAGCGGGGCACCGCTGGCGGCCGAGATCGCGTTCGAGGGCTCACCGGTGGTGGTCACCACCGACCCGGCGACGGGCTATTACGAGGCGGCGCTGCCGGCGGGGGCGTACACGATGCACGTGCGGGCCGAGGGACACCGCTCGCAGGAGCGCCCGATCGTGGTCGATGGCGACCAGGTTCAAGCGTTCGAGCTGGAGCCGCTGCCGTGCATCCTGCTGGTGGACGACGACAACAACGCGCCGGATGTGCGGCCCTACTACCAGGCGGCGCTCGACGCCCTGGGCTATGCGTACGACGTGTTCGTGGCGAGCGGCGGGACGGGGCCGAGCGCGGCCGAGATGGAAGGATACGACATGGTGATCTGGTTCAGCGGCGATGCCTTCAGTTCGACGAATCCAGCCGCGGGACCGAACGCGGAGGACGAGGAGGCGCTGGCTGCCTACCTTGACGGGGGGGGCAGGCTCTTTCTGTCGAGCCAGGACTATCTGTACGACATGGGGCTGACGAGCTTTGGGCAGAGCTATCTGGGGATCGGCTCCTACTCGAATGATAGTGGGCACGCCACGGCCAAGTATGGCGTGGTGGGCGACCCGATCGGCGATGGGCTGGGGCCGTACGTTTTGACGTATCCATCCGGGTTTTCGGACTATGGGGACGTGGTGAACGCGGGCGCTGGGGGGTCGGTGGCGTTCCGGTCCGCGGCGGCAGGTGGCAACAACCTGGACGTGGACAGGGATGGCGGCGATTGGAAGACGGTGTTCTTTGGCACGTCGTGGGTGCCGATCCAGCACGCGAGCGCGGCGAACGGGCAGGCGGTGATGGAGCGGATCGTGGAGTGGTTCGGGGGGTGTGCCTGCGAGGCGCCGCAGAACGTGGCCTTCGAATGGTGGCCGCTGGAGCCGGCGGTGGGTGAGACGGTCACCTTCACGGGCACGGCGGAGAGTGAGTTTGCGGTGGGCTACACGTGGGACTTGGGCGATGGGGGAGATGGGCACGGGGCGGTCACGAGGCATGTCTATTCGGCGGCGGGCGACTATTCCGTGACCATGACGGCGACGAATGCCTGTGACAGGGCTGTGGTGAGCGAGACGTTGACGGTGGTCGACTTGCCATGCGAGCCGGTCGAAATCTTGACCGTGACGGTGGCCACCGATGTGTGCCGTGCCGTGCTGGAGGCTGAGCTGGGCGGGAGCCCGCCGTTCACCTATACCTGGGAGCTGGGGGCGTGGGGCATCCACTACACGCCTGTGGCCACGGCGACGGTGGATGCCAGCGGCACTTATCCCTACACGCTGACGGTGACCAACTGCGGCGGGGGAGTGGCGGCGGTCCGTACCGGCACCTTTACCGTCGAGTGTCTGGCACAACGCTGGTCCATGTATCTGCCCCTGGTCGTACGCGGCCAGTAGGTGCCCGCCCTGGCACCAATCCTGGAAGGTGGGGAGGCTGGAAGCCTTCCCGCCTTCCAGCTTTCCCACCGGCTCATCTTTTCATGCCAGGCACGAGTTGCCCCCCCGTGCGCTCTGTGCTACACTATACACGATCACGTTCGTACTGAAGGGAATGGCATGAGCCAGAATAGACAGATTGCCCCGATCCTGATGGTGCTCGCTCTGATCGCCGGCACCCTACTGCCCGCATCCACGGTCGCACGCGAGCCGGAGCCGGTTGCACTCGTCCAGATCCGGTGGCAAGAGCCGGCTGACCTGGAGCGCATCCAGGCCACCGGCGTGGTGGTGTATGCGCGATTGAGCGACGACCGCGGCGTCTACCTGCTCGCCGGGGCAACCCCGGATGCCCTGCAAGCGCTGCGCCGGCAGCAGAGTTCGATCCGCGTGCTCGACCACGACATGCCGGGCGACGGGTACTATTTCGTCTACCCGATGCCCGGCCGGCCAGTGCCCGCGTGGGATAGGTATGGGCGCGTGGCGCTCGACGATGGCAGCCGGCTCCTGCTGGAAGCCGCGCCAGATGCTGCCTGGCGCCTTGCGGGGGAGGGCATGCACGTGCAGGCGCTCAGCCTCCAGCCCAAGCCGCTGCGCTCGGCTGCGCGCGAGGACACTGTGCCGTCGATCGTTGCCCCCGACCCGCGCGTGCAGGCCATGATCGACGAGATCAATGCCGCGACGCTCTCCCAAACCGTGGGCGACCTGAGTGGCGAGTGGCCAGCGCAGGTTGCCGGCGAGCCATATACGATCACCACGCGCTATACCTACAGCGGCACGCCGGTCGAGAAGGCGACGCGCTATATCGGCGAGCGCCTGGCTGGCCTGGGACTTGACGTCGAGTATCACACGTGGCAGGCAGGGCGGCCGCCGAACGTGATCGGCGAGCTGCCAGGCGAGTCAGACTCGGACGAGATCCTGATGATCACAGGCCATCTTGACTCGATCACCTACCAGACGCCGATGACCCTGGCCCCAGGCGCCGACGACAATGCGAGTGGGGCCGTGGCTGTGCTCGTGGCGGCCAACCTCCTCAGCCGCTACCCGTGGCGCTGCACGCTCCGCTTTGCCACGTGGACAGGGGAGGAGCAGGGCCTGCTGGGGTCCGAGGCGTATGCGCTGCGCTCGTATGATGCCGGCGAAAAGATCCAGGGCGTGCTCAACCTCGACATGATCGCCTGGAACAGCCCCGGCAGCGCGCGCGACATCGATCTGCACGCCGATCAGTATGGCGTGCCGGCGTCGATGGCGCTGGCCCAGCTCTTTGCCGACGTGGTGGATGTCTACGACCTGGACCTGATCCCCGAGATCGTGCCCAACGGCACCGGGGCGAGCGACCACGCCTCGTTCTGGGACTATGGCTATACCGCCATTCTGGGGATCGAGGATTTCGACGACTTTAACCCCTACTACCACCAGAATGGCGACACACTCGATCACCTCGACCTGTCATACTTTGTCGACTTTGTCAAGGCCAGCGTCGCGACCCTGGCCCACATGGGCTGCCTGGCAGAGGGGGGGATCGCCGGCACCGTGACCGAGGCCACCACCGGCGCGCCCATCGCCGCGACCGTCACCATGACGGACACGACGGGCCTCGTGCACAAGGAGGTTACCGGCGCCGATGGTTCCTATCTCCATCTCGTCGTCCCGGGCACCTACACCGTGACGGGCACGGCGCCGGCCTATACGCCGACCAGGGTCAGCGGCGTGGTCGTCACCAGCACGATCGTGACGCAGGACCTGGCCCTCCAGCCGTTCCACCGCATGCAGGTAGAGCCCGGGATGCTGGCCGCGACCCTCGATCCGGGCGAACAGATCGGTGACACGCTCTGGCTTACAAACCCCTCCGCGACGGCGGTTGACTGGGGCGTGTACGAGCTGCCTTTCGCCGCGCGCGGCGACGTGACGTGGCTCGACATAGCGCCCGCCAGTGGCAGCCTGGCCGCCGGCCAGGCGACATCGCTGACGGTGACGTTCGACGCCGGGGAGACGCCGGCCGGCCTCTATATGGCAACCCTCGTGTTCACCGTGCACCGGCCAGCATGGGCTGAGACGCGCGTGCCGGTGATCCTGTCGGTGGGGGGCGAGCGCACGCACTATTACCTGCCGCTGGTGACGCGTGGGGAATGATTTGACCGGAAAGCACATTATGTGCTAGAATACCTGGAGTCAGGCCCCCATCGTCTAGTGGCCTAGGACACCGCCCTTTCAAGGCGGCGACAGGGATTCGAATTCCCTTGGGGGCA
>JAFGIA010000318.1 GCA_016929795.1 Anaerolineae bacterium
AACCCACACCCACGGAAGTTGTCGAATCCTCCACTTCATTTTACCATACCTTGGCCGTGATGGCGCAAAACTTTGTACCGCACTCAGTTATCGTTAGGTACTTGACAACGAACACATGTTCGTGTATAATAAGAGTCGAACACATGAGCTAATGGGTGTGTTCGATACAGAAAGGAGCCGAATCATGGCCAAGGACCTTTCAGAGCGGCAGCAGAATATTTTGCAGTTCATCCGCGAGTTCATCGCGGACAACCACTTCCCACCGACGATCCGCGAGATCGGACAAGAGGTGGGCATCTCATCCACCTCGGTGGTCAAGTATAACCTCGATGCCCTCGAGAAGAAGGGGCTGATTGAGCGCGACGGTGACATCTCGCGTGGCATTCGGGTGGTGGGCGATCTGCTCAACCAGGCCATCAACGTCATCTCGATCCCGCTCCTGGGCCGCATCGCCGCCGGCCAGCCGATTCCCGTGCCCGACTCGTCCTTTCCGCTCTTTGGCGCCGATGCGACGATCGACCTCACACGCGACATCGTCAAGGACGACAAGGGAATCTATGCCCTGGAGGTGCAGGGAGACTCGATGATCGACGCACTGATCAACGACGGGGACATCGTGCTTATGCGCCACCAGGAACGGGTGGAGAACGGCGAGCTGGCAGCGGTTTGGCTGCGCGACCAGGAAGAGACGACGCTCAAGCGGTTCTACCTGGAAGGCAGGCAAGTACGCCTGCGGCCGGCGAACCCGACGATGAAGGATATGCTCTTCCCTGCCGAGAATGTGGAGGTGATGGGCAAGGTCGTGTGCGTCATCCGCCAGCTCAACTGAGCAGGTAGAGCATGGATTGCCGGCATATAAAAGCATAAGGAGCGCGACAGGGGGCAGAACCCTGTAGTCTGGGTTTCCCCCCCACTGCTGCAGGAGCACCGGCCGGCAGGTAGGCCCTGTATAGCCTACTGCGATAGATCGGTGCTTCTGTGCCTAGATCACCCCAGCCGGGCCAGCCACTGTGGGTAAGAGAGCGAGTACTCCGCGCTCAGGGTCAGCGGGTGCGGCTCGGCCAGCACATGGGCTGCCACGCGCAGCAACGTCGCTTCTAGCACCGCCTCGGCCGCACCAACCGCCTCGAAACAGGCCGTCCACCACACCTGTTCCATGGCTTGCACCGTGGTGACCTCGAACTCGCACGCAGATGGCCCCAATTCTGGCAGCGCGACGACCATCACCTGCCCATCGTCTGCAACCCAGAACCGTGCCAGGCGGCGCACCTTTTCCACGGCGATGGAATCGGCGCCGACGGCGAGGCTGGTTACGCGCGCGTCGCCAGCCTCGCTCGAAAGAAAAATCCGCTTGCGCCAAAACTCCAGGGCACCCAACACATCAGGCGCCAGGCGCACCAGGCCACATTCCTCGTGCCGCCACTTGACCTCGAGGCGGCCCTCTCGCAGCTTCATACTCGCTGTCTCGCGCATCCCCGCGGGTAGGCGAGCATAGTAGTCAACGCGGGCCGGCTGGCTCTCCGATGGCACGGGCCAGCCTGCGAGCCAACCGAGCACCGCCGGCGGAATCTCGCCAGGCCAGAACCAGCGTACCTCTGCGGTTGGATAGATCACAAGCCGTCGCCGCCTCTATCCGAGACTGCCTACCTCCGCTTCCACCGCTTCCAGGATCGCACACGATTCGACGAGCGCCTTCATCGTGTTGTGATCAGGATAGAGAGGCCGGTCCTCGCCAAGATGCTCGACGTGCTGGCGAATGACGCCGTGGGCCACCTGCACGCCGCGACCATTCTGAAAAGCGCGAAAGTCGAGCGCCTGCGCCGCGGCCATGAACTCGATGCCGAGTACCCCGTACGCATTATCGAGGATCTGGGCATTTTTGAGCGCCGTGTTCATGCCCATCGACACAAAATCCTCTTGGTCCGCGGCGGCGGGGATCGACTGAATGCTGGCCGGCATTGACAGGATGCGCTGCTCGACGATGAGCATATCAGCCGTATACTGGCTGAGCATCATGCCCGACATCATGCCCGCGCCTTTCGTCAGGAAGGGAGGCAGCCCAATGCTAAGTGCCGGGTTAGTCAGGCGATTCATCCGCCGCTCGGACATGACGCTGACCATCGTAATCGCCGCGCTGAGCATGTCCATTGGCAGGCAGACGGGCGTGCCCTGAAAATTTGCACCTGTGAGCGTCAGGTTGTATTCAGGCAAAAAGATCGGGTTGTCGCCCACACCGTTCAGCTCGATCTCGACCTGCGCGCGTGCATAGTCAAGCGCGTCGTGCGCCGCGCCGATCACCTGAGGGGCCGAGCGCATCGAATAAGCATCCTGCACCTTGATCTTGAGCTTGCCCGTGAGCAGATCGCTGCCCTCGACACACCTGTTGATCGCCAGCGCGGCACGCACAGCACCTGGAAATCCGCGCACCTGGTGCAGACGCACATCGTAGGGCTTCATGTTGGCATATAGCGCCTCGAGCGTCATAGCACACGCGATCTCGGCCTGCTTCAGCCAGTGGTTCATATCATAGAGCTGGAGCGCGCTCATCGCCGTCAAGATATTTGCGCCGTTGATCGTCGCCAGTCCATCACGCGCTTGTAGGCCCGGCACCTCGATCCCGGCGCGCGCCAGCGCATCCCGCCCCGGCAGCCGCTCTCCCCGGTAGAACGCCTCGCCCTCTCCCATCATCAACAGCGCGATCTGCGACATGGGTGCCAGGTCGCCGCACGCCCCCACAGACCCCTTACGGCATACCACCGGCGTGACCCCCCGGTTCAGCATGTCGACAAGCGTCTGGGTGATGGCCAGCCGGCAGCCCGAGTTGCCGTGCGCGTGAACGTTGATCCTGCCCACCATCGCCGCACGGACCACTTCGATGGGCAACGGTTCGCCAATACCAGCAGCGTGGTTGTAGATCAGGTAGCGCTGGAACTGTTCCACCTGCTCATCGTCGA
The DNA here is from genome assembly GCA_016929795.1 of Anaerolineae bacterium. The sequence goes on from JAFGIA010000318.1 coordinate 2,955, forward strand.
GCACCACCTCCGAAAACTCGCCGATGCCGGTGTTCACGCCGTACATGATCTCGTGCGCCACGATCTTTTTCTCGAGCATCGCGCGGCAGCGGTGGATGCGCTCGACGGCGTCGTCCGCCAGCGCCACCTGTTCACCCTGGCGGGCAATCGCCACGAGCTTTTCGATGGTCAGCCCCGATCCATCCAACACAACAGTCATGTTGATCTCCTTTTCCTCTGCTGTCCCTGCGTCGTCGCCAAAGGGTTGGTTGTGAAATACGAACTGTCCGCGGTGCTGCCGGACGGATGGATTGTACCTGAAGTGAAACGAGAATGCAATTCTGCGCCAATCAAGGGCTTGACAGACAGAAGGATAACGCGTATAATATACCTGCGAATGATTATCAGTTGCAGGTAGGAGAGAGGTTGATCGGCACGATGGATGAGCTACGACGGGTAGAAGAGCGCAAGCTGAGATTGGCCGGTGTGCGGGTGACGCCGCAACGCCGGCTTGTCCTCAACATTCTGGCCAGCACCGACGGTCACCTGGATGCCAACGACATCTACGCGCTTGGCAGGCGCCACGACCAGAGCCTCAGCCTGTCCACAGTCTATCGCACTCTGGCCGTGCTGAAAGAGATCGGCCTGGTGCGCGAGCTGCACCTCGACTGCGAGCAGCATCGCTACGAATTGAACGGGAAGGACGAGCACTCGCACCTGGTGTGCCAGGTGTGCGGGCGCGTGATCGAGGTAGAGAGCACTGCTTTTGCTCGCGTGGCACAGGCGGTCGGGCAAATGCACGGGTTTGAGGTGACGGATGCGCAGGTCGAGCTGACAGGCTATTGCGACCGGTGCAGGCCGCAGCAAGGGTGAGAGGTCGAGGGGTGGCTCACCCTTTTTGGTGGCCAACCGATTTGCAACTCATTCTCATTTGCATCTACGACATGAGCATAGCTGTGACGGCGCTTGATCATGACGAACAACGATTAGGATTGGAGCGGGAATAGACAATGAAGCTATCGACGACACACAATGACCTGACTCTGAGCGCTGTAGCGCGCGGTGAGCGTGTGCGCCTGCAAAGCATCGTGGGCGGGCACGAGCTACTGAGCCGCCTGGCGTCGCTCGGCTTTACCCCAGGCGCGTGGTTGAGCGTGGTGCAGAACCGCGGCCGCGGACCGATCATTGTCGAGCTGCGTGGGACGCGCGTGGCCCTCGGCCGCGGCGAGGCAACTCGAATTGTGGTCGAGCGCCAGGCGGGCGGGTCCCATGTCCGCTGAACAGATGAGCACCCAGGCACCCACCAGCCATGCTGCTACGGTGCTGAATGGAGAAGTGACGATCACCGTGGCCATTGCCGGGCAGCCCAATGTGGGCAAGTCGACCGTGTTCAACCTGCTCACCGGGCTGAGCCAGCACGTCGGCAACTGGCCCGGCAAGACTGTCGAGCAAAAGACAGGCATCTACCGGCATAACGGAACCACGATCCACCTGGTCGATCTGCCAGGCACCTACAGCCTGACGGCCAACTCGCCCGAAGAGGTGATTGCACGCGATTACATCATCCAGGCACAGCCCGACGTCGTGGTGGCGATCGTCAATGCCGCCTCGCTCGAGCGTAACCTCTACCTCGTCGCCGAGCTACTGCCACTCTCCAGGCGGCTCGTGGTAGGATTGAACATGGTCGACGTCGCCGCCGACGAAGGGTTGAGCGTCGAGCCGCAGGTGCTCGAGGCGGCGCTTGGCGTGCCGGTGGTGCCCATGGCGGCGCGGCGGAACGAGGGCGTGCGCGAGATGATCGAGACCGTCGATCAGGTAGCGCGCGGCGTTATCACCTGCCAGCCCAACGTGCCCGAGATCCGCGCCGACCACCGCGAGGTGCTCGACGAGATCATTGCGCTCGTTGCCGATTGCGTGCCCGCTCCCTATCCTGTCGATTGGGTCGCCCTCAAGCTGCTCGAAGGCGACGTCGAGGTAACAGCCATGATGCGCGACCGCTCCCTGTCGCCGGAACGCTGGGAAAAGGTGCACCGCATCCTCATGGCCCACGAGGACGCGGTGCTATCCGTGGCCAGCGGCCGTTACGAGTGGGTGGGGCGGATGATCCGCGCCGCCGTCACCCGTCCGCGCGCGGGCCAGATCACACTCACCGAACGGATCGACCGCTGGGCGACGCACCCGGTATGGGGCCTGCTCATGCTGGCCGGCACACTGGGCATCGTCTTCTGGTTGACCTTTGCCCTCGGCACACCGCTGCAAGAGCTGCTCGACACGGTTGTGGTCAGTAGCCTGGCCGGCTTTTTCTCGACAGCGCTCAGGGGGGCCCCTGCCTGGATCAGCGGGCTCGTGGTCGACGGCATTCTTGGCGGCGCCGGCACCGTTGTTACCTTTTTTCCTATTCTCGTCCTCTTTTTCGCCATCCTGGCGTTGATGGAGGACGTTGGCTACATGGCGCGCGCCGCCTACATCATGGACCGATTCATGCACCTGATGGGGCTACACGGCAAGAGCTTTTTGCCGCTCTTTCTTGGATTCGGCTGCAACGTGCCCGCCGTGGTTGGCACGCGTATCATCGACTCGCCCAAGGCTCGCCTGCTCACCATCCTGCTCGCGCCACTGGTGCCGTGCGCAGCACGCATGGCCGTCATTGTCTTTTTGGCGCCGATCTTTTTCGCGGGCGCGGCACCGCTGGTCGCCTGGGGACTGATCGCCCTCAACCTCGTCGTCCTCGGCGTCGTCGGCGTGTTGATCAACAAGTGGGTGCTCCGGGGCGAGCGCGCGGCGTTTATCATGGAACTGCCCCTCTACCACAGACCGAATCTGCGCACGATCGGCATCCAGGTATGGCAGAACAGCGCCGAGTTCCTGCGCAAGGCAGGGTCGCTGATCCTGGTCATGTCTGTCGTCGTGTGGGCGTTGGCGACGCTGCCCCACGGCGAGATCCAGACGAGCTACCTGGCGAGCGCCGGGCGCGCGCTCGAGCCGGTCGGCGCCCTGATGGGCCTCGATTGGCGCATGCTCGTGGCGCTACTGAGCAGCTTTGTGGCCAAAGAGAATGCCATCGCTACCCTCGGCATCCTGTTCGGCACCGGCGAGACAGCGGCGGGCTTGGCCACCGCCTTGCGGGCGACACTTACACCGGCAGCAGGGCTCGCCTTCCTGGTCGTCCAGATGCTCTTTATCCCATGTGCGGCGACGGTCGCAGTCATCAAGCAGGAGAGCAAGAGCTGGCTGTGGACGTTGGTGAGTGTCGGCATGCTGCTCGGGCTGTCGCTGACGGGCGGCATCGTCGTGTACCAGATTGCGAGGGGGTGGTAGCCGTGCTCGAAAAGCTGCTCAAGCTACTGCACGACGGCGGCATCCGGAGTTACGGAGAATTAGCGGCGGCGCTGTCGGTGCCGGAAAGCCTGCTGGAAGTGATGCTCGAAGAGTTGGCGCGCCTCGGCTACTTGCGCTCGATGGTCGAGCAGTGCGGCCCCAAGTGCGCAGGGTGTCACGTATCTATGTGTGCCGTTGGGGGTGGTGGCAAGGTGTGGGTGCTGACGGAGAAGGGGGGACGGGCGGCGGAAGCGGTCTAGCTGTGTGTGGTGACGGGTCATCAAGACGGGTCGCCTGCGGCGAGCGCCGTCTCAAGATCGCAGCCGAGCAGGAACATGCGGCACACAGCCTCTGGCAGCCCCTGCTCGCGCAGGGCAGTGACCAGGGTATCGATGTCATACTCGACTCGAAAGTGCTCGACGCGGAGATCGGAGCCAAATTCCAGGGTGGCATAGCTGGCGCGTGGGTCGCCATCCTGAGGATGGCCGGTGCTGCCAGGATTGATGAACCACACACCGTCGATCTGGCGCGCAAAGGGACGGTGCGAGTGGCCCGACACGATCACGTCGGCCTGGGCCGCGCCAGCAACCTCGCGCAGATCCCCATCAGAGGTATCGAGCGTGAGGTACTCTTTGCCCGAGCCAGGGCTGGTATGGGTGAGGAGGATGCGTCGACCGCCCACAGTCATCCGAATCTCGCGCGACAGAAAGCGCAGGTACTTGCGGCTGCGCTTCGAAAGGCGCTCGGCGGTCCACTTCAGGGCGACATACTCTTCCAGTGCTTTTTTCTGGCGCCACGAGCCCTCGCGCTTTGCGAAGCGAAGCACGTCCCGGTCATAGCTGCCGATCGTACTCAGAACGTACTCGCCCTGAAGCTGCTGCACAACTTCTTCCGGAAACGCGCCATAACCTACAAAGTCCCCAACGTTCCAGACTGCTGTGGCGCCCTGCTCGCGGGCATGGGCGAGCACCGCCTCGAGCGCGGGCAGGTTGGCGTGGATATCTCCAATGAGCGCCACTTTCATAGCTGGTTACTCCTCATTCCACAGGCCGCGGTGCTCGATCATCCAGAACTGCGAGTTGAGCTCGGGCTGGCCGTCGAGCGGGCGGATGCGCTCATAGGTGCCGTCAGGGAGCAGACGGCGGGATTGCATGTTATCGGCGAGGTGAACGCGCAGGATGTGCTCGTACACCGATTCGCGTAGATCCGGGTCCTCGATGGGAAAGAGCTGCTCGACGCGCCGGTCTAGATTGCGTGGCATCAGGTCGGCGCTGCCCAGTAGGATCTCTTCGTCGCCCCCGTTGTGAAAATAGTAGATCCGCGGGTGTTCGAGAAAGCGACCGACGATAGAAGTGACGACAATGTTGTCGCTGATACCTGGCACACCGGGGCGCAGGCAGCAGATGCCACGCACCTGGAGATCGACCTTGACGCCAGCTTGCGAGGCACGGTAGAGCGCCTGGATCACTTTTTTGTCGACGATGGCGTTCATCTTGAAGGCCAGATAGCCGCTGCCATCCCCCTTGTGATGCTCGATCTCGCGGTTGATGCGGTCGACGACCTGCTGGCGCATGCAACCAGGCGCAACGAGCAGCTTACGATACTCCTGCTTGTAAGAGTAGCCAGTCAGGACGTTAAACAGGTCCGACACGTCGGCGGCGAGGTCGGGATCGCTTGTAAAAAAGCCAATGTCGGAGTAGACGCGCGCGGTGACGTCGTTATAGTTTCCGGTACTCAAGTGCACGTAGCGGCGGATACCGTCGCGCTCGCGGCGCACGACCAACAGCAGCTTTGTATGTGTCTTGAGCCCCACCAGCCCATAGACGACGTGCACGCCTGCCTGCTCCAGCGCGCGGGCCCACACGATGTTGTTCTCCTCATCAAAGCGTGCCTTCAGCTCGACGAGCACGGCCACCTGCTTGCCATTCTCGCGCGCCTTCATCAACGCCGCCACGATAGGCGAGTCGGGGCCAACGCGGTAGAGAGTTTGCTTGATAGCCAGCACGTCAGGGTCCTCGGCCGCAGCACGCAAAAAGTCGACGACGGGCGCAAAGCTATCATATGGATGGTAGAGGAGCACTTCCTTGCGGCGGAGCAGAGAGAAAATGCTCTCATCCGTGGTCAGCGGCAACGGAATTGCCGGCTGAAAGGGCGGGTCCTTCAGGTCCGGGCGCTTGATATCCATCAATTCCCACAAGTCGGCCATGCCAAGGGGCGCGTCGCGCGTATAGACCTGGTAGGGCGCCAGCCGGAGATTGCGCACCAGGATGTCGCGGATCTGGTCCGGCATAGAGTCGTCGACCTCCAGCCGGACTGCCAGGCCAAAATGGCGCTTTTGCACGCTCTCCTGGATTGTGGCGAGGAGATCGGCCGCTTCGTCCTCTTCAATCTCGGGGTCGGCGTCGCGCGTGACGCGAAAGGGATGGGCCGCGACGACCTCCATACCCGGGAAGAGGAGGTCGAGGTTGGCGGCAATCACTTCTTCGAGCCAGACAAAGTTGGAATAGGAATCGTCGATCAGGCCAAGGCTCTCGTAGCTTTCGGCCTTTTCCTCGCTCGGGATGCGCACGAGGCGGCGGAACATGGCCGGTACCTTGAGGCGGGCAAAACGCTCACCGTAGCGTGGGTCGCCGAGGACGACGGCCAGGTTGATGCTCAGGTTCGAGATGTGAGGAAAGGGATGGCCAGGGTCAAAGGCCAGGGGGGTGAGAACGGGAAAGATCTCGCGCTCAAAGTGACGGCGCAGTAGGCGGCGCTGCCTGCGCTTCAGATCGTCATAGCGCAGGATGTTGATTCCGGCTGCCGTCAGCTTGGGCAAAAGGTCGCCGTGCCAGCACTCGGCGTGCTGATCGAGCATCGGCAGTATCTCCTGGCGGATGGCCATGAGCTGCTCGGACGGCGTCATGCCGTCGGGCGGTGTATCGACCACGTGCGCCTCCATCTGGCGGCGCAGGCCCGAGACACGGATCATAAAGAACTCGTCGAGGTTGCTGGAAAAGATAGCCAGGAACTTGACGCGCTCCAGGAGAGGATGGCGCTCGTCGAGTGCTTCTTCGAGCACGCGCCGGTTAAATTCTAGCCAGCTCAGCTCGCGATTAATAAAGAGGCGAGGATCGTCGAGATCCTTCCCACTCACCCCACCTTTTTTGACCTTGTCCTCGCTCACCACAGCCTCCCGGGATGCTGCTTGCCCGCCCGCACGTACAGCGTGTGGCTGTCGCGCCAGGCCCGGGGATGCCGGCGGTCGCCACACTTGCAGTTGCTCGCGTGCCTGCGGCGATGGTTTCCTCGCGAGTTATTGTACACGGAATGCAGCGAAAAGGCAACTATGCAGAGGGCAAGATTTGCACAGGGATTGTCAGCGCGATCTCGCGCGCCCGCGGCGCAGGATGCGGCGACCGGCCATCATCAGGCGCTCGATGGCACCGGCCAGGGGCTCAGGTTCAGGTGGATCGAGCAGGCGCCAGATGGGCAGATCGCGGGCGCGCAGGACGGCATTGGCCGCAGCGATGCCGGTAACACACGCACGCTCCAGGAAAAAGGCGGGCGAGGGATGGTACACCCAATCGCCGCAGCAGTAGAGGCCCGGCCACGGCGTGTCGACCCCCAGGTGGCGCCCGGCAGGGCCGACACTGAGCAGTGTGTGGGTCGGATCGTTGCGCCGCAGGTGGTGATAGACGTCATGACTACGCAACTCCGGAAACGCGCTGTGCACGTCGGCGATGCAGCGGGCCAGGAGGACCGCGTCGGGGTCGGCGAGCGTCGATGGCGGGCCATAGACATGTACCTCGATCGCACTGCCGCCTGTCGCGCGGTGCCAGCGTACATAGTCGTCGTGGATACGGTGGAGCCAGAAAAAGTTGTCGGGCACCAAGTCCCCGCTCAAGATGCCGGCCTCGGCCCCAGGGCGGGGCGAGCAGTCGAACCAGATGCGGATGACGGCAGTCGCCATGCCGCGCGGCCAGTAAAAGTCAGCGGCAGCGTGCGCCAGGTCCGGACTGGCGTGGAGGAGAGCCGCATTGCTGGGGGCGTCGGTGGCCAGGATGACGTGCCGCGCCTGCGCGGCGCCCACGCAGCCGTCAGCTCGCTGCCAATGGACACGCCAGCCTTCTTCCAGGCGCTCCAGGTGTGTGACGCGCGTGCCCAGCTCCACGTGTGCACCGAGCGCCTGCACGCGCGCTGCCAGCGGGTCGGCAAGCGAGGTGCCGCCGTCTGTCGGCAGGTAGGCAAACACCCACGCGTCGCGGCGCAGAAGCGTGTAAAAGCGCAAAAAAGAGACAAATCCGGACAGGGGGATCTCGCCCGGCAGAGCCGATAGGCCGTTGCGCATCAGCCCGACGAACAGCTCGCGCAGGGCGGGCGACCAACCATGGATCAGATCATCGAGCCACATCCCTTCGAGCGGCTGGCCCTCGCCGAGAGGGTCCACCCCCAGGCCCCATAACAGGCTGCCCCACACGGGTAAGAGGCCCAAGAACTCGTCAAAGTCGAGCATGCCGAGGAACCGCGGCCGCAAAAAAAGGTTGAGGTAGTGAAACGGCGCGGGGATCCAGGAGTGCCGAATGGCACTGCCGACCGGCGCGCGCCGCACCCAGTCCAGCCGCTTATAGATCCACACCTCCTCGTCGGCAGGCACCAGCACAGGACGGATGCCGTGGCGCGCGAGCATGGCCTGCAGATTACGATAAGGGGACCAGATCGCGTGCACGCCGTGCTCGTCGCGAAAGCAGCCGCCCAAGCGGTCGCCGTCGATCTCGATCGGGGTGCCACCGGCGACGCGCCCACCGGCGTGATCGGGGTCAGCTTCAAGGACGAGCGGCGGGAAGCCACGCTCGGCAAGGTGGAGGGCGGCGCTCAGTCCGGCGACGCCGGCGCCGACGATGAGCGTGTTGATCCGTTGGTCCGTTGGTTGGGTGGGTGGCAGCATGGCGGGCGTCATAGCGTGGAGGGGGCGAGATCGACGTGCCAGTGGGTGACGGCGTGGGTGAGAAAGGCGTAGGGGTCGAGGGCCAGAGCAGGCGGGAGGACACCGGCCCTATCATAGCCGTCGGCGTGCAGCACGCCGGCAGCATACGCTACGATCTCAGCCGTAAGGTCATAGACACCCTGGCCGGCGAGGGTGAGGGGGTACGCGTCGTCGCCACGCCGCGCTGCCACCTGGATGGTAAAAGGCGCGTCGCTGCGCAGGCCAGAATCGGGCGGGGGCATGACGCGGGCAATCAGTGCTTCGAGTAGGCCTCCGAGAGATGTGGATGCCAGGCGGGCAAAGGCGGGCACCAGCAAGGGAGCCCAGGTGCCGGCACGATGCGAGATGACCATCCACGTGGTCACCTCGTGGACGGAGACATGCGCCGGCACGGTGACCGTCTCACTGCTGGGAAAGGAGATGGCAGTGCGCACGCCATGGGGCAGGTCGGCCTGCCGCATGTGACGCCCCGGGATCGAGCGCACCCATTCGCCACCTCGATAGGCAAGCCACGAGGTGGCGAGGGAGCGAACGGCAGAGCGTCGCGTGCCCAGACTGGAACCGCCGCCCGAGACATGGTAGGTGACGCTTACCTCGTCGATGGGAGAGGTCAGATCGCGTGCCACAAGCTCGGCAGCACAGTCGGACAGGGCAACCTCGAACGCGCAAGAGGGGACGATCGCGGCACCGGTGTGCCGCGCAAGGGCGTCATAGCTACGCACCTGGTAGACGTAGCCAAGCTCGTTTGTGGTATCAAGATAGTGGACGCCCGCGGCGGCGGCCCGGGCAACGACAGGCTCGCCGAGGTCGGTAAAAGGGCCGGCAGTGTTCGCCAGGACGCGCGTGCCATCCCAAAGCCCGGCGAGCGTTTCGGGCCGCTCGACATCGGCGACAACCCAGGCCGGGCGGGAAGAGAGCGACTCGGACAGATCCGCGAGCGCGTTGGCCGATCGGCCGGCGATCCGGTAAGGCAGCCCGGCACGGTCGAGGGCGCGCGCGATGAGATGGCCCGTGTAGCCGGTCGCGCCCAACAGAGTGATCATGGCTCCTGCCTAGCCCGGGGCATAGGTGGCGATGGCACCGCGGCGGGACACGGGGTAGCGCAGCCATTCGGCCAGGTAGCTAAATGGGCGAGCCTGCATCAGCGATGGTTCGGCGTAGCACTGCTGGAAGCAGCTCGTGCAGATGCGCGGTGGAGCGCCATAGCCGTCCACGGCGCGCGCAAGCGCCTCGTCCCATGTGCTCACGTCGAGCAGGCTGCACGGGCGGCCGCCGTGGCTGTGGCCCGCCCGCTCGATCGGCCAGCAGGGGTAGATCAGTTCTCCGCCAGGCATGACGCGCGGGATGAGGGCAGGATAGCAGGAGTAGAGACGCAGGTCGAGCAGAGTGTGCAGGTAGGCCGTACTGCCGAGGATAGGTGCGCCGTGCCGCTTGCGATCGATCAGATCGAGCACCCAAGCCCGGTACTCGTCGTTCACCAACAGATCATAGTGCGGCCAGTTGTTGACCGCCTGCGGCGAAAAAGAGACGAGCAGGTCGTGTGCCTGGCACCACTCGAGGAGGGTGCGGGCGGTGGGCAGGGTTGCGGGGCTGAGGACACAGTTCACGGCCATGCGGTAGCCAAACTCTCGCTGGCGGTCGGCATAGTGGGCCACGTTGTCGACGATGGTGGCGGTGGTATCGCGCGACACACCCAGTTGTTCGCTCCATAGGTCAGGATCGACTGTGTCGAGGCTGACGACGAGGCGGTCGACGGCGGGCAGCACAGCCTCACGCTCGTGGAGGAGGAGACCGTTGGTCTGCAGCGTGATGTGGCGGAAGCGCTGATCGAGTCGGGCACGGTGTGCCAGCTCGGCAGCGTCAGGGTGGAGCAGCGGCTCGCCCCCGGTCAAGATCAGGCGATCGGTGCCGGTGCGGATGACGCGCAGAATGCGCAGCGCATCGTCGAGGGGCAGCGGCCCAGCAGCCTCCGCGTTACGCCGCTGCCCAAAATCCTCACAATAGGCGCAATTCAAATTGCAGCGTGTGGTGAGATAATAAACAGCCACGAGGGGCCGCAGCACCCTGTTGCCCCGCAACAGGCGCACCAGGTTGGTTGCATAGTTGCCAAGAGCAGCCGTCACGCCGTTTCAGTCTTCGAACCGCTCGCCGCAGCTCGGGCACACCTCGGCGCCGGCACTCACCTCCGCGCCACACGCGGTGCAGTACAGGACCAACTCGACGCCGCACGCCGCGCAGGCTACATCCTCTTCCGACACAGCGGCACCGCACTGCGGGCACAGCAGCCGGCCGCACGCCGCGCAGTCTCCCTCGCCCATGTGCCAGGGCGCGCCGCACGCCGGGCAGTGACCGTGCTCTTCCTCGTCAAAGCTCAGACCGCAGTCCGGGCAGCGCTCCATTTCGGGCGTCACCTGTGCGCCACAGTTCGGGCAGAAAAGCTCCAGCTCTGTGCCGCAGCGCGGGCACTCGGTGGCATTCTCGGCCACGGCCGCGCCGCACGTCGGGCACAGCGCCTGACCACACGCGGGACATTCCGGCAGTCCCAGCCCCACGTCGGCGCCACACGTTGGGCAGGGGCGCGCCACATGCTCGCCGCAGTGGGGACAGTCGACCTCGTCGTCCTCCAGCAGCAGGTAACAGGCCGGGCAGACGCGCTGCCCACACTCGGGACACACGCCTGTATCGGCAGGGTAGTGGGCGGTGCAGTGCGGGCAGCGCAGCAGCACCAGCCCCGCCTGGCTGAGATAGATCGTGGCAGACGAACGTCGCGTCAATTCCAGTGCCTGTCTGCATTCAGGGCATGCCTCGGGCGCGTCGAGGATACGCGCCCCGCACGCCGGACAGCGCCGCACAAAGAGGACACCGCACTCGGGGCACATCCTGGCGCCGGCAGCCACCGGAAAGTCACAACCCGGGCAGGTGAAGGTGAGCGCCAGCCCACAGGCGGGGCACTCTTCCGACTCTTCGTCGTCGGGATCAAGAGACGCACCACATCCGGGGCAGTAGACTTGGCCACATGCGGAGCAGATGCCATCGTTGTACGATGCCCCAGCCCCACACGCCGGGCAGCGGAAGGTATCGGGCCCTTCCTCAACGGCATCGGCTGCCGGATCGCGCCGCATCAAGATGAGCGGCAGCCCACTCGCATGCTCTTCTTCCTGCTCCTTGTTTGCCATTCACTCATCCTCGAACTCGGCGCCACACTCGGGACAGACGTCGGCGTCGACTGGAAGATCGGCACCGCATTCAGGACAGGAGAAGGTGAACTCGGCGCCACACTCGGAGCAGACCACGTCATCAGCGTCGAGCGGTGCGCCGCAATCGGGGCACAGGTCGACGCCGCATTGAGGACACTCTTCGTCCTCGGCCGTGATCGGGGCGCCGCACTCGCCGCAAAAGAGGGCACGTTCCACAGCACTTTCCTCTTCCAGGCCGGCCCCGGTGGCCTCTTCCTCGTCCTCTTCGTACTCGAATCCCTCGTCCAGCTCGGCACCGCAGTGGGGACAGACGTCCACATCGCCCGGGATCTCCTGATCGCACTCCGGGCAGTAGAAACCAAACTCGGCGCCACAGCGCGGGCACTCGGTGGCATCTGGCGCCAGGGCAGCTCCGCACTCGGGACAGCGATCACCTGCTGGTTCGTTCATGCTCCCTCGACATTTCAGGCTCGCAGCCTGCACAGCCAGGCTCGAGCGGATCGTTGCCATACCTCTCAACGAAAGAGGGCTGTCACGGTGTGACAGCCCTGCCAGGTCATCAAAAACACTCAGTCAGCACGCACGGCTGCCAGGATCGCACCGCCGATCGCGCCGAGAACGGCAGCGATAATGATCCCGGCAACACAGCACATGGCACCGACCCCCACGCCCATCCCCGGGCTCGTAAAGACGGCCGGGTCGATGCCGGCAGCTTCCAGTTGTTCGAGTGACTCGGCCGGAACCTGCGACAGGACAGTCGCCGTATCCGTCATTGCCATTTGCACGCCTGTGGTAATTGTCGTGACGATGCCGCCGATCAGGCCAGCCAGTGCGGCCGCCATCGCCCCCTGCCCTGCCGCCGGGCCGGCGAGACGTGGTGGCAGCATCCAGTAGGCCGCCAGGCATCCGGTGCCAATGTACACCAGGAATCCCAGGATACACGTCACCACTCCAACACACGGGATGAGGCTGAGGAGGTTGAGAATGGCGACGACGACACCTCCGACGAGACCTGCTTTCAACCAGGGTTGCATAAGAAACTCCTTTCTGTGAAAAATCGGACAACTTCACGGCTTTGTTATACCATGATTCGATGGAAAACGCAACTGCCACGTGCAGAGCGCACCGTGCGGGCGGCGATCGATGGGTATTGGACATCTCGTTTGAATTGCGCTATACTAACGCTGTTCGTCTCGCTTGATAGACGAGACACCGAGTGATAGGGAGGTGTTTCTGTGATTCCAAAAGACTTTGCGGGCAAAGGACGTGTGGTACTGATGCGCACCCAGCCCGAGACCGTGCTCGACGACTATGAGCATCTACTCCACCGGGCGAACTATCAGGCCAGCCTCGACAAGGAGCGACCGACACTGCTCAAGATCAATATCTCGTGGGCGCAGTGGTATCCGGCGTGCTCCACGGCCCCCTGGCAGCTCGAAGGCGTGGTGCGTACGCTGCTGGAAGATGGCTACAGCGATCTGATCGCCGCCCACAACCGGACTGTCGTGGTCGACGCCTACGTCGGCGAGCGCAACAACAAGCACAAGCTGGTGGTGGACAAATATGGCCTGCGCAACGTGCACCTGTACGAGCCCGAGTTCGAGTGGGTGTATTATGAGCCCCAGGCCGAGATGCTCGTCCTCGACCAAGTCTATCCCGACGGCATCAAGATCCCTGCCCTCTTTTTCGACAAGAACATCATCCAGTTTCCGACGGTCAAGACACACGTATTCACGACCATCACCGGGGCGATGAAGAATGCCTTTGGTGGACTTTTGTCTGAACGGCGGCATTGGACGCACGCCGTCATCCACGAAACCGTCGTCGACTTGCTGGCAATCCAGCAAGAGATTCACTCCGGCCTCTTTGCGGTTATGGACGGTACCTTTGTGGGCGACGGCCCTGGACCACGGGCCATGTGGGTCGATCAGAAGGACCTGATTCTCGCCTCGGCAGACCAGGTGGCGATCGATGCGGTGTCCGCCTATCTGCAGGGGTTCGACCCGATGGAGCTCAAGTTCATCCGTCTGGCGCACGAGCGAGGTCTTGGCATCGGCGACATCAAGCAGATCGAGATCGCCGGCGATGTGGACCCCGACGAGGTGCGCTGGCACGCACGCACAGGCGAGACGTTTGCCAGTCGCGGGCAAAAGATGATCTACCACGGGCCACTCAAGCCGTTCGAAAACTTGCTCCTGCGCACGCCAATTGTGCCCTGGTCATATGCCGCCTCGCGCGCCTACTTTGACGGGTTCTGGTACCCGTTCATTGGACACAAGCGCGTGCAAGACGCGCTCGATTCGGAGTGGGGGCGGCTGTTCCAGGAGTATGGCAACGTGAAGGCTGTGACGCGCCCGATGTACGAGCCCCGGACGGCAGCCGTTGGGTTGCTTGGTGCGGCGGCGTCTGGGTTGGCGCTCTGGTGGCTGGTGAACCGTTTCAAAAAGAACGACTGAGCCTGATGCGCGTCGACTTGCACTGTCACACCTACTACTCACCCGACGCGCTTACGCGCCTCGACGGCCTACTCCGCTGGATGGATCGGCGGGGCATCGACAGGGTGGCAGTCACCGACCACAACACGGCCGAAGGGGCGCTGGATTTCAAGGCACGCGCCCCGGATCGGATCATTGCCGGCGAGGAGATTTTGACCGATGCCGGTGAGCTGCTTGCGCTCTTTATCCACGAGACCGTGCCGCCAGGCCTTTCGGCGGAAGAGTCGATCGCACGGGTGCGCGCGCAGGGGGGGATCGTGGGCGCTTCACATCCTCTCGACCGGGCACGCGTGGATGCAGTCGGCCCCGAGGTGCTCGAAGCACTGGCCCCGCAGATCGACTTTGTCGAAGTGCTGAACGCGCGTGCTGTGCGTCGTGATGACAATGTGGCCGCACTTCAGGCAGCGCGCAGCCTCAACCTGCCCGGCTCGGCAGGCAGCGATGCGCACGCGGCGCTCGAAGTAGGCCGCGCCTATGTCGAGATGCCGGCGTTCGATGGGCCGGCATCGTTTCTAAAAGCACTGGCAGAAGGCCAAGTGCATGGGCGGGAGAGCTCGCCTTTGATCCACCTGGTGTCGATCTATGCTCGATTGATCAAATCGCTTGGAGCCCGGTAAAGAATGCATGGTGTCCTCAGGCAGATTGTGACGAACCTTAGCTCAATTATCCTCGCCCTGCTGCTGGCAGTGGCGGTGTGGATCGCCGCGACCTTGCAGGCGGATCCTTTTGCCCTGCGCGAGTTTGCGGGCATCCCAGTTGAGCCGATCAATCAACCCGAGAACACCGTGTTTTTCGAGGGGGAGCAAGCACGCATCACCGTCGAAGTCCGAGCCCCTCAGAGTGTCCTATCTGATCTCGAGGTCGCCGATTTTCAGGCGATCATGGACCTGTCGGCCGTCGACATCGGCGGCAGGAACAGTGTGCCGATCTCGATTACGGTGAACAGTGAAGCCGTGCGCATCGAGGACTATGACCCTGAGCAACAGATTGTGCACCTCGAGTGGATCGGGAGCGTGACAAAGGGTGTCGAGATCCTGGTTCAGGGCGACGTAGCCACAGGCTATCAGGCCAATCCACCCACCATCCGCCCGGAAGTGATCACCCTCAGCGGGCCACTCCCCTACCTGACCGAGATCATGTCCGTCACGGGCTCGATCAACATTGAGGGAGCACGGAGCGACGTGGCGCGCAAAGTGGCGATCGTGCCTTGGAACGCGGCAGGCGAAGCCGTGGGCAATGTTACCTACGAGCCCAGAGAGGTGGACGTGAGCATCGGCGTGCGGCGCAAGGTGGGGTTCAAGCCAGATGTGCAGGTGGTACCTGACTTGCGAGGCGACCCCGCTCCTGGATATCGCCGCGCGAGTGTGACGGTTGAGCCGTCGACGGTGACACTGGCCGGGCCCAGATCGATGCTCGACGACCTGCCCGGTTTTGTCAAGACGCTGCCGATCAGCGTGACCGGCGCCACGGCCGACCTGGTGCGCAGCACAGCTATCACGGTGCCCACTGGCGTTGTCGTTGCCGAGGGGAACTATGTTACGGTCACGGTCGAGATCCTGCCGGTGCTCAGCAGCCGCGCGCTGACGGCCGAGATAGAGATCCAGGGATTGTCACAGGGCCGCATCGCCACCCTGTCTCCTGGAGCGGTCGAGATCATTGTCGCCGGTCCCGACGCACTTTTGTCCCAGCTCACGCCGGCTGCGGTGCAGATCTATGTCAACCTCTTTGGCTACCCGATCGGCGTGCACCGTGTACAACTCCAGGCGGTAGTGCCCGAAGGCCTTGACATTGTAAGCATCATCCCCGAGATCGTCGAGGTCCAGATCGGGCTGCCGGCAACGGCAACACCGGCTGATCACGAGTAAAAGCTGGAAGGTTGTCCAACCTTCCAGCCTTCCAATGGCAAGCACAAAGAACTACGGAAATACTTCTTCTGCCTGAAGGCGCTTCAGATCAGATGTCACCATCCTCTCGATCAGCCCTTCGAACGATACCTCCGGCTGCCAACCAAGGACACGACACGCCTTACCCGGATCGCTCACCAGTTGGTCCACCTCGGCCGGTCGCAAAAAGCGAGGGTCGACCCGGACATAATCCTGGTAGTCGAGGCCGAGGCAGCCAAACGCAATCTCGCACAGCCTGCGCACCGAGTGTGTCTTACCCGTGCCCACAACATAGTCATCTGGCTCGTCTTGCTGGAGCATCAGCCACATGGCACGTACATAGTCCCCGGCATACCCCCAGTCACGCTCCGAGTCCAGGTTGCCCAGCTTCAGGTCGCGCGCCATGCCAAGCTTGATCAGGGCGGCACCGTGCGTCACCTTGCGCGTCACGAACTCGAGTCCACGCCGCGGGCTTTCGTGGTTGAAGAGGATGCCTGAGCAGGCAAAGAGATCGTAACTCTCGCGATAGTTGACCGTGGCCCAATGCCCATACACCTTGGCCACCCCGTAGGGGCTGCGCGGATAGAAAGGGGTTGTCTCGCATTGTGGCACCTCGCGCACCTTGCCAAACATCTCGCTCGACGACGCCTGGTAGAAGCGAATAGTGGCATCGACCTGGCGGATCGCATCGAGGAGACGCACGACACCCAGGCCGGTCACCTCACCTGTGAACACCGGCTGAGCCCACGAAGTCGGCACAAAGCTTTGGGCTGCCAGGTTGTACACCTCTTGTGGGCGCACCTCGTCAATGGCTGCGATCAGCGAAGAAGGATCGAGTAGATCGCCCGACACCAGCTTCAGGCGGTGCTGGATGTGCCGGATGCGCTCAAAATTCACCGTGCTCGATCGCCGCACCAGGCCTGCGACGCGGTAGCCGCGTTCCAGGAGAAACTCGGCCAGGTATGATCCGTCTTGACCTGTGATGCCTGTGATCAATGCTGTGGGCATAGCTCACCTCCCAATGAGAGATAGAATATTGAGTATTGGGTATTGGATTTCTATCGGCCCAGTGCCTCTCCGTGGCTCCTCCCGGTCTCTCCATGCAACTGCATTAATGCCGAGAGGCGGGCGGCGATGGCCGGGTGTTGGAAGAGGAGGATGTTGCGCTCGGCAAAGCGCCGGAGGAGCGACAGTCCGAGACTGGTCAGGTGGTAGTAGCGGCGGCGGGGGCCGGCATCGGACGGCTGCCACGAGCTCTGGACCAGGCCGATCGCCTCAAAGCGTCGCAAGGCGCGGTACAGGCTCTTGGTGTCGGCCGACACAGTACCCAGGCTCGCCTCGCCGAGCGCATCGCCCATCTCGAACGCATACATCGGCCGCTCATGCAGCAGGAGCAAGAGCCAGAAGCTAAGCAGCCCCTTTTTATAGACCCCCTCCCACTGTTCGAGCAACGTTTCCAGGCTTGAATCGTCGGACATGTGGCGTCTTCACGTACCCCCCTTATCGTAGTATGGCACCTTTGGTAGTATATCACAAGAAGGGAGCATTGTCAACCTACGACTGGCCTACGGAAGCGTCACGTCTGGACAAAAAGAGACGAGCCCCTGCCGAGCAAACGGCAGGGGCTCACAGGTTTTGAGGGGGCCTTGCTCTATGGCACGCTGATCGACCTGCTCGTGATGACGTTGGCGTTAGGATCGTAGGTGTAGGTAGCGTGGGTGACGTTGGTCACTTCCGAGGTGTAGGTACCTGTCAGCTTGGATTTGACGCTAAAGGTGACCTTGCCATCGGCGCCGGTGGCTCCCGAGCCGCTGGCGGTAGACCCTCCCGGCAGCGTCGTGCTCAGGCTGACGGTGGCGTTCGAGACGGCGGCGTTGTTCTCGTCGACGATGGTGACGGTGGTAAAGACGGTATAAGTCTTTCCGGCACGGACGTAGCGCATGTCAATGGCCGAGACATGCATCGTGCCGCCGGGCGATGGGGTCGATGTCGGCTCGGGCGTCGGCGTCGGGATTGTTCCGCCATAGACGACATAGTTGGCCGAGTAGCCCACCTTTGACTTGCCGTAGGCGATGCGCATGTAGCCGTCCTCGCCCCAGTCTGGCCCCCAGGAATTACGCAGGATCCAGGCACCGACGCTGTCATCCCAACCAACGAGCACGATGGCATGGTTGATGCTGTTGCACGGCTTGGTGGGGTTAAAAACACCGCCTGCGTAGCGCTGGAAATCGGTGTTGACGCAGACAGCGGCCGACACTGGGCCATGGTCATAGATCGCCTGCTTGATTGCATCTGTGCTCGGCACGCTGCTCGAGCTGCCGATGTATACCCAGTCGGCAATCGTTTCGTGATGCGTGTAGGGGCTGTTGCACGATGCATCAGTGGCAGTGTAGCGGAAATCATTTTCGTACACAGCCCCCGGGCCAGACTCGCCCGACGGGTACTTCCACTCGTGATAGTCGTGAGCCCACCAGCCGCCGCTGCAGCCCCAGCCGTCGGTATTGCACGAGACCAGGTACTGCTCCGACAAGTCCTTCGAGACGCCGTCCTGGATCAGAATGGCCGACTCGAGCGGGCCGACTGTGCCAAAGGCCCAGCAGCTCCCACAGTTCCCCTGATCGCGCACAGGAGTGCAGCCTCCGTTGTCGCACCAGTTGTACAAAGCGGGCACCGCTGTCAGCCCTGCATCGCCGGTAGAAGCCACCGCCTCCACCGCGGGTACGGGGCTCGGCACGGCACTTGTTGGCTCGGTGACATTCACGTCGACGCGAAAGGTTCGTGCCGGGGCTGTGTCTGTCTCCCACGGGCGGCGATACTCGAGATTGAGCGTGGTGCGGCCTTTGCCGACGCCGGCAAAGCGCAGCACCTGCGTGCCCGGCGCACCGAGCTTCCCTGGCACCGACGCGATCCACTCCTCACCCACCTGGCGCACCACCCGTGCATTTGCGCCGCGCACCATCCAGCCGTAGCCCGTAGCCGGGTTGCTCTCCAGGCTGAGAGCCAGTATTTCGCCCTTCAGATCGATCGTGCGGCCCTGATCGCGCTCCGTGACTTGGATCTCGGGCACCCCCGCTTCCGCTCCGGGCTGGGCAGCCAGCGTGCTGGCACTGCCAAGCACTGTCAGAAACACAACGATCAGGCACAGTGCAATGTTCCATCGCGCTTTCATAAGAGTCTCCTTTGTCCTCCTTCCATTTTCCTCTACTCGACATAGACGATCAACACACTCTGGCGATAGCGCCTCCTTCCTGGCACCTGAGATGCGGTGCCCGCTTTGCACTGACCGCTAGGCACTGTTAGGTGCGGTGCTCGTGGTCGCCCACCTGCCCGCGAGCGACGCTCCGTCTCAATCCGGCCATCAAGGCCGGCCAGCCTCGTCCGAAAAACCTGGGGGGGAGAGAGAATATTGTGGTCGATCCAAAGATCGACTGGTAACACGTGGAGTATGGTACAGTAACCCTAGTATACCACGAAAGAGAAGAGAAGTCAACGCCCTTGTCCTCAGCTATGACAACAAAGCGGAACCTTTTTCGCCCCTTGTGCATCTATAGAATAGATGTGCGCCGTTGGTATGTTCAGATTGCGTCGTCCAATCGTCGGACTTCCGTCGATTGCCCGACACACTTCTGTGCTACAATACACCGAGATTGACGTGCATATATGCATGTGTTATACTCACGCCGTGGAGAAGCATAACGACATTAGGCATAAGCGAGGGAGTCATTTGACCACGAAACGATTCAGAACAGCGCGCCTACTCCTCCTGCCGGCTGCCTTGCTCTTTCTGTCGGTCGTGACCCTGCCCCCTGCCGCCGCTCAACCGCCCGGCCTCCAGATCAAAGTCGACGCCGCGTTCGATGGCTATGGCAAATATGGAGAATGGCTGCCTCTATCGGTCGAGATCGCCAACAGCGGCGCCGATCTGCAGGCCGAGCTGCGCGTTCGCGTTCCGCGTGGCACCACCCACACCTTTGCCACACCCGCCGACCTGCCCACCGGCTCGCGCAAACGTTTTCCCCTCTACGTCCTGCCCAACAACTATTCGCACGAACTGCAGGTTGAGTTGATCGACCGCAGTGGCGGCGACCGCGATGGCGACGTGATCGCGTCGCGCAAGGTGCCGGTGCAGCCCCGTCCCAACATCACCTATTTCGTCGGGCTGCTCGCGCCCGAGCGCGGCGCCCTGTCGCTGATCGAAGGGATGTCGCTCGGCACCCAGAACCGGCCCAAGCAACTCGTCGACGTTTCTCTCGCAGATCTGCCCGAGCGCGCCGAGGGCCTGCGCTCATTTGACTGCCTGGTGTTGAACGACGTCGACACGTCCACTCTGACGCCGGCACAGGCTGCCGCAATCGAGGGCTGGGTCCAGGCAGGGGGACGCCTGGTGATCGGGGGCGGAGCCGGCGCCCGAGCGACGGCCTCCGGCCTGCCCGATTCCCTCTTGCCTGTCATTCCTTTCGACACCACCACGCTCGACGTGCTGCCCGGGCTGGCCACATTTGCTGGCACCAGCCCGGTACGTGTGCCCGGCCCGTTCCTGGCTGCCACCGGCGACCTGAACCCGGGCGTCAACCGGGCAGTACACGGCCCCGTGCCGCTCGTGCGCGAGCGCAGCGTGGGCGATGGCCTGGTGGATTTCATCGCCCTCGACCTGGCAGCGGCGCCTTTTGACGCGTGGACGGGGACGATCCCCTTCTGGCAGGCGCTCCTCTCGCCTGGCGCCGACTACCCATCCTGGCTGCCCCAGGATATGTCAGCGCGCGAGTCACAGGCCCAATCGATGGTTTACTCGCTGTTGAACCTGCCGGCGCTCGACCTCCCTTCTATCGGCGCGCTGGCGACCCTGCTCGCCGTGTACATCGTCCTGGTCGGGCCGGTCAATTACATCGTGCTGCGCCGCGCCCGCCGGCTGCAGTGGGCGTGGATCACCATTCCCGCCCTCACGCTGCTCTTTTCCGCGGGCGCTTTTGGCCTCGGCTATGCACTGCGCGGCAGCAACGTGATCGTCAACCAGATCGGGATTGCCTATCTGTCGCCAGGTGGAGATGCCCGCTACAACAGCTATGTGGGCATCTTTTCGCCGCACCAACAGTCGTACGAGATAGAAGTTCAGGGCGGCGGGCTGGTGGCCCCCCTCAACCCTGCCTACGATCCGTGGGGACAGGGGGGGGCTATGGGCGGAGGCGAGGTGGTGTTCGTGCAAAGCAGCCCTGCACAGGTGCAGGGCCTGGCAGTGAATCAGTGGTCGATGCAAACCTTCATGACCGAAGGCACCTGGGAAGACCTGGGGACCATCAGATCGGAGCTGACACTGGAAAAGGGCACCCTCGCCGGCATGATCCAGAACGATACCGGTTATCCCCTGCACGACGCCGTGCTCCTGATCGGCGACGATATTGCCAGGCTGGGCGACGTTCCCCCGGGCGAGGCAGCAGGTGTGAGCTTGAACATCGGCAGCCTGTCGAGCACAAATTGGGGGATGCCGCTGGGCTGGCGCCTGTTTGAGGAGGAGTTGAACAAGCCACGTTCCGGCGCGCCGCCGCGCGAGGTGCAGATGAAGCAGTCGATCCTCGACAACGTCTTTCGCGACGGCCGCTTCCAGATAGGCGGAAGCGCGACGGATGCCAGCGCGCCGCATCTGCTGGCCTGGATCCATACGGTGTCGCCCGAGATCCGGGTTGATGGCAAGGAACCGCAACGCCAGGCAATCTCCCTGCTCTACACCCCGCTCGCCTACAGCCTGCCGGAGGACGGCACCATCTCACTGCCTCCAGGCATCATTCCCGGATCAGTGGTCCAGATGCCGTCCGAGGGTGGTCTATGTGGCCCCTCAGCCAACGCAGTCTGGCTCGGCCGCGGCGAGGCCGTCTTTGAGTTCTCGCTCCCAGAGGAATTGGACGGCGCGGACATTCGCTCGCTGTCGTTGGCGATCACCAGCGATGGTGGACGCTGGGACCCGCCGGAGACTGCTATCTACGATTGGAACCGGCAGGAGTGGCGCATCGTCGACGGTGCCATCCTCGGCGTCAACACCCTATCCGAGCCCGGCGCCTTGGTGGGCGCTGGCGGCCTGGTGCGCGTGCGCCTATCCACAGGTGCGGGGCGCGTCGACGGCTGCTTCCAGGTCCGTCTCGGGCTTGAGGCGGAGCGACAGCCTGCCGGCAGCGGAGAAGGCGGCGGCGCCAGGGTCGGCGAACGCCGGGAGCAAAGCCAGCTATGATCGCCATCGAAACACGAGGCCTCACCCGGCGCTTTGGTCGACGGCGCGGCGAGGGCGTCACTGCCGTCGACCATGTCGACCTCCAGGTGCCCGCCGGGTCGCTCTTTGGCCTGATCGGCCCCAACGGCGCCGGCAAGACGACGACGCTACGCATGTTGGCCGGCCTGCTCGAACCGACCTCCGGCCAGATCCTGATCGACGGCCAGGTGGTGAACCGCGATTGGCGCGATCTGCAGCGCCGCATCGGCTACATGCCCGACTTTTTTGGCGTATATGAGGACATGCTGGTGTGGGAATACCTCGACTTTTTCGGCCGCTGCCACGACCTGCCCGCCACCCGCCGCCAGCAGGTGACTGACGAGCTGCTGGATCTGGTCGACCTGGCCGAAAAGCGGAATGCCTATGTCCAGACCCTGTCACGCGGCATGCGCCAGCGCCTGTGCCTGGCCCACGCGCTGGTACACGATCCGCAGGTGCTCCTCCTCGACGAGCCGGCCTCAGGGCTCGACCCGCGCGCCCGAGTGGAAATGCGCGAGCTGCTGCGCGAGCTGGGCAGCATGGGGAAAACAGTTGTCGTCAGCTCGCACATCCTGTCAGAGCTGGCCGAGCTGTGCGACTCGGTGGGCATCATCGAGCGCGGGCGCCTCGTCGCCAGCGGCCCTCTCGACGAGATCAGCCGCCAGGCACGCCATGGGCGCACGCTGCGCCTGCGCGTTCTGTCGGAGAGCGAGGCCGCGATCGCGCACTTGACCGAGCTGGCTGCCGAAGGTCATAGCGTCGGACCGGTACACGAGGTGAATGGGTTTCTCGATGTCGAGTTTCTCGGCGACGGGGAAGCGGCAGCCGATCTCCTGGCCGCCCTCGTCGCGCGCGGCGTGCGGATCACCTCTTTTACCGAGGTCTCTGGGGATCTCGAAGACGTCTTTTTGCGGCTCACCCGGGGGGAGGTCGCCTGAATGAAGCATTTGCCTCACCTGGGGCGCAATGCCTTGCGCCCCTACCTGTCCGCCAACCCGATCGTCGTCAAGGAGATGCGCTCGCGCATGCGCGGCGCGCGTGCTTTTGTGACCCTCACCGGCATGCTGCTTTTGCTCGGTGGGATCAGCTATGGCATCTACCGCATCGTGCTCCTCACCTCCACCTACAGCACGGCGCCGCTCAGCCCCCAGATCGGCCAGACCCTCTTTATGGCGCTCGTCACACTCGAGCTGGGCCTGATCTGTTTCCTCACCCCGGCCATCACCGCCGGCACCATCAGCAGCGAGATGGAGAACCAGACCTACGAGATGCTGCTGGCAACGCCGCTGCGCCCGGCCAGCATCCTGCGCGGCAAGCTCTTTTCGGCACTCGGCTACATCTTGGTTCTGATCCTGGCGGCCGTGCCCCTGTCGAGCCTGGTGTTCATCTTTGGCGGCGTCGCCCCGCGCGACATGCTCAAGGCGCTGGTCGTGCTGCTCGTGATTGCCGTCACCCTTGGCCTGGTCGGCGTGTTCATGTCCGCCTGGTTAAAACGCACCGGCGCCGCCACCGTGCTCAGCTATGTCTTTGTCCTCCTCCTCTTCTTTGGCCCTATCTTTTTCTACGTGCTCAGCGGCGTGCTGCGCCAGGCGGAGCCACCGCGCTGGATACTGATTCCGAATCCACTCAGCGCCCTGACATCGGCCATTGCGCCATCCATGCCCTCCGATAGCCTGGGCGGCGTGATCTCTGGCATCAGCCTGCTCCTGGCAGGCAACATGAGCGTGCTGAACGGGTCGGGTGGGGCTATCCCTCGCCCTCTCTACCATTATAGCCTGCCCCTCTACGGCGCGCTCTCGCTCGGCCTCTATTTTCTCGCTGTCCGCCTGGTGCAGCCAGTGCATCGCTGGCGCATCCGCCGGCACGATGTCGCCGCGGCCCTGGTCCTCCTGCTCCTTCTGGTCGGAGCCGCCGCCGCCGGCTTTCTCGTCACCTCTGACCGGTACGAGGGCTGGGGCTTGGGGCTGGGGCCGACCCCGGTGCCGATAGAGCCAGCACCTGTGGTGGTGCGCGCTGTCGTCCCCGAACAGAACGTGCCGGCGGCGCCCATGCTGATGACCCCGACCCCTGTCCCACCAGGCGCTGGCCCCGTCCCCACCCCCACACCGGCCCTTCTTCCATCCGAACAGGCCGGCTTGTACGCCGTTGTGATCCGCGCCCTGCTCGCCTCTGCACAATCGATGACCGATCTGCCCGATCCCCTGCTCGTCTACCTCCTACCCGCCACAGAGGATGGCCTGGTCAAAGCCAGCGCACCCGCCGCTCCATCGCGCGCCATCGCTGCGGAGGAACAGCACGCCATCGTCGAGGCCCTCTCAGACGTGGCGGCGGAATTTGTGTGGGTGGCACCCCGTGAGGATCAACCTGGCGCAGCCATCACCCTCGGCAATATCCACCTGCAGGACGACGGATCGGCCAGCGTCTCTGCCACCCTCTATGCCGACGGCATCGGCTTTATCGGCCACGTGTACGAGCTGGAACAGGTCGACGAAGCGTGGCAGTTGAGAGGTGGCGAATGAGCATCGACTCCTTCCAGCCTTTTCTGAAGCGCCTGGGGCACTATATGCGCCTGCGCGACGGCTGGCTGCTCGCGCAGCGATCGCTGTGGGTCACACTCCTGGCCGCTGTGCTGATCCAGCTCACCGGCCGCCTCTGGCCGGTGCCCAACCTGAGGCTCTGGACCCTGGTGCCGCTGATCACCTGGCTGGTCGCAATGCCCGCCCTCACCTTCCTTCGACCTCTTTCCCTGCTCCGCATCGCCCGCCGCACCGATCTGGAATTGGGGCTGAAGGAGCGCATCTCGACTGCCTGGGAGTTGGAAAGCCCGGCACCTGAAAGACTGGAAGACCGGACGAGTGCCCCCCTAGGTGCCCCCCAACCTTCCAGCCGCATAGTGTACGGCCACCGCACAGTGTACGGCCATCTTCCAACCTTCCAACCCTCCATCGTCTCCCTCCAGCTCGCCGATGCCCACGCTGTTGCCGCCACCGTTGACCCGCGCCGCGCGTTCCCACTGCGCCTGCTGCGCCGGCCGCTTGCCATTGCAGCCGCCTGCACCATCGCCTTGATTCTGCTCGCCGCCCTGCCCAACCCGATGGATGCCGTGCTGGAGGAGCGGGCAGCGATTGCCCGCGAGGCCGAAGCGCAGGCGGAGCGGATCGAGCAGATCCACGACGAGATTGAGGCCGCCGAAGAGCTGTCGCCCGAGGCGCGCGAGGAATTGATGCGCCAACTGGCCGATCTCACCGAGCAGCTCCGCGCCAATCCCGGTGACAGGGAGGAGGCCCTGGCCGACCTGTCGCGCGTTGAGGAGGCGCTGCGCCAGCAGCTCGATCCGCAGGCAGGCGCGCGAGAGGCTGCCCTGGAAGCACTTGCTGCACAGCTCCGGGCACTCGCCGGGCGCGAGGCCGCGGGCCAGAGCGATATGGATGCAGCCGCCGAGGCCCTGGAAGCGCTGGCGAGCCGGATGGAGGAGATGGACGCCGCAGAGCAAGAGGCGCTCGCCCGCACCTTGGCCGAGATGGCCGCTCGCACCGCACAGGCCGGGGACGCCAACCTGGCGCAGGCGCTCGCCTCCCTGGCGAGTGCTGCCCAGGCGGGCGATGCCTCCGCCGCGTCGCAGGCCGCCCAGGCAGCGGGCGACGCCCTCACCCAGGCCCAGGGGGACCTGGCAGCCCAGGAAGCACTACAGCGCGCCCTCAACAGTGTACAGGCCAGCCGGCAAGCCGTCGCCCAGGCAGGCCAACGCCCCGGCCAGGCAACCGCACAGGGACAGGGGCAAGGGCAGGGGCAGGGGCAAAGCCAGGGACAAGGACAAGGGCAGGGACAGGGGCAAAGCCAGGGGCAAGGCCAAGGACAGGGGCAGGGCACCCAAGCCGGCAGCGGTGGCGGCACGCAGGCCGACACCCTGCCGCCCGCCCGCCGCACCGGTACGGCTGGCCGTCCCCTCGGCCCCGGCGCGGCCGGCGGCGTCACCGACCTCGACACCTCGCTCTACGTCCCGTGGGAGCGCCGCGCAGGCAGTGGCGAGGAGCTGAACATCTCGGGCCAGGATTCGGGCCAGGGCCAGACCGAAACGCGCGAAGGGACAGATCCCCTGGCTGGCGCACCTGGCCCTGCCCTCGTGCCCTATCACGAGGTCTATTACGACTATCTCGACGCGGCCAACCAGGCGATGGACCACAGTTACGTACCGCCGGGGTTGGAGGAGCTGGTGCGTGCGTATTTCTCGTCGTTGGAGCCATAGGAGATGATAGATTGGTAAACTGGTAGATTGGGCGTACCAATCTACCAGTTTGCCAATCTACCAATCTACCGATAAGGAGTACAACTCATGACCGAACCCATCACCCCTGACCAATTCCGCACCACCGCCCTCGCCCTCGAGGAGCAGGTCGGGCGGGTGATCGTCGGGCAGCGGGCGCTGGTGCGCGACACGCTGGTGACGCTGCTCGCGGGCGGCAACGCACTCCTCGAGGGCGTGCCCGGCCTGGGCAAGACGATGCTGGTACGCACCCTG
This sequence comes from Anaerolineae bacterium, assembly GCA_016929795.1. The sequence goes on from JAFGIA010000318.1 coordinate 29,550, forward strand.
GCCGATGCCGTCGACTGTGCCTTCTCGCGCATCCAGTTCACGCCCGACCTGATGCCTTCCGACATCGTCGGGACCAACCTGATCGTCGAGGATGAGACAGGCCGCCGCCAGTTCCAGTTCGAGCCCGGCCCGATCTTTGCCAACCTGATCCTCGCCGACGAGATCAACCGCGCGACGCCCAAGACCCAGTCGGCCATGCTCGAGGCAATGCAGGAGCGGAGCGTCACGGTTGCCAAGTCGACGCGCCCCCTGCCGGCCCCCTTTTTCGTCCTCGCCACCCAGAACCCGCTGGAGATGGAAGGCACTTACCCACTGCCCGAAGCGCAGCTCGACCGCTTCTTTTTCAAGGTCGACGTTCCCTTCCCCACGGCAGATGAGCTGGTCGAGATCGCCAACCGCACCACCGGCTCTGTTGAGGCGCAGGCCGAAGCGGTTGCGACGGGTGACGACATCCTGGCCATGCAGGCGCTCGCCCGCGGCGTGCCCATCGCCGAACACGTCACCGCCTACGCCGCACGCCTGCTCAAGGCCACCCATCCCGATCCCTCTGCGCCCGAGCCGGTGCGCCGCTACGTACGTTATGGCGCCAGCCCGCGCGGCATGCAGGCCCTGATCCTCGCCGGCAAGATCCTGGCCCTGCTCGACAGCCGCTACAACGTCGCCTTCGACGACCTGCGGGCCGCCGCTCTCCCCGCCTTGCGCCACCGCCTCATCCTGAATTTTGACGCCCAAGCCGAAGGAGTGACGGCAGACTGGGTCATTGGTCAAGTCCTGGAGTCGATCCGGCCCGACAATGACTGACCGAGTGCACCAATCTACCAATCTACCAGATCCCCTCTTCGACGAGCCCTTCCTGCGCAAGCTCGAGCGCCTCGCCATCGTGTCCCGCCGCGCCATGGCCGGCCAGATACAGGGCGAACGCCGCAGCCCCAAGCGGGGCCAGTCGGTCGAGTTCGCCGACTTTAGGCCCTATGCTCCCGGCGACGACATCCGGCGCATCGACTGGAACGCCTACGCCCGCCTGGAGCGCTTTTTCCTGAAGCTTTTTGTCGACGAAGAGGACTTGACGATCCACCTCCTCGTCGACGCCAGCCGCTCCATGGATTGGGGCGACCCAAACAAGCTGCACTACGCGCTGCGCACGGCGGGGGCGCTGGGCTACATTGCCCTGGCAGGGCTAGATAGGGCGACGGCGACAGCATTGGGAATGGACGATGGAAAGAATGGACGATGGGAAGGCGGAACCAAAGCTGGGATAGGCTATTTGGCGCCTGTGCGCGGCAAGCGCCAGGCATTCACCCTCTTTCAATTCCTGTCCAGTGTCCTCCCCGCCGGCACCGTCCACCTGGACGCCGCGCTCACCCGCTATGCCGCCCGCTCACACCACCCCGGCCCCCTGATCCTCCTCTCCGACCTCTTCCAACCAACCTTCCAACCTTCCAACCCTCCAACCTTCCACTCTCCCGCCCTCACTACCCTCGCCAGCCGCGGCTTCGAGGTCACGATCCTGCACATCCTCGCCCCTGACGAGATCGACCCTGCTCGCGCCGGCTGGCTCGGCGATGGACCGGCAACAGATCTGCGCCTGCTCGACGCCGAGACAGGTGCCGCCGTCGAGGTCACGGCCGACTATGACCTGCTCCAGCGCTACCGCGAGGGCCTGGCCGCGTGGCAGGAGGCCATCCGCCGCTTCTGCGGCGCGCGCGGTATCCAGTATGTCCCCGTCGACACGTCCCTGCCGATCGAGGATCTACTCTTCGCCTGGCTCCGCCAGCGTGGTGTATTGGGGTAGCATCGTGCAGCTCACCTTGCTGGCGCTGACGGCCTTTGTCCTCTTCCTGAGCACGCTCGTCGGCACGCCCGTGATCCCAGACCTGGTCGCAGATCTCGGGGGCGACGCTGCCGCGACGGCGGCCACCCTGTCCGCGGCGCTGATGACCGTCGTCCTCCTCCAATTCTTTACCGGCGGCCTGGCCGATCGCTTTGGCCGGCGCCCCATCCTGGCCGGTGCCGCCCTGGCCGGCGGCCTGACGTCACTCGGCTGCGCCCTGGCCAACAGTTGGAGCCAGCTCCTGGCGCTCCGCATCCTGGGCGGCGTCGCCGACGCAGTCGCCATGCCCGCGCTGCTGGGGCTGACGGCCGAGATCAGCCGCGGCCGCCAGGGCACTTTTTTCGGTGTCTTGCGCTCAGCGCAAGGGCTGTCCTTCCTCCTGGGTCCGGCCATCGGCGGTGCGCTCTCGCTTGCTTCGCTGCGCACCCCCTTCCTGGCAGACGCTGGCCTGTCGCTGATCGCGTGTGGCCTGCTTCTGGCCTTTGTCCCGGCGCAAGCCGCATCCCCGACCGAAGGGCACGCGTGGGCACAACTAGGGCGGCTGAAAACACTCTTTGCCGACAGGCGATTCTACGCCTTTGCGCTGTTCGGAGGCGTGAACAACGTCGCCTTCCCCGTCCTGTCGGCGTTTGTACCCGTCAAGGCGCGCGCGCTCGGTGCCGACCCACGCCAGATCGCTTTCCTGATCGCCTTCGAAGCGGGCTGTTTCTCACTCGCCTCGTGGCTAGCCGGCCGGGCGTCCGACCGCTATGGGCGGCGCCCCTTTGTCATCGCTGCCCAGCCCTGTGTGCTGATCGCCTGCGTGGGGCTGGCGCTCGCGCCCACCTGGCCATCCCTGATCCCATGGTACGCCCTCTACGGCTTCGCCGGCGGCACCACCTTCCTGCTCGGCCTCGTCATGGCTGCCGACCTGATACCTGCTGATGGCGCTGCAACGACTCTCGGCGCGTTCGATGCGGCCATCGACCTGCTGCTGTTCGCGGCGCCTGCCCTGGCGCTGTTCGTCTACAACCTGGTGCAACGCGTCGACTTGTTGTTATTAGCCACCTCCCTCCCCGCTCTCGTCGCCCTACCCGTCGCCCTCTTCACTCGTGAGACGCTCGCGCCGCCGAGTCTTCCATCCTTCCAATCTTCCAATCTTCCAGGAGCCAGCGCCTGACCATGGGCTTTCTACTCCCCGCCGCTTTCGCGCTCGCGGCCCTCATTCCCATCATCATTGCCATGTACCTGCTCAAGCTGCGCCGCACCGAGCAGGTAGTGTCGAGCACCTACCTGTGGCGCCACGTGGTGCGCGACGTGCAGGCCAACGCTCCGTGGCAGCGCCTGCGCCGCAACCTGCTTCTCATCCTCCAGATCCTGGTTCTCATTGCCCTGATCCTGGCCCTGGCCCGCCCGTTCACCTGGACAGCCGGTGCTGCTGGCAGCTCGGCCATCCTCGTCTTTGACACCTCCGCCAGCATGGCGGCCACCGACCAGGCACCCAGCCGCCTGGCCGCCGCCATGGCCCACGCGCGTGATTTGATCGCCAGCCTGCCCGCCGAGGCGCGGATCACCATCATCGCCGCCGGTGACGCACCGCGTGTGCTGGTGGCATCGAGCCGCGACAGGCGCGCCGTCGCCGCTGCCCTCGCCGCTCTGCGAGCCGGTACCGGCGGCAGCGACATGTCCACCGCCCTCGAGCTCGCCTCGGCCCTCGCCGCTCGCCAGCCCGACACCGAGGTCGTCGTCTATTCCGACGGGCGCGCGACCTGGCCTGGCGCACTGTCCATCACCGGCCGCGTGCGTTACGTACCACTCGGGAACGGCGGCGCCAACCAGGCCATCGCCGTGCTGTCGCTCCGTCCAGACCCCCGCACGGGCACCCTGACCGCCTTTGCGCAGGTGATCAACTATGGCTCTGCCGTCGCCCGGCGCCGCCTGAACCTCTATGCCGACGGTCTGCTCGTCGCCGCGCACGACCTGGAGATCTCGCCTGGCGCCCAGCAAGCCGTCGTGTCAGAGAACCTGCCCGCGGGCAGCCGCGTCGTCGAGGCGCAGCTCCCAGGGGAGGATGCCCTCGCCCTGGATGACCGCGCCTGGGCCGTGCACGGTGCCGCCGAGCCGGCGCCCATCACCCTCGTCAGCGAGGGCAACCTCTTTCTCGAGACGGCACTGGCGCTGCTGCCTGGCCTGGAGGTGAGCGTCGTCGCCCCCCCCGATTGGGACAGCGCCGGGGTTGAGGGTGAGCCGGCCGATCTCACCATCCTCGACGCCTACGTGCCGGTTACCGCTACTCTGCCCGCCGGCAACCTCTTCTTCATCGCGCCGCCGCGCAGCACCGCATATTTCACCGTCACAGGCAGCGTCGAGCAGCCCGCACCACGCCCCGTCAATGCCGATGACCCGCTCCTGGCTTACGTCGACCTCGACCCGGAGAGTGTGAGCGTGCTGAGCGCCGCGCGCATCCCATTGCCCGCCTGGGCGCGCCCCGTGATCGTCGGCGATCCCATCGCCGCGGATGAAGAGGGCTCCGTGCCACTTCTTTTTGCCGGCGAGGTCGACGGCCGGCGCGTCGCCGTCCTGACCTTTGACCTGCACCGCTCCGACCTGCCGCTCCAGGTCGCCTTCCCGCTCCTCCTCTCCAACCTGGCCTCCTGGCTGGCGCCCGGTCCCGGCGGCAGCCTGCCGGATCAGATCGTGCCCGGCGCCCCTGTCTCCATCCCTGTGCCGCCCGAGGCCGAATCCGTATCCGTCACCCGGCCCGACGGCTCGAGCGCCCGCCTGGCGCCCGAGGCCGGCCACGCCCTCTTTGCCGACACAGCCCAGATTGGTGTCTACCACGTCACCTGGCAGTTGCCCGCAGGTGAGCCACCGGCCAACGCCGCCTTTGCCGCCAACCTTTTTGCACCGCAGGAATCGGATCTGAGCCCGGCCGCGGTACCCGTCCTCACCGCAGAAACAGGCGCTGCTGAGACCCAGCCGGCCGCACAGCGTGAATGGTGGCGCCCAATCGCCTGGATCGCCCTGGCACTGCTGTTGATCGAATGGCTCGTCTACTATCGCACCACCCTGTCTCGAATTCTTGGCCTGTGGCAAGCCCGGAAGGTAGAAACCACTCTGTTCCTACCAATCTACCAATCCACCAATCTACCAATCTACCAGCCTACCAACCCGCCAATTTTTCACTTGCCCCTCTCCTTCCTCCACCCCACCGCCCTCCTCCTTCTCCTCCTCCTCCCTTTCGTGGTCGCCCTCGCCCTCCTGTCGCGACGCCGGCCGCGGCCCGCCCGCTTCTGGGCCGGCCTGGGGATGCGCATTCTCTTGCTACTCCTCGTCATCCTGTCATTGGCTGGCCTCCGCTTCGAGCGCCGGGCTGCTACGCTGACCGCCGTCTTTGTCCTCGATGCCTCCGACAGCATCCCGGCCGAAGAGCGGGAATATGGCGAGAGCCTCATCCGTGCCGCCATTGAGGCCATGCCGCCCGGCGACCGCGCCGCCGTCGTCGTATTCGGCGAGGACGCCCTCGTCGAGCGCCTGCCGAGCACAGGCAGCACACTGTCCGATCTCGCGTCGGTGCCTGTCACCACGCACACCGATGTCGCGGGCGCCCTGCAGCTCGCCCTCGCCCTCTTTCCTGACGAGGGGGCGCGCCGCCTCGTGCTCCTCTCCGACGGCCGGCAGAACGTGGGCGATGCCATCCTGCAGGCCGAGCTGGCTGCCGCGCACGGCGTCGAGCTCACCTTCATCCCCCTCGGCGCACCGGCCGGGGAGGTCGAGGTGCGCGTTGAAGCGCTCGACGCGCCGGCCGATGTGCGCCAGGGACAGGAGTTCGACCTGACCGTGATCGTCGACAGCAGCGCGCGCGTGGACGCCACGCTCCACGTCCTGGGCGACGGACAGCTCATCCACTCCCAGGACGTCCGCCTCCAGCCAGGCACCAACCGCTTTCTCGTGCCGGTGCAAGCTGGCGCGGCCGGCTTTCGCCGCTTTCGCGCCCAGGTAATCCCCGACGCCGACACCTGGCTGCAAAACAACGAGGCCAGTGCCTTTGCCGTCGTCCATGGCCCGCCCCGAGTCCTCCTGGTCGAGGGAACCGCCGGCGATGGCGATAACTTGGCCTCTGCCCTGCGCGCCGCCGAGATGGACGTATCCGTCGTCGATCCGGCCTCGCTGCCCGCCACCCTGCCCGAGCTCGCGGCGTTCGACGCCGTCGTGCTGGCCAACGTGCCGGCGCTCGACCTGCCTGCCGGCGCGATGGATGCCTTGCAGGTATATGTGCGCGACCTGGGCAAGGGACTGCTGATGACAGGCGGCGACCAGTCTTTCGGTGCGGGTGGCTACTTGCGCACCGCGCTCGAAGACACACTGCCCGTCGACATGGACATACGCACCAAGGAGCAGACCCCGAACCTCGCCCTCGTTCTCGCCGTCGACAAGTCGGGCAGCATGGGCCGCTGCCACTGCGACAACCCCGATCTCAACCAGTCGTACGTGCGCCAGGAGGTGGGCCAGCCCAAGGTCGATATTGCCAAAGAGGCGATCATGCGCGCCGCCGCCGCGCTTGGCCCCCTCGACTACCTTGGGGTCGTCGCCTTTGATACCAACGCCCACTGGGCCGTTGACCTCGCCCCTGTGTCGGACCCCGCCGCACTGGAGCAGTCGATCGGCGCCATTGAGGCTGTAGGGCAGACCAATTTGCGCGCTGGCGTCGAGGCCGCCTACGCCTCGCTGCAAGGCGTCGACGCCCATCTGAAGCACATCATCCTCCTCACCGACGGCTGGGTGCACACAGGCGAGCTGACGGCCCTGGCGCGCCAGATGCAGGAGCAGGGGGTCACCCTCAGCGTCGTCGCCGCCGGCGAGGGGTCGGCCGAGTACCTGGAAGGCCTGGCACACGAGGGCGGAGGGCGCTATTACCCGGCCGAGGACATCCTGCGGGTGCCCGATTTTTTCCTGAAAGAGACGGTCAAGGCCGTCGGCCAGTACATCGTCGAGGAGGCCTTTTACCCGCTGCCGTCGGCTCCTGGATCGATGCTGCGTGGCCTCGACGTCATGGCCCTCCCCCCTCTCTTTGGCTACAACGGCACCACGCCCAAGGGCACATCGCGCGTCATCCTCTCCACGCCGCGCGGCGATCCCCTGCTTGCCACCTGGCAGTACGGCCTGGGCCGCGCGGCGGTGTGGACGTCGGACCTGAAGGGGCAGTGGGCCAGCGAGTGGCTGGGGTGGCCTGGTTTTTCCCGCTTTGCCCCCCAGCTCGTCAGTTGGACCATGCCTGCGCCGGCCATGGAAGGCATCGCCGCCGAGGCGGCGCTCAGTGCCGAGGTTGTGGCCATCCGCGTCGAGGCCACAACCGACGACGGGCAGCCGCGCAACTTTCTCGACATATCCGCCACGCTGATCGGTCCTGACCTGGAGACGACGCGCCTCTCCCTGCCCCAAACGGGCGCCGGGCGTTACCAGGCGCTCGCCAGCGTGTCTCAGCCTGGCACCTACCTCGTCCGACTGGAGGCCCGCGACGGCGCCGAGGTGTTGGGCCAACAGACACTGGGCCTCGTGATCCCCTACTCGCCCGAATATCGCGCTGCCGGCGCCGACCGCCCCTTCCTCAACGAGCTGGCGCGCCTCACTGGCGGCGGTCCACTGGCCGAGCCCGCGGCCGCCTTTGTGCACAACCTGCCGCCTGTTGGCCATCCGCGCGAGGTGTGGCCCTCGCTCCTGCTCGCGGCCGCGCTGCTCTTCCCCCTCGACGTCGCCCTGCGCCGCCTGGTGCTCACCCGCGCCGACCTCGTCCGTGCCCGCCACTGGCTGCGCGCCCGCCTGCCCGCGCACGATCACCCCACCACCCGTACCGAGCGCGCCCTGGACCAGCTCTTTGCCGCCCGCGATCGGGCGCGCGAGCACACCCGTGAGCGGCGCGCGCACCTCGAGCGGGAGGAAGCCATCCCGCCATCCCCTCGCGATCCGATCGTCAGCGCTCCGCCACGCGCACCCCAAGAAGCTGACCGTGGCGCCGGCACCCCCTCATCCGGGGAGCAGGATGCCCTTGCCCGCCTCCGCCAGGCAAAGGAACGCGCCCGTCGAGGTCAATAAAGACGTGCTATGTATCTATTTCTTGGTCGGTCCGCTGTCGAAAGATAGAATCGTGGTGCCTGTAACCGCTGAGCGTCAAGCGCCGTCGGCCTGCTCGCGGCGCGTCACCTCGTGATACGCCTCCAGCCACTGGGCCATGTCATGCCACCGCTCGTCGAATTGGCGCTGGCGCTCACGCTCCTGGAACTCGGCCAGGTAGCGCAGGATCGTGTCGTGCACGCGCCGTGGGTCGCTGACGGTCAAAAAGTCGAGCTGCCCGGTGGCGCCTGCCGTCTGCACGATCACGTCCCCATAGTTCAGGATCAGCGCGAGCATGTGCGGAATGCGCAGGTCGACATACTGCACGTTGGACAGCACCGCCGCCTTCCGTGACTCCGAGTACCACCACCACAGCGGAAAGGGTGCCAGTTGGCGCTCTTGGTCGATTACCTGGTCGCCTTTCAGAACATAGATATCATTTTCCCAGTCCACGTACTGGTACTTGAGCCAAGCCATAGACAACACGAACAGCACCACGACCAGCCATGTCCATATGCCCATGTCGATCAGGGTGGGGACATCAGCCCCAAACATCCTGGCCAGTGTCGGCACGACGAGGACCAACAACAAGATGCCAGTCGCGCCTGTCGCCAACACCGGCAACCCCGTGCGCTGAAGCAGGTTGACCCAATGCTTGCGCCAGGTAATTGTCTCACCACTGCGCTCCTCAAAGCGCGGAAGAAAAGACAGAGACCGGCGACGGGCGTTGGCCTTGGCCTGCGCCTTGGGCTGTGCTGGTGACTCTACGAGCACCGAACCCGGCACCCCGGGCTTCAGGCGCTCGGGCACCAGGCGGTCCTCCAGCCTCTGGCGGATGCTCTCCATTTCTTTCACCTGGCGGCCGCTCTTGGCCGCGTCTGCAGCACGCCGGATCAGCCCCTGTGCTTCTTGCGGGTCCGGGATGCGCCCGAACGTTACCTGGCCGCGCGCAGCCGCGGTCTCGATCAGTACGTCACCGTATCCGAGCCACTCACCGATCAAACTGGTCCCGAGGTTGACGTTCTGGATCTGGCGCAATGGTGCCTCGTAACGCTGTTCACTCGTCAACGGCTTGCGCTCGATGTGCACTACCGCCTCTGCAGTAATGATGAACACATCATTGCGCCAATCCCAATAGCTCCACCCCGCCCGCCCAATACAGATCAGGCAGAAGAGCACCCGCACAACAAAAAGTGCGATGTCGGGAGCACGGTTCAGGTCACCGGGCACCAGTACCAGCCAGGCCAGGGTGACTACCGCCAGGATCAACGCTGGCACCACGTTGACCACTGGCACGATCCAATGCCGATGTCTCTGCCACGGCAAGGACAGCACGCCCGACTGGGGTGATGCCAAAACCTTGCCTTTGTCTGGCGCGGCGGGTCGCCCCAGATCGGCCTCGGTCAATCCCGTATCCTTCAGAAACTGCTGAAAATCGCCTCGCTCCAGCACGATCCACGCGCTCGGCTGCGTGACCTCCACCGTCGCGCCGCGCGTCTCCCACTTGACCAGCGCCTGATCGCCAAAATACTCGCTCTCACCGCTGCCCCGTGGCTCGTGGGGGCGGGCATTGAGCCGGCGCACGGCCCGTGCCCGCTCGTGCGTGCTTTGGCGCAGCACCACGGCCTCGCCCTCGTGCAGAATCATCAGCTTGTCGGCCGGCTCTCCCTGCCGCGCCACGACGTCACCCGGGCGAAAGTAGACGAGATTCACATACCCCGCCAGGCGGCGCAGATGGTGGCGGGGCAGCCCTTTGAAGAGCGAGACATCGCCCAGCCGGTCCACCAGGCTGCCGCGCGTACCCTGATCTTCAAGTTTGACGTTGTGCTGCTGCAGCATCTCGCCGACCACATGGCCCGCCAGCCGAAGCACGCGCGTCGGCTTGGTTGCCACCGTCGCCGACCTGCGCTGCCAGCCCCCTTTCAAGCTGTCCTCTCCGAAATAGTTGCCGGCTGCGAGGTACCACGGCCCTTCTCCTTCGCGCGGCTGCTCTTCCACCTGGCCCCGGTCAATGACGTAGAAATGCTCTGCCGGATCCTCGACATGGTAAATATGCTCTCCTGCTTGGAGCTGCATGGGTATCGTTTCATCGGCCAGGAGGTAGATGTCCCGGTCCTCGAGCGCCTTGAACAGGGGGATGGCACGCAGCCGCTCGGCCAATTCCAGCGGAAAGAACCATTCCCGCCAGCCGGGATGGATGAACAGCAGCGGCTGGAGTGCCCGGAAGGGGATCGCCAGCACCGAAGAGTTCCGCTCTGCCGTCGCCTTGGTACGAAAGGTTTGGCTCGTGATCAGTGCGTAGCGGCCCAGGTATTCGCCCGGACCCGCGCTGCGCCGCACAGTTTGCACCCCGCCCCCAGGCATCTTGACCTCGCGCTCCAGCAGGAACCTGCCCTCGAGGACAAAGTAGAGGAACTCGGCGGTCTGATCCTGCTTGAACAGCACTTCTCCACGCAGGCACGCCTGCTGCCGCACACCCGACACGAGGTAGCGATGAAGCATGTCGGCAGGAAAGGCAAGCAGCGTCGAATCTTGCGTCGCCTGCGCGTCAATGTGCGCCGGCCGGCCGGTGATCAGTGAATAGAGGCCAACGTACTCCCCCTGTCCAGCGTCGCGGTAGTTGATCTTGTGTCGCGTGGGATCATGCGCTTCGACTCGCAGGTGGCCGCTCTCTACATAGTAAAAGGTGTTTCCCGGTGGTTCCCCGGGGGGCACTGCTTTGCCAGCGGCCACATCGACGACACGCGCTTCCGGCAGCAGCGCGTTGATCTGCTCGTCCGTCAGCTCTTCTGTAAACGGAACCTTGCTCAGCCTATCACGTGCAATGTCGGCCATCTCTCATCTGCCTCACCAGCCATTATACCCGCTTTTATGTCCGCCTGCAAGCACACCGGTCGCTTGCAGCACCAGGTGCCAGCTTGATGCATCCGACTGGCTACTGGCTGCTTGGTGCTTGCCCGCTGCCCCCTGCCCTGGTACAATAGAGGCGGAGGGCAAAAGATGGCACTCGTTCATGCACCAGGTAGGGGCGGGGTCCTCCCGCCCGGCCGGCCGTGGTCGCGCTATGCGGCAGCGGTCCTCTTTTTGCTGCCGCTCGCCTTTCTTGCCACCTTTTTTTTCTACCCACTCGCCGCCATCTTTCGGCTGAGCCTGGCTCCCGAAGGCGGGCTCGACCTGTCACCCTTTCACACCCTCGCCACAGAACCCTACTACCTCCGCTTGCTCGCCTTCACAACAGGCCAGGCACTCCTGTCCACCCTGCTAACCCTGCTGGCCGGCATGCCCGCCGCCTATGCCTTTGCACGCTACGAGTTCCGCGGCAAGTCGGTGCTGCGCGCGCTGACCACGGTGCCCTTTGTGCTGCCCACCATGGTCGTCGCCGCAGCCTTTACCGCACTCCTGGGAGCAGATGGGCCAGTGAATCGCGCACTGGAGGCGCTGCTGGCCTGGATCGGGCAACCGGTCACGGCCCCCCCCCTACGCCTGCACCACACCCTCATCCTGGTGCTCATCGCCCACGTATTCTACAACGCGGCCATTGTCGTCCGCCTGGTGGGCGGGTTCTGGGCGAACCTCGACCCCCGGATCGAAGAGGCGGCGCGCGTGCTGGGCGCCGGCCGGTGGCGCACCTTTCGAGAGGTAACGCTGCCGGTCCTCGCGCCGGCCATCATTGCCGCGTCGCTCCTCGTCTTTCTCTTTTGCTTTACGAGTTTCGGCGTGATCCTCGTCCTGGGCGGGCCATGGCTGGCGACGATCGAGGTCGAGATCTATTACCAGGCCGTGCCGCTCTTTAACCTGCCCCTGGCCGCCGCGCTGTCCATCGCCCAGATGATCTTTACTTTTGCGATCATGGCCGTCTACACGCGCACCCAGGCGCGCGCCGCCGTGCCCCTCAGCCTGCGCGCGGCCGAATCGGGGCAGCGCCGCGCGACGACGTGGCGTGCGCGCCTCGTCGTCTGGCTCAGCGTCGGCGGCCTCATGATCCTGCTCCTCACCCCACTCATCGCGCTGGCCAACCGCTCCTTGGCGCTGGAAGGCAGCTACACGCTGCGTTACTACGAGGCACTCTTCACCAACCCGACGCGCTCCTTCTTTTTCGTGCCGCCTGCAGTCGCCGTGCGCAACTCGCTCATAGTCGCCGGATCGGCGACGGTGCTGTCGCTCGTCATCGGCCTGATCAGCGCCTACCTGCTCGCCGGGCCGCGCGGCCCTCTGCGTTCGGTGCTCGATCCCGTCTTTATGCTGCCGCTCGGCACCTCGGCCGTTACCCTCGGCCTGGGATACGTCGTCGCCCTCGGACAGCCACCGCTCAACCTGCGCGCGTCGCCACTGCTCCTGCCCCTGGCCCACACGCTCGTCGCCTTCCCCTTTGTCGTGCGCAGCTTGTTGCCGGCACTGCGCGGCATGGACCCCGACTGGCGTGCCGCAGCGCGCGTGCTCGGCGCCGGGCCATGGCGCGTGGTGCGTGAGATCGACCTGCCCATCGTCGCCCGTGCGCTGCTCGTCGGCGCCGTGTTCGCCTTTACCGTCAGTATGGGCGAGTTCGGCGCCACCCTGCTCCTCGCCCGGCCCCACTTTCCGACCATGCCCGTCGTCATCTATCGTCTGCTCGGCGGGCAGGGTGCCCTGCTCCAGGGCCAGGGCCTGGCCATGAGCACCCTGCTGATGCTGGTGTGCGTCGCCGGCTTTGTGCTCATCGAGCGCTTTCGGATTGGCGAGATCGGAGAGTTTTGACGTGGCGCTACTCGAGATCCGTGACGTGACCAAGATCTATGACCGGCACCCTGTCCTCACTGGCGTGTCGCTCGACGTCGACGAGGGCGAGATCGTCTGCCTGCTCGGCCCGAGTGGTTCGGGCAAGAGCACGCTGCTGCGTATCGTCGCTGGCCTGGAGGCGCCCGAGGAGGGCGAAGTCCTCTACCGTGGCCGGCCGCTCACCGGTGTGCCGGTGCACCAGCGCGGATTTGGCTTCATGTTCCAGGATTATGCCCTCTTTCCGCACAAGGACGTGGCGGCGAACATTGCCTTTGGACTGCGCATGGAGGGGTGGGCGCGCAGTAGGGTCGAGGCGCGCCTCGCCGAGATGCTCGACCTGGTCGGCCTGGAAGGGTACGGCGGGCGGCGCGTCTACGAGCTGTCGGGTGGCGAGCAGCAGCGGGTGGCACTCGCCCGCAGCCTGGCGCCCGGCCCGCGCCTGCTGATGCTCGACGAGCCGCTCGGTTCGCTCGACCGCACGCTGCGCGAAGAGCTGATGAACGAGGTGCGCGCCATCCTGAAGCAGGTCGCGCGCCCTGGCTCCGAGCCCGCCCCACCTCGCTCCGAGCCCCGTCCCGGGGCGAGTGGTATTACGTCGATTTACGTCACCCACGATCAGCAGGAAGCATTTGCCGTGGCCGACAGGCTGGCCATCCTGCGCGCCGGCCGCATCGTGCAGCGTGGCACGCCGCAGGAAGTATACCGCCACCCGGCGTCGCCTTGGGTTGCCCGCTTTCTGGGTCTCACCAACCTGATCCCGGGCCGGGTCACTGCTACAGACCCTACCCGCATCGACACCCCCCTCGGCGCCGTCACACTCAGCAGCCCCAGATCGGCCGGGGCCGGCCTCCATGCCGGTGTACCCGGTCCCGGCACCGCCGTCACGGTTCTAATCCGCCCTGAGGCGGCGCAGGTGGCCGACGGTGAGGCCCCGGACGGCCTTTCCCTGCCCGCCACAGTCACGAACTGCTCCTTCCGCGGCAGTTACTACCGGCTGGCGGTGCGCCACCGATCAGGCATCGAGCTAGCGTTCGATCTGATCTCTGACGAGGGTCGGCTGCCCTGCCGTGGAGAAGAGATCGTCCTGGCGCTGCATCCCGATGGAATCAGCTTGCTTCCCGTGGAGGAATCGGATGTCGAAACGTAGGTCGGCCCGCGCCGGTGATGCCGGGCTGGGGCAAGGGGTCACGCCAGAAAACGAGGACCCGATCGCCGTCGAGATCGTGCGCGACGGCCGGCTGCGGACGCGCATCCACTGGGAGTGGCACGGCGACACCGTGCGGGTGCGCGTGCCGCGCGGCGTGCGACAGGCCGACGTCGACCGCCACGTGGCCGACATTGTGGCCGAGGTCAAGCGCCGGCGCGCCCAGGTGCGCGCCCGGGCCGACGCAGATCTGGAGGCGGTGGCGCGCGAGATCAGCCGCAAGTATTTCGGCGGCGAGGTCAAGTGGCACTCGATCCGGTGGGTGGGCAACATGCAAAAGCGGCTGGGGAGCTGCACCACCGGTGGCCCGACAGACGGCGACATCCGCATCAGCGACAAGATCCGCGGCTGGCCCGACTGGGTGATCGAGTACGTCGTGGCCCACGAGCTGGCGCACCGGGTGCACCCCAACCACAGCGCGGCGTTCTGGGAATACCTGGGGCGCTATCCAAAGACCGAGCGAGCGCGGGGGTTCTTGCAGGGCGTGGCGTTCCAGTCGGGGGAGGATGCGGAGGAGTGGCTATAACGATCCCCTACCGAGCCGCCACCTTCCCCCGCAGCCGGCCCGGCAGCAGCCCCCGCAGCAGGTCCATGTCGGGCTGGCGAAAGCCGCCAACGAGTGCCAGGGCCACCAGGTAGACGGCGCCGCCGACCGGGATGAGCAGGGGCCACGGCACCCGCCCATGCACGCCCCACAGCACCCCGCCCATCACCGCCGACGCGAGCGCCGGCTGCCAGAAGAGAGAGAGCCAGGGCACGCGCCCCAGGTGTTTGCGCACCGCATAGTAAAAGGGCACCAACAAGGCCAGCTCAGAAAAGACCGTCACCACCGCGGCACCACGATAGCTAAAGAGGGGGATGGCCACCAGGTTGGCGGCAATGTTGAACGTAACACCGATCAGGAAGGCACGGGTGAGGAAGCGCTGCTGGTCGATGGCGATCAGCACGTACTGGGTGACGCTGTTGACAAATCCAAAGGGCAAGAACCAGATGACGAGCTGCAGCGCGATCTGCGAGTCGGGCAGGTATTGGGCCCCGCCCAGCACCAGGATCAGCCCGTCGGCGATAAAGAAGGTGCCGACGGCGATGGGGAGAGCGACGATCAGCAGCAGTCGCAACGACAAGAGATAGGCACGCATCAATGAATCGCGCGCCGACGCCGCATAGCGGCTCATCAATGGAAAGACTGCCTGTGTAAAGTAGGCCGGAATGACGCCCAGGCCTTCGACGTACTTGTAGGCCGCGCCGTAATAGCCCACGGCTGTGTCCCCGTGAAACGGCTTGAGCAGGAGCGTGTCGATCCGGAAAAAGGCGATGGCCAGAAAGTGGTTGATCATGAGCGGGAACGACTCGGCCATCATCCACCGCCCCGTGCCGGCGTCCCACACCAGGCGCGGCCGGAAGCAATGGCGCAGCATCAGCGTGCCCAGCACGCCGGCGCTGACCACGTTGGCCACCACCGACACCGCTGCCAGCCCCACAAATCCCCAGCCGATCAGCAGCACCAGCACACCCAGGCTGACGCGCGTCAGCGCCGTCACCGTCGAGATGGCAGCCGGGTACTCCATCTTTTCGTAGGCATAAAAGACCGCGCTAAAGCTGTCGGCCAGGTTGCTGAAAATCATGCCCCCGGCAAAAAAGGCAACGGCGGCGACAATGTCGGTCGTCATCTGGCCCAGAAAGGCGTACACCAGGATGCCGGCGCTCATCAGTGGCAGCGACGTGAGCCACAGGATGCCGCGCAGGATCGTCGCCGTGCTGAAATAGCGGTTTTGATGCGCCCGATCCTTCGCCACCTCGCGCGTCACCAGCGTGCCCAGGCCAAAGCGCACCAGGATGTCGAAATAACCGATGAACACGATGGCGAACTGGTAGCGCCCAGCCAGTTCCGGCTCGAGGATGCGCAACATCATCATGGCAAAGACAAAGTCGATCAGCCGGTTCAGGAGCTGGAGGCCGAGCATGACCAGGCTGTTCTTGGCGACGCGGCGCACCGCCGAGTCGTCGTCGCGCTCGCGGTAGAAACGCCCCCACAGCCAGTAGAGTCCGAGGAGCAACAGAACGACGCCGGCGAGAAAGCTGCCGTACAGGCCCAGCTTCAGACTCATGGGCGTGTATTTGAACCGTACGCGGTGGGCACCCTCCGCCAGGTAGACGGCGCGGAAATTGCCGTCAGCGCGCACGATCTGCAGCTCTGTCTCGTTCTCCGGCTCGTCGCCGGGGCCAGGCATCCCCGCCCCCTCCATCAGCGGCGAGGCATACGCTTTCCACCCCGGAAAGTAGCTGTCGGTCAGCACCAGCCATCCCGCCGCCAGCATCTCCACGTCGACGAACACCGTGTTGGCCGAGTAGGTGGCAATGCGGGCGGGGTGGAGGGGATAGTCGCGCTCGGACGTGGGATATTCGGTATTAGGCCCGGCGGTGGTGCCGTCGAGCAGGATGGTGCGCCGCGGATCGAACGTCGACAGATGCTCGGCGACGGTCGCCGGCTCCACCCATTCGACCGCCGTGGTGGGTAGGGCAAAGGCGCGCGGCATCGCGTCCACATTTTGGTAGATGTTCAGCTCGCCTTCGTAGACGAGGCGGTAGTCATCGTTCGGGATCTCGCCCTCGGTGGCGACGTAGCGCACGCCGAGCAGGTCGAGCAGCGGCGAGCTGAGGTTGTCGCGGCCATAGATCGGCGCGATGCGGTTGTAGAGGAGCTCCCCTTGCCCCTCGACCGCGCGCATGTAGGTGGCATACTGCGCCGGGATGATCGAGTCGTAGCCGCGCACGTCGTACAGGCCGTGCCGCCACGGGATGTTGGCGTTCAGCGTCCGCGTGCTGCCCTCGGGCTGATAGGTAGTGAGACGCCAGGGGCCACGGCCGGCGGCACCGGCGTCGCGATACATCTGCTCCTGTAAGAACTCGACAGACGGCGGCACAAAGTCGAGCAGGTCGGGATTGGCGGAGGGGTTGAAGCCGGCACCAAAGATCAGGAGGTCGACGGCGACGACAAGCACGGCGAGGGGTTTCCAGATTGGAAGATGGCCGTACACTGTGCGGCTTCGCCCTGAGGCTCTGCCCGAAGGGTTGGGCAGGCGCAGGTAGATCGGGCAGCGAGAGATACGTAACACGATGCCCGACGCGATCAGCATCAGGGCGAAATAGATCAGGTTGCGCCACTGGTAGGAGAGAAAGGCCTGGGCGGTGCCGAACACGGCCTGCGCCGAATCGAACACCCCGAGTAGCTGCTCTGCCACAGGCAGAAACGCCTGCGGCGCCACAAACGCGACACCCAGCGCAACCAATAGCACGCCCCCAACCCAAATGGCCGCCCAACCGAGCAGCAACCGGGTATCAGATATCGGATTTCCGATACTTGATACCCGATTCCCCAATTTCCCAATTCCCCAATTTCCCAATCTACCAGTCCCCATCCCCGCCAACACCGCCACACTCACCGTGTAGGGCCAGACCCAGCGGAATGGAGAGTGGAGCTGGTTGATGCCGGGGAGGCCATAGTAGAGGAGGGCGTAGAGTGGAGTGCCAAAGACGAAAAGGAGGGAGGCGAGGGCCAGGGCGCCGAAAATCCAGACGGGCCGGCGGTCGGGCTGCGCAGCGGCCGGCGGCACCGGCGTCGAGGTTCGCTGGCCCCGCGCCCAGGGCCAACGTGCGGGCAGCAGCGCGACAAGCGCCAGGAGCAAGGGCAGGATGCCCACATAACTGCCCGCCTCGACGTAATTCTTGATCCCCCAGTGGGTGCCGGCGGCCCGGTCGAGCGCCACCCACTCGCGTGCCACCAGGTCCCAGTAGCCATGGTGCGACGGGTTGCCGAAAAAGTCGGGCACCAGGAAGGTGACGATCTGGCGTGTCGGGAAGGCCCAGCCGGTGACGTCGGCATAGGTCACCGAGCCTTCTCGAAAGTTCTGTGTGACCAATTCGAACAAGGGCACGAGCTGAACCGACCCAAGCGCCAGGCCGAGCGCAACCATGACCCCCAGCCACACCCCCAGGCGCGCGGCCGGCTGCCAGGCGCCCACCCGGCGCCAGAGCATGATCAGGCGCACCAGGGCGTAATAGGCCACCACGAGCAGCGTGTAGACCAGGATCTCGGGATGGCCGGCCAGGACGTGCACGCCGAGGGCCACGGCGCCAAGGACGACGTACACGATCGGCACAAAGGGGCCGGCCCCCTTTTCTTCCTGTCTTTGCATCATGATCTCGATCACGGCCAGCAGCAGCGGCAGCCACGCCGCCGCGGCGAGGATCATGGTGAATACGACACTGACCAGGAAAAAGGCGCTCAACTGGTAGACGATGCCGGCGACGAGGGCGCCCCACCGCCCGAGGCGCAGCACGCGCACGAGAGCATACATCGCCGCGCCCGCCAGCCAGAGCTGCAGCACGGTGAAGAGGCCGTAGGCGCGCGCCAGCGGCAGCACGTAAAAGATCGCGCTCAGGGGGTAGAGGGCCGAGTGCTGCCCGGCGGCGAGAAAGGGCACACCGGCAAAGAGGTGCGGATTCCACAGCGGGAGCTGCCCGGCACGCAGCGACTCGACGATGAACTGCTTCCACACCATGTTTTCGAGCACCAGGTCGCTGAGCAGCTCGTTGTGCGGGGGCAGATCGACGCCCAGGTCAGGCGCAAAGGTGCGGTACGGCTCCCACTGGTAGAGGTTGTCCGCGGGCAGCAGCGTGCGCGAGCCGGCGGTGACCGGCCCAAAGAGCACGAGCGGCAGCAGCAGCAGGACGAGCAGCGCTCCGGCGTCGGGGAGCCAGCGGGATGGTCGCAAGGGGGAACCCTGTGTCAGACCGCGGATGACGGGTGGCGGTCGCGGATGCTCCGGTGGCGCCACCGGATCTGCCAGGTGCGCAGCGCCGCCTCGATCTTGATGCGCATCGTCATTTTCGACTGCCCGATGCGCCGGTCCTCAAAATAGATCGGCACCTCGAGCACCCGGTAACCGAGCTTTTCTGTCAGGTAGGCCATTTCCACCTGAAAGACATAGCCGTTCGAGCGCACGCGGTCGAGGCCGATCCCCTCCAGCGTGGCGCGCCGCCAGCACTTGAACCCGGCGGTCGCATCCTTGACCTTCAGGCCCAGGATCAGCCGGGTGTAGATGCTGTTCGCCCACCAGCTCAGCAGGTATCGCCCCCAGCTCCACCGCTCGTCAAGGCGCCCGCCCGCCACGTACCGCGAGCCCACGACCACGTCATAGTCGCCGATGGCGGCAAGGAACTCGGGGATGCACGCCGGCGAATGGGAAAAATCGGCATCCATCTGCACGATGAAATCCGCAGAGTGGTCCAGGGCAACCCGAAACCCGGCGATGTAGGCCGTACCCAATCCCCCCTTGCCTGCCCGGTGCATCACCGCCACCCGCTCTGGGTGACGAGCTGCCAGGCCATCGGCAATCTTGCCAGTGCCGTCAGGCGAGTTGTCGTCTACCACCAGGATGCTCAGTCCCGGCAGATCGAGTGCGAGCAGCTCGCCGATCATGGCCGGCAGGTTGTCGGCCTCGTTATAGGTGGGAAGCACGATCATGACTTTTGAGTTGCCCATAAACCCCTTTGTCTACCACTTGCCATGGTATACGTCTGTGCCCGCGGCACACCCAGGCAAGACTGGCTGATTATACTATGGCGCGGCGCTTAGGTCAACAATCTGCGCCCACCAGGCCACGGCGCTTTCCAACACCGCCACGCCGGCTGCTATCAGCTCCAGCGCGCCCTCAAGTGACGCCTCTGCCGGATAGTAGGCGCGCACGGCGGCGTAAAACCGTTCCGCGGCCCGGCGCACACCCGCAGGCAGGCGCCCGATCGCCTGCACCTTGGGGAGTTGCCACGTAGTCAGTGGCTCGCCCTCGTGCAGCGCCAGCACGTGGTAGACGACAGGCCACACCTCTGTGCACAGCAGGCGCAGGCTGCGCGCCATGCGCTCGCTGCCATGGCCCAGCAGCTTGCCCATCAGGTGGGCGGGCGCCGGGTCGAGCGTCGCCAGCGACCGGCGTGCGGAATCGATCAGGTCGGCGGCCGTCGCCTCGGGGATGGGCAGCCGGCCCGCGATCAGGTGGTAGGCCCCCGGGATCGGCCCCACCCAACCCGGCTCGGCGTGCACCCGGCGCGGATAACACTGCACGTAGCGGAATGGGCCAAGGGCCACCCCTTCCAGCTCGCGCCGGATGGCAAACCCGACCTCGAGGGGGAGCTGCCCGTGCCACGTAAACGCCGCATCGTCGAGGTATAGCTGCAGGTCGAGGTCGCTGCACCCCGGGACGAATCCTCCCTTCACCGCCGACCCGTGCGCGACGAGTCCGACGAACCACGCGCCCACGTGCCGCAGGTAGATCTCGACGCACGCCCGCGCCACCGGCTGCGCCTCAGCCACCAACCCCGTCACGTCGATGCCCGTCTGCGCCCCCTCGTCCATCATCCCCCCCTTGTCACTGGTTCCCCAATCCCTAATACCCAATATCCTCCCTCTCCGCCGCCCACATCTCGTCGAACATCGATTTGATCTCGGCGGGGGAGAGGACGGCGGCGGTGAGGGGATCGAGCATCAATGCGTGCAGGGCCGCCTGCCGGTCGCGGTTCAGCACCGATTCGACCATCAGCTCGTGCACGTGCATGTGCGCGGCGTCGAGGGCGGCCATCTGCGGCGGCAGGGGGCCAAAGTGGGTGGGGTGCAGCCCCGTGCCGTCGACGAGGATCGGGACCTCCACGCAGCCGCCGGCGGGCAGGTTGTCGATCAGCCCACTGTTCAGCACGTTGCCGTGAATGACCGCTGGCCGCCCCGTCTCGATGGCCTCCACAATATCGGCCGCGTACTCGCTGCTGCGGTGCAGCACGATCTCGCTCCGGCCTTCGAGCTGGGCACGCACCGCCTCTTCCGCCTCGCGCCGCCAGCGCGGCCAGTTGTGGGCGTAAAAGCCGCTCTCGCCGCGATAGCCCTCGCGCACGTAGCGCGCCAGCAGGTGGGGCCGCTTGCGAAAGTAGGGCAGGTACTCGGATAGGTGGCCGCTCGACTCGGTGACGAACGCGCCAAAGTGAAGCATCACCTCAAAGCGCACCGGGTCGCAGTCGTAAATCTCGGGGTCGCGCGCCGCGGCGCGCAGCCGTGGATAGAGGTCCTCGCCGTCGCGGGTCAGCTCCACGAACCACGCCAGGTGGTTAATGCCGCCACACCGGAAGCGCAGCTCTTCGTAGGGCACGTCGACGTAGCCAGCGATCTGGCGCGACGTGCCCTGCACCGAGTGGCACAGGCCCACCAGCGCCAGGCCGGTGGCGCGCAGGGCGAGCAGGGTCAGCGCCGACATGGGGTTGGTATAGTTCATGACGACCGCGCCGGGGCAGAGGCGCTCGACATCGCGCACGATATCGAGCCACGCCGGCCCGGTGCGCACCATCTT
>JAFGIA010000319.1 GCA_016929795.1 Anaerolineae bacterium
CCAGGAGGACGTGCACTCGCACGGCGATTCGGGCAAACAATGGTCCGAGCTGGGGCAGTTGCCGGCGCCGGCGCCTGTAGCCTGGATTCGCCTGCCGCCAGCGGTCGGCTTCGGCCATGCTGGCTTCTCTCTTGAGCTGTGCCTCTCTCGACAACAGGTACATATTCCCGTTCACGTTTTTCCTCCCTTTCTGAGTTTGGGTCACGTTCCCGAACGTGACCACGACTATTAACGTGAGCAATATAACATATATTGCGTTCCAGGAACGTTCCTTTCGGCCTGTTCTCTATTGTGAAGAAAAATCGAGCAGGTACGGGCGTGCTCCCGCCTGCACAAGAATGCGCAGAGTTATGGCGTGGCCTGGAGCCTGGCAATCAGCGCGTCCACCTGGGCCAGCCAGGTGCCGGTGCCGCCATTCGCTTCGACTGGAACTTGGACAGGACCGGGCAGGGGGGGCACGGAGGGCGGCGCCTCGCCGGTAACGCCGGCATAATCGCGGCGGACCTCGCCGCGCAGCAGCCCGGGAGCGAGTGCGCGATAGAGCCGGGCTGCTTCCTCACGGCGCGTCGTGTCGGCAGGGTCGATCTGCCACATCTCATAGTGGATGAGCGCGCGCTGCGTATCGTCCTGGTAGTCAGCCAGCAGTCGGACAAGCTCGTCGTGGGCGGCTGTGGCGTGGATCTCGCCGAGCCTGTAGCGCAGCCTGACGTCCAGGAGCCGGGACCGAAAATGGATATTCTCTCCTGCCATCCGCTCGCTTTCCGGTTCGCCTGCCAGTCGCAGCGCCTCGTCGTTGTAGCGGCGGGCCCGATGGTGCCTGTTCTGCCTGTCGTAAAAGAGAGCAAGGCTCAGGAGGTAGGCGCCGAGATAGTTCGCGTCCAGGGCGCGCGCGAGTGCGATCGCCTTGTGGAAAAGGCCCTCGGCAAGCGATGGGTTCCCCAGCTCGACACTCGCTTCGGCCATGTTCATCAGGGCGATGCCCACCGACCACGTCTCCCCGATCTCGATCGCGACCTGTAGGGTGTGTTGGTAGTGAGCGAGCGCGGCACGATGCTGCCCGGCGGCGCTGTACAATTCTCCGATGTTGGCGACGGCCCACGATTTGCACTGCCTGTCACCGATCTCGCTGGCGACTTTGAACGCCTGCTCATAGGTCGCAAAGGCGGCAGAGATGTCCCCTTCGCTGCTGTACGTGTTGCCAATTGTGAGCAGGGCACGCCCCACCCCCCACCAGTGGTTAATGCTCTCCGCGATCTCGATGGACTGCAGACACAGCTCGCGAGCGCGCGCGAATTCGCCGAGGCTCCAATAGACGATCGCCATTGTTCCCGCGGCGTCGCACATCCCGCGTTGGTCCCCTGCGTTGCTGGCGATTTCCGCCTGGCGCTCGAGCGCCTCGAGCGCACCGGCATGGTCCCCCTTGTACCAGTATACCTCGCCGATTGCCCACAGGGCGCGCACCAGTCCGCGATCGTCGCCTGCCGATTCAAATCCGTCACGCGCCATTGCCAACCAGTGGAGCGCGTCGTCGTAGGCACCCTGCTGACGCACGAGGTTGCCCAGCGAAAAGTGGCCGCGGGCGCACATCTCGGTACTGCCTTCCGCCTCGGCCCGTGCCAGGGCCTGGCGGTAGATCCGCTCGGCCGCCGGCCAGTCGCCCGTCAACTGCCACACGGCGCCCAGGTCCAGCATGATCGCGCACACCTCCGCGCCACCAAGCGCGGCTGCCAGGTCCGAGTCGAGCAGGTGCCGGTAGATGCCGGTCGCGTCGTCGTTCGCATAGATACGCCGCGCCACGGCAGCCGCACGGCGATAGTAGTCGATCGACTCTCTCTGCGCGCCCCCCTGCTCATAATGCCTGGCAATCTGCCAGCTCTGGGCATCGAGGCTGTGTGCGTGCACCTGGGCCAGTGCGCGGGCCACGCGCCGGTGAAGGTGACGCCTGCGCGCCGGGCCGAGATCGTCATAGGCGACCTGCCGGATCTTGTCGTGTGCAAAATCATAGTCCGTCGCACTCGACTGCCGCACAATGCGGCGCTGCCACAGCTCGTCGAGCGCACGCGCCAGCCCATCTTCCGAAGTAAAAGTCTCGCCGCCAGAGGCTGCTTGAGCGAGGACGTCGAACGAAAACTGCCGGCCAATGACTGCAGCGATGTTTACCAGGTCGCGAGCTTGAGGTGACAGGTGAGCAAGGCGTGACAGGACAGCATTGTGCACGGCGGGCGGCAGGCTCGCCTGCTCAAGCTGTGCCGCTGCGGCAGATATGCCGCTATCTGCCCCGGAGAGAGCGGCTCGCACCGTCTCGACGAGGAAGAGAGGGTTGCCCTCTGTCTCGCGGTAGAGTGTGCCGGCGAGCACCGGGTCGATCGGCCGGCCCGCGACGCCGGTCGCGAGCGCGATCGATTCCTCCGCGTCGAGAGGATCGAGCTCGATCTCGGACATCTGGCCGGAGTGGTCTAGCTCGTCGAAGAGTGTCTGCAGCGGCTGCCTGTGTGGCAACTCTTCGATGCGCGCAGTTGCGACGACCATCAGCGCCGGCGCGTCGCCCGTGCGTGGCCGGCGGTGCATCAGATACGACAGCCAATCGATGGTCTCCCTGTCGGCCCAGTGGATGTCGTCGATCAGCAGCATCAGGTGTCGCTGATTGGCGAAGGGGAGGGCCATGGCCTCGAACAGGTGTTGCCGCTGCCACGGCTCGGTCATTGGCTGTGGATGTGGGGTTTCGGGGCGTCGCACGAGAACCTCGGGGACTATGCGCGCCACCTCGGTGAGCCACACGGGATCGAGCGTGCGCAGCACCTGCTGCATGGGCTCGCTGCGCAGCCAATCGGCGACAGGCCCATACGCCAGCCCCTGCCCGCTCTCATAGCAGCGCGCCACTGCCGTCGCCACGCCCTGCCGCCTCGCCCACGCGACACACTCCTCTGCGAGGCGCGTCTTGCCGATCCCCGCCTCCCCGGTCAGCAGGACCAGGTGCTGCCTGCCGCTGCGCAGCTCCTGCCACGTGGCCTGGAGCTGCAACCATGCGGCGTCGCGCCCGACGAGTGGCCATCCTGCCACAACCTCTCCCCCGGGCTCGGAGCTGGTCACCGGCCTGGCGTGCGCAACGTCGAGCTCTAACAGGCTGCGGTAGAGCTGCTGCGTGGCTGCATCGGGCGCCACCTCCAGCTCTTCGTGCAGCCTGGTGGCACACGTGTGATACGTGCGGATGGCGGCTGCGCGGTTGCCCTGCAGGGCAAGCAGCCGCATGAGCTGGCGATAACCTTGCTCGTGCAGTGGGTCGAGGCGGAGCAGGTGCTCGACGTGCCGGGCAGCTTCCTTGTAGGCATGCTGCTCTTCGAGTATCGCTGCCAGTTGCTCCAGCCCATACAGGGCACGCCGCCGCAGCCGCTCCCTCTCTGCCAGCACCCAGTCGTCGTAGCAGTTGGGAAGCAGGTCGCCGGCATGGAGCGAGGCGGCGCACTCGAGGGCCGCGCGCTGAGCCTCGGCATCACCAGATTTTTGTGCCTGCTCGCTTTCGTTCAGCGCCTGCTCCAGCCTGGCTACGTCGAGCGTGAAATGATCCGTCGCGTGCCAGTGGATCGTGTTGCTGTCGGCGTGCACAAAATAGTCGGGATCTGGCAGTGCCTGCCTGAGGTGATAGAGCTGTTTTCGCAGGTTGGTGCGCGCTTGGGACTCTGTGGAGTCAGGCCAGAAGAGGAACGACAGGTGTGATCGGGCCTGAGGCGCAGCGCGATGCAGCAGCAGGTAGGCCAGGAAGGATTGGAGGCGAGGGGTATCGACGCCAGTCAGTGGCACGTCGTCGTGCAACAGGCGGAAATGATCCAGCAGATGAATGTGTAACGTCCCTGCCATACAAGTACCTCTGTCGTGCCTGGCATCGGGCAGCAGTGAGGCGGCAACGTCCGGGCGTCGCAGGAGTATACTCGAACCGGGCAGAGATGTCAAATTTGTGATAATTAATTTCGTGTTAAACGGTGGACCTGCAGGGGCTTTGAGTGGGCACCCGACCAATGTCTCGCGTCAGGTGCCCACTCTGCGATCGATGGAGCATTGCTTCATCAGCAGCATTGCTCCTGCGGGTGTGCGACCCGGGCATACCACGCCTGCACGCGGCAGCGAAGGTCGCTGGCCTCGCGGCGGACGGAGCTTTGGAGCTGCGAAAACCATGTCCCCACTCTGCTCGGTGCCGGCCGGTAGACGGGCACCCGATACCCCACCCGTTTCGCCTCCAGGTCCGCCTGCATGTCCGCATATACTTTTGCTGAACGATCATCAAGATGCAACATGTCGTGTCCCTTTCCGGTGTGCGATGCAAACCATGTCCCTCTCAGATTTAGTTGTTACGATGGCTATTATACAAAATGGGGCGTTCCGAAAGCGTTCCCGAG
>JAFGIA010000045.1 GCA_016929795.1 Anaerolineae bacterium
GGCCTGATGGTCAACCTGATGCTCAACTCGTCGATCATGCTCTTTGCCCTGGCCACGGCGGCCGCCTTTGCCGTCGGCGCGCGCCTCTACTATGCCGGGGCGCTCACCATCGGCGCCGTCTATATCGTGTTCCACTATACCCGCATGCTCGAGCAGCCGATCGACCAGATCGTCCGCCAGCTCCAGGATCTTCAACGAGCGGGCGCGTCGATCGTCCGCGTCCGGGAGCTGCTCGCCGTCGAAAGTGGGCTGCCCGAGGTGCCTGCCGGGCCGGTGCTGCCCGATGGCGCGCTGGCCGTCCTCTTTGACGGCGTGTCGTTTGGCTACCACGACGCGCCGCCTGCACCAGGGGCCAGCTCTGACGACGGGGATGACCAGGCCATGGACGAGGTTGTGGCCGCGCCACCCGAGCCTGTCCTGTGCAATGTCCACTTTTCGCTTGCGCCGGGGCGCGTGCTGGGGCTGTTGGGACGCACCGGCAGCGGCAAGACGACGGTGACCCGCCTCCTCTTTCGGCTGTACGACCCCGACGCCGGCGCCGTGTATCTCGGCGCGCCGCCTGTCGACCTGCGCGCGCTGCCGCTGCAAGGGCTGCGCCGGCGGGTGGGGCTCGTGACGCAGAATATCCAGCTCTTTCACGCCACCGTGCGCGACAACCTCACCTTCTTTGACCGCACGATCGCGGACCGGAGGATCCTGGAGGTGCTGGCGGGGCTCGGGCTGGAGGAGTGGGTGCGCGGGCTGCCCGCGGGCCTCGACACCGTGCTCGACTCGGGCGGCGGGGGGTTGTCGGCAGGCGAGGCGCAGCTCCTGGCCTTCACGCGCATCTTTCTCCAGGACCCGGGGCTGGTGATCCTCGACGAGGCCTCGTCGCGCCTCGATCCCGCCACGGAGCGGCTGGTCGAGAACGCCGTGGGCCGCCTGCTCGAGAACCGGACGGCCATCATTATTGCGCACCGGCTGGGGACGGTGCAGCGCGCCGACGAGATCTTGATCCTCGATGGGGGCCAGGTGGAGGAGGTGGGGGTGCGCGCCGAGCTGGCCCGCGACCCTGGCTCGCGCTTTGCCGAGCTGCTGCGCACGGGGATGGAGGAGGTGCTGGCGTGAGCACACCAGCCGCCATCTCGCCGCCGCGCCGCCTGCCCACCTGGCGCTACATCCTGCACCTGATCCGATTTCAGCCCTGGCTCTACCTGGCGCTCGCCGTGTGCGAGGTACTCTTTTTCGCCGTCTTTCCCCAGATCGCAGCCTGGATCACCTACACATTCTTTAACGTGCTCACCGGCGAGGCGCAGGTGTCGATCGGCATCTGGGGCCTGATCGCCCTCTTGGTGGCCACCGCGGCGGCGCGCGCCGTGGCCATCTTTTTCGACGTGGCCGTCTATTTCAATTTTATGTACCGCATCGAGGCGCTGCTGCGCAAGAACCTGTTCGAATATATCCTGCAGCGGCCAGGGGCGCGTGCTGTGCCCGGCTCGCCAGGCGAGGCGATCACCCGCTTTCGCGACGACGTGAGCGAGGTGGCCAACTTTATGGCGGAATCGCTGATCCTGCTCGGCTTTGGCGCGTTCGCCGTCGTGGCGCTGATCGTCATGCTCGGGATCAATGTGCGCATCGCGATCCTGGTGTTTCTGCCGCTGGCCATCGTCGTCGCGGTGGCCAACGCCGCCACGCGGAACGTGGAAAAGTACCGGGCCGTCCACCGCGAGGCCACCGGGGCGGTCACTGACTTTATCGGCGAGATGTTTGGCGCCGTGCAGGCCGTGCAAGTGGCGACGGCCGAGGCGCGCATCGGAAAGCGCTTTGACGAGCTGAACGACGTGCGCCGCCGCGCCGCCGTGCGCGACCGCGTGTTCAACGCGCTGCTCGATTCGGTGTTTCACAACACGGCCAACGTCGGTATCGGCCTGATCCTGCTGGCCGCGGCCAGCGACATGCGCGCCGGCGACTTTACCGTGGGCGATTTTGCCCTCTTTGTCTTCTACCTGGCGCACGTCACCGACTTTGCCGCCCTGATCGGCGTGCGCTGGGCCGCCTACCGCCAGACAGGCGTGTCGATCGAGCGGCTGGTGACCCTGATGGCCGACGCCCCATCCGAACAGCTTGTGGCGCACGGTATGGTCTATATGACCGGCGATCTGCCCGAGGTGCCGCCGCTGCCCGAGATTGGCGTGGACCGGCTGCAGGCCCTCGACGTGCGGGGTCTCACCTGCCGCTATCCTGACACGGGCCGGGGTGTCATGGGCGTCGACCTGCACCTGGCGCGCGGCTCGCTGACAGTGATCACGGGGCGGATCGGGAGCGGCAAGACGACGCTGCTGCGGGCGCTGCTGGGGCTGCTGCCGGCAGATGCGGGTGAGATCCGGTGGAACGGCCAGCGGGTGGACGACCCGGCTTCTTTTTTTGTGCCGCCGCGCAGCGCCTACACGGCCCAGGTGCCGCTCCTGTTCAGCGAGTCGCTGCGCGACAACGTGCTGCTGGGGCTGCCGGTGGGCGAGTCGCGGCTGGAGGACGCACTGTCGTTGGCCGTGCTGGAGCAGGACGTGGCGGCGCTGGATGAAGGGCTGGAGACGATGGTGGGGGCCAAGGGGGTGCGCCTGTCAGGTGGGCAGCGGCAGCGCGTGGCGGCCGCGCGCCTGCTGGTGCGCGCGCCCGAGCTGCTCGTGTTCGACGACCTGTCGAGCGCCCTCGACGTCGAGACGGAGCGCACGATGTGGGACCGGCTCTTTGCGCGCCGTGATGCGGCCGGCGGCGCCAGCGGCGACGGTGCCGAGGGGGGCACCTACCTGGTCGTCTCGCACCGCCGTCCCGTCCTGCGCCGCGCCGATCACATCGTCGTCCTGAAGGATGGGCGAGTGGAAGCGGAAGGCACGTTGGCCGAGCTGCTCGAGACGTGCCCAGAGATGCAGCGCCTCTGGCACGGTGACCTGGGCGATGCTTGCTCCACGCTGCCAGGCGGATCGAGCACCTCTATGTGAACCGGTCAGGACCAATTTAAAGACACACAGGGCACGGAATGGTGCCAGTCACGGTCGGGCGGTGCTCGTCTGCAACAGCGCTTCCCTTTCTTCATCCGACAAAAAGGCGATGTCGAGTGCGTTGCGCTGGGCCTGGCGGATCTGGGCCGGCGACAGGCCGGCGGCGGGCGCGGCGACCTCGTACTCGTAACGCAGATCGATGGCGCTGATGCCGGGGTCGTCGGTGTTGAGCGTGACACGGATGCCGCGCGCGAGGAATTGACGCGCCGGGTGGGCCCCATAGCCCGGCACGGTGTTGGTCTGCACGTTGCTGGTGAGGCAGCTCTCGAGGCCGATGCCATGCTCGGCCAGATAGTCCATCAGCGCCGGGTCGTCGGCGGCGCGCACGCCGTGGCCGATCCGCTCAGCGCCCAGCTCGCGCAGCGCCTGCCAGATGCTCTCGGCGCCGGCACTCTCGCCAGCGTGGACAGTGATGTGCCAGCCGGCGTCGCGTGCCCGGCAAAAGTGGTCGCGGAATATCTCGCCCGGCCAGTTCGCCTCGTCGCCGCCCATGTCGAACGCCGTGATCTGCTCGCGGTGGGCCAGCAACGCTTCCAGCTCCAGGCGGCCCGCCTCGGGTCCGTAGGTGCGGCTGAGGATGCCGATCAGCTTGACCGGCACGCCGAAATCGCGCGTGCCGGCGGCGACGCCGTCGACCACGGCTTCGACCACGCCGGCCGGGTCGAGGTTGTGCCACTCGGCCATGAACCAGGGGCTGAAGCGGAGCTCGCCATAGTCAATCCCCTCACGCGCCAGGTCCGCGACGTTTTCATAGGCCACGCGGCGGCAGGCCCCGTAGTCAACCAGGACGCGGACCATCCACTCGAACTTGGCGATAAAGGCCATGACGCCGGGCACGCGCGCGTCGGCCGGCGAGCCGCGCGTCACCTGGACGTGGGGGCGCAGCCCTTCCAGGTCGTGGGCGGGCAAGGGGAGGCCGTGCTTCTGGCCCAGGTCGAGGATCGTCTCCAGGCGCACATTGCCGTCGAGGTGGCGGTGCAGGTCAATGAGGGGCAGGGTGGGATCGATCATGTCCGTGGTTCCTCCAGGAAGGTGAGCAGATGGTCGTTCACGTCGCCGGCGGCCTCGCTCTGCACCCAGTGGCCAACGTGGGGCAGGTAGTGCAGCCGCAGGTCCGGCACCCACTTTTCCAGGCCATAGGTCAGCTCCTTGCCCAGCGCCGGGTCCTCTTCACCCCACAGCACGAGGGTGGGGGCGTGGATGTCGGCGCCACGGCGGGCCGGCGGGTAGCGGAACGAAGCGCGGTACCAGTGGATCATGGCGGTCATGGCGCCCGGCTGGGCGAGGGCGGCGGCCAGGATCTCCAGATCCTCTTCCGTAAAGGCATCGCGGCGCGCGCCATAGGCGCGAAAGACGAAACGCGCCGTGGCGCGGGGCGAAAACCCAAAGAGGGCGTCGGCCAGCCATGGGAGCTGGAAAAGCGCGATGTACCAGGAGCGGAGTGCCTGTGCCCAGTCGCGCCCCTTGAGGGCGCGCGCGACGGCACGCGGGTGGGGCGCGTTCAGGATGGCAAGTTGCTCGACCAGGTGCGGATAGTCCATCGCCAGCCGCCACGCCACAAAGCCACCCCAGTCGTGGCCGACAATGGCCGCGCGCTCGTGGCCCAGCGCGCGAATCAGCGCGGCGACATCGGCCGTGAGAAGATCGACCTTGTACGCCTCGACGCCGGCCGGCTTTTCACTCAAGTTGTAGCCGCGCTGGTCGGGCACGGCGACGCGGTAGCCGGCCCGCGCCAGCGCCGGGATCTGGTGGTGCCAGCCGTACCAGCAGTCGGGAAAGCCGTGGAGGAGGAGGACGAGGCGGCCGTCAGGCGGGCCGGCGAGCACGGTGTGGAGCTGGACGCCGCTGCCGGGCAGGAGCGTGCGCTCGGCACGGACGTCAAGATCGTTGACCGTGGCCTGGGCCAGCTTGCCCGCCTGGCTGGCGAGGGCCAGTCGGCGGCGGCGCTGCCAGAGGAGGCCGGCGCTGGTGGCGGCGGCGGTGGCTACGCCCCAGATAAAAGCAGATCGTCTGGTAGTTGGCATCTTTTCTTTCCTTTTGCACCAGGCGCGACACACTTCAAGTGCGCCGCACCCCGCGGTCGAGATGATCCGTTTCAGCGAGTGGTGCCTGGCTATATTCTACTCGATTTGGGGCGGGTGTCAAGGTGAGGCCACTCCCCCCCCTTTATGGAGATGATACGTTAGTTGGTATCTGCTCCATAGTCGGGGGTTGGGCCAATCCGTGCGGATTGGCGTGGAACTGGAGTGGTGGTATAATGGGAGCGGGTGGATCCCTGGCAGTGCTTACGCAGTTGAATCATGCACATTGGGGCCATAGGGAAAGGGACGCCTCCAGGAGGAAAACATGACGATCTTGAGACGGGCACTGGGCAAGAGCGGCATCGAGGTCAGCGCCCTCGGCCTGGGCACGGCGCGCATCGGCGGGTTGGACTGGCAACGGGACGATCTGACCGTCCACTACAGGCAGGACCAGGTCGACGTGGCCATCCGGGCCATCCACCGTGCACTTGACCTGGGCATCGATTTTTTCGACACGGCCGACGTCTATGGCGGCGGCCATAGCGAGCGCATCCTGGGCCAGGCATTGGCCGGCCGGCGCGACCGGGTGGTGATCGCCACCAAGTTTGGCGAGGCCTTTGACGAGCAGACTGGCCAGCGCACCGGGGAGGAACCGAGCCCGGCCTATATCCGGCGGGCCTGCCAGGCCAGCCTGCGCCGCCTGGGCACCGACTATATCGACCTCTACCTCTTTCACCTGCGCGACTATGACCTGGCGCGGGCGGGGGAGGTGCGCCACACGCTGGAGGAGCTGGTCGACGAGGGTAAAATCCGCTACTATGGCTGGAGCACCGACGACCTGGCACGCGCCCGCTTTTTTGCCCGGGGTAGCCACTGCACGGCCGTCGAGCACCGGCTGAACCTCATGATGGATGCCCCGGAGATGCTGGCCCTGTGCGACGAATATGACCTGGCCAGCATCAACCGCATCCCCCTGGCCATGGGCATGCTCAGCGGCCGGTGGACGGCCAGCACCAGGCTGCCTGAGGACGACTGGCGCAGTGAATTCTTTGAGGTTCCCGAGTTCTTGCGGGATCTGGAAGTGGTCCGCGCCATGGGCCGGGTACTGACTCGCGATGGGCGCAGCTACGTCCAGGCCGCCCTGGGTTGGATCTGGGCGCGCAGTCCACGCACGGTGCCCGTGCCGGGCTTTCGTAGCGTCGAACAGGTAGAGGAAGATGCCGGGGCCATGCGCCTGGGGCCTATCAGCGAGGAGCAGATGCAAGAGATCCGGCGCTTGAAACTCGATAGGCCCCCGGCGGCGGGACCGTCTCAATAGTAGGAGTTCTGAATGAGTCAAAATCACAACCAGGCTCTGTTCGGTTCGTCGTCGTCCATCATGCGTGCTGCGCGGTTGCACGGCATCGGCGACTTGCGGCTAGAAGATCTGCCCTGCCCCACGCCCGGCCCTGGCGAGGTCCTGCTGCGCGTGGCCGCGGTCGGCGTGTGCGGCTCCGACGTCCACTATTACCGCGAGGGCGGCATTGGCGATGCCGTCGTTACCGCGCCCATGATCCTGGGCCACGAATTCTCTGCCCATGTCGTCGCTCACGCTGGACCTGTTCCCCAACTTCACCTCGGCCAACTGGTAGGTGTCGAGCCCGGCATCTCTTGCGGGCGGTGTGAGCCCTGCTGTCACGGGCACCCCAATCTCTGCCCCAACGTCCGTTTTTGCGGCACCCCACCCATCGATGGCGTCTTTGCCGAGTACACGGTCATGCCTGCCGAAAACTGCTTCCCCCTGCCCGCAGGGTTCAGCGCGATCGAGGGCGCCATGCTGGAGCCACTGGGCATCGCCATCCAGGCCCTTGACCTGGCTCACCTCGAGGTAGGCCAGAGCGTAGCCGTGTTGGGCGCCGGCCCCATCGGCCTGCTCATCGCGGCGGTAGCCAGGGCGGCGGGCGCCGGCCAGGTTTTTGTGACTGAACCGCTGGCCCACCGTCGCCGCTTTGCCCTCGCCTATTCGGCCTGCGGTCTGCCCGCCGCCGACGTAGCGCTCGACCCGGGCGACACGGACGTGGTGGCCGAGATCCTGCGCCTGACCGGTGGTCGGGGTGTGGACGTGGCCTTCGAGGCGGCTGGGGCGCCCGACACGCCCCAACAGGCGGCCGAGGTGGCCCGCATTGGGGGTCACGTCATCCTGGTCGGCATTCCTGCCGATGACACGGTCACCGTCAAAGCCTCCACCATCCGCAACAAGGGTATCAACCTCAAGCCGGTTCATCGCAGCAAGCACACCTGCCCCCGCGCCATCCGCCTGGTGCAGACCGGCATGGTCGACGTCAAGCCCTTGGCCACGCACCTCTTTCCGCTGGAGCGGATCGGTGAGGCGTTTGCCCTGGTGGCCAGGTATCGCGATGGGGTGGTGCGGGCGGTGATCCAGGTGGGGCGGTAACCCCTCACCCCCGGCCCCTCTCCCCTCAGGGGAGAGGGAAGTTCTGCTCCCCCCCTAGAGGGGGGGGCGGGGGGGGGGGTGAAACCTACCCCCTTGCTACCTCCTCATCACATGCACGCAAAATCGCTTCCAGCACCCCGTCAAGCCTCTGATACACGTCATAGTTTGTCACCCGTAACACCCGATACCCTTCCGCCTCGAGACACTCCGTCCGGGCCACGTCATAGGCCGCTTGCCCATTCTCCGCGTGGACGTCGCCGTCCACTTCCACGATCAGCCGTGCCGAAGCGCAGCAAAAGTCGACGATGAAGCGGCCGATGGGATGCTGGCGTCGGAACTTGTAGCCGGCGAGCTGTGCGCCCCGCAGCCGGCGCCACAAGATTTGCTCCGCCGGCGTCTGCTCGCGGCGCAGCTCCCGCGCCCGCTCGCGGACGTTTGGATGGATGCGATGGCGTTTGTTTTCAGACACGCCCCCCCCCCCCCTCACCCCCGGCCCCTCTCCCCCCCCAAGGGGGAGGGAGAGGGGAGAATGCCCGGTTATGAATTCTGGAACCTACTCCCTTTTTCACTTCGAGCGATCGCCTGCGGCGCTTGGGGAAGGGGCACGCCCCTTCCCCAAACCCCTTCCCCCTCCCCTGCGTCCCCCGCGTAAAGCGCTTGCGAAACTTCATCCCCGAGTACCCGAGTGCTGAGTACCAGAGTGCAGAGCGGGATGGGAGACGACAACCCGAAACCCATAGAGCCAGCTGCGGCTGAGCGGATGGCCCCTGAGGCGGCAGGCGCAGCGGGCGAGGTCCCGACTGTAGTCGAAAGAGCCGCCCCGCAACACGCGGACGTGATTATCGTCAAGTTCAAGATTCTCCCGCCCATCGTTTGGATCGTAGGGGTAGGGAAACTGTAACTGGATCGTTGCCTTTTTTCTATCCCAAGGTCCCCATACCGTACTCGTCCACTCCCATACATTGCCGGCCATGTCCAGGCAGCCGTAAGGCGACGCCCCTTCTGGGAACATGCCCACCGGCGAGGTCGTGCCCAGGCCGGTTTCGGACACGTTGCACCGGCGCGCGTCAAACTCATCCCCCCACGGGTAGGCCCGGCCGTCGGTCCCCCGCGCTGTCTTTTCCCACTCGGCCTCGGTGGGCAGGCGCACCACCTCGCCCGCGCCGATCTTGCCCGCCGCCCGCCAGGCCTCGGTCAGCCACGCGCAGTAGGCCCGCGCTTCGTGCCAGCTTACAGCCACCACTGGATGGTTGGCCATGCCGCGCAGGCAGTCCGGGTAGCCGAGGCGATAGCCGCTCCCCTCCACAAAGGCGCGAAACTGACCCACCGTCACCGGGTATTTGCCGATGCGAAACACCGCCAGCGTCACCTCGTGCCGCGGCCGGGCAGCCGAATCCCCGTCCTCGCCCATCCAGAACGGCCCGGCCGGCACCTCCACCAGGGCGTCGAGGTCGCGGTCGTCGCCCAGCGCTGCCAGCGCATCCCCCGCCAGCAGGCGGTCCACCGGCGGCAGCCAGCCCCGCTCCACGATGGCCCGCTGCCACCGGCGCACCCGCTCCAGCTTGTTTGTA
>JAFGIA010000320.1 GCA_016929795.1 Anaerolineae bacterium
AGCAAGGCGAGTGGGCCAGGTGGGCAACCATTTGGTCTCGTCGCAGCGGCGACGGCGAGGCCGGGTCACACCCGGCAAGCCAGGAGCTGCCATCCAAACCGGATGAGACAGATGGCGGCCGGCTCGAGAGAAGGGGTTCTTTCGAGCTTGACAGAATCGGGGGTATGACCCCACCTGATGATCCAGTGGCGAAGCGCCGACGTGGCGGAATTGGCAGACGCGACAGATTTAGGATCTGTTACCCTGCGGGGTGTGGAGGTTCAAATCCTCTCGTCGGCATAGAATGGGCCCGTGGCTTAGTGGGAAAGCGCCTGCTTTGCACGCAGGAGATCGTCGGTTCGAATCCGACCGGGTCCACCAGGAACTTGTCTCGGACGAGATAAGGCGACAAATGAGGAGCGGGCATCACAAGGGCAGCGAAGGATGGATCGCTGCCCTTGTGTGCAATGGCAGGCAGGAGAGAAGCATGACAGAGACGCAACGCGGCCCGGCCCTGTTTCCAGGGCTGGTACAAGACGAGTGGGGCAAGCCGGTGGAAGTGGCCGACGTGGGCGGGGTGCCACACTATGTGGTCGACGACGGAGGGTTTCGACGGCACGTGGAGGCGGAAGGGGTGGACAGGCAGGTGATCGAGATGCTGCGCGAGCAGTTCATGGCGCACCGCGACCTGGCAACCGCAGAGATGCTCAAGATGCTGGGCAAGGATGATCTTTTTACCAAGGCGATGATTGACGCGTCGATCAAGAATATGGAGCAGATCTTGCAGCAAGGGCTGCCGGACGACGCCCGCGCCTGGCTGGGCATGCTTGGGTTTCGCGTGGTGATCGATGTCCACGGCCAGGTGATCAACCTGGAGATGCCGGAACAAGAGATCGGTTTCGACGAGTAACGACGAGGAGAAGAGCCCATGATCCGCGACGTGCCGACGCGTGGCAACGAGGAGATCGACCTCTACATGCGCACCTACTACTCGCTGCTCCGTTCCAGCGGCGATATCCGTGTCCGCTCGCTGGAAGAGATGCACTCGGCGATGGACAGCAGCCTGCACGTGGACGCCGACAGCCCGGCGCCCGACGTCGGCGCATTCGTGTACAGCGTGATGCGCCTGCCGCAGATCATGCCCCAGGTGTCGCTGGTATTGATGGGGCAGTCGGACGAGGTGTTCAACCGGCGCGGGTATCGCGACGTCGAGCGCTGGCAGCCGGTGAGCGCACACTCGCGCCGCCGCAAGATGTTCTTTGATGGCCAGGACACGCTGGCGGCCTTTATCGCCAGCGTGTCGGATATTGACGATCTGATCCCGATGCTCACCGCGTACCAGATCGAGTGGAACAAGATCCACGATCGCCTGGCGATGGCGCCGATCCTGGGGCGTATCGAGGCGCACACGCGCGACGAGGCCCCCCTGGCGCCTGAGGAGGCTGGAGAAGTGGCGTCTGCCCTGGGCATCTCGACGGACGAGTTCACACGGCTGCAGGCCGCATGGGGCGCGGCACTGTGGCAGAACCTGGCGCACGCGGGCCGTGAGCGGAAAGACATGGCGATCCGCCTACTCGCCGGCTCGCTCACCGACTATCACCGGGCGACCGATGGCTGGTGGTATGGCATCTCGCAGGAGGTGCGTCGCGACCTGAAGACGGACCTTTTTGACCGGCCTGTCTATTTTGTGTCTTCAAACACCCACAGCCTGGTCAACCTGCTGGGGGGGTATGCACGCGCGATTGAGGAGGAGCTGGCCGCTTTTCTGAACGCCGCCAATCCCGAGAATCTGTGGCATCATTATCAGCGCCTGAAGGGCCAGGTGGGCGATGGCCAGCGCCGGGGCGAGTTTGACAACCTTCTCTACTACACCCTGGGCAAGTACATGCGCCACGGCAGACCCGAAGTGCAGGCGGAAAAGCAGGTGGCGATGAACGACTATCACCGCCAGCGCGGCATCCTGCACGTCGAGAACCCGCTCTATCTCGACGTGGCGGCGCAGGTGATCGAGTTCAAGTCGCTGCGGCCGGAGGAGCTGGACGAGCGGGTGCGGCTGGATGGGCTGGACTGCCTGCGCCAGGGCGAGGCGGCGATCTTGAATGTCGATTATCCACTGGGGATGGCAGCGTACCAGATCTTTAGCCAGGTGGCCACGAACCTGGGCGAGCTGCTGGGCGTGTATTTCATGGGCAAGGCGGCGACGCTCAACGGCCAGGTGGGCGACGTGATGATCCCGAACGTGGTGTATGACGAGCACTCGCGCAATACTTTTCTCTTTCGTAACTGCTTTGTGGCCGCCGACGTGGCGCCCTACCTGTGGCGGGGCAGCGTGTTCGATAACCAGAAGGCGGTCACGGTGCGCGGCACGTACCTCCAGAACAA
Organism: Anaerolineae bacterium; assembly: GCA_016929795.1. The sequence goes on from JAFGIA010000320.1 coordinate 2,362, forward strand.
AGAGTTTATGGGCGTGTTCTACCACGAGGGATATACCGATATCGAGATGGAGACCGGCCCTTACCTGAGTGGGGTGTACGAGGATATCTATCCGACGCGCTACCCGACGAACGAGATCGTGAACCTATTTATCAACGCGCCATACGATATTGGCGTGCTGCACTATGCGTCGGACACGCCGTACAGCCGGCGGCAGATGCTCCTGTCCAAGAGCCTGTCCTACTTTGGGGTCGATGCTACCTATGCCACGTCGATTGCGATTCTACGCCGCATCCTGTCGCAAGAAGTGGAGTTCATGCGCACGCGACATCCCTAGAGGCAGTTACAGAACCACGGAGAAAGACAGAGAGGATCTTTTTCCGTGGTTCTCTTTTTCCATCAGGCGACGTCGCGGCGCGTCACTTCCCATCCACCGAGCAGGGCGACGGCGACCCCGCCGAGCCCGCCGAGCAGCAGCTCGCGCACGGGCATGAGGCCCTCTTCCAGGCTAGCGGCGACGAGGCCGGGCAGCGTCCAGGGGTACCAGGCGTTCCAGGTATCGCTGCGAAAGATGAACACGGCAACGACCATGGCTACGATGCCCGTGGCGCTGGCCACGACAAAGCTGTGCCACCGAAAGGCGATCCAGGTGTGGATGGCGAGGATCAGCCAGGAGGCAACAAAGGCAAGGCCGACGTGGCGCAGCAGCGCCAGCCAGGGCACCGGTGTTTCCAGCCCAAGGCCGGGTACGATCCCCCGGATGAGTAGGCCGCTGCCGACGAGCAGAATGTAGAGTGCGGCCATGCTGATGCCGATGAGGACGAAGGCAGCGACCTGCTTGGCGGCATAGATCGCACCACGGCGCACGGGCAGGGCGAAGAGATGCTTCCACTGTGCGTTGGCGTGCTCCAGGTTGGCCAGCAGCGCCGTCTCGAGCGTGATAAAGAGGGGCAGCATGAGCATGGTCCATAGGAATACGACCTGGCCACCATACTCACCCCACGGGTCGGCTGGCAGGTTCTGGCGCATCAGGTCGGCGCTGTCGAGGACGACTGCCATCTGCAAGGCGACGATCACGAGGGGCGCGATGGGCGCCAGCCAGAAAGCGAGGGTGCGCTTGAGCTTCAGGCGCTCGGCGTGCAAGGCTCGTAATAATTCCACAAGTTCCTCCTTGGTTAGCCAGGCAGGGCCTGGTTGGTGAGCGTCAAGAAAATATCCTCGAGCGTCGGCCGCTCGAGGGCGAGGCGGTAGACATTCACGCCCTGGCCGACGAGCTGGGCGTTGAGCAGGGCTGCATCGGAGCGGCCGTTGGCCGCGACGGCCAGGCGGTGCCCGCCGTTGCTGTTGACGCGCCAGCCAGCCCGGGTGAGCAGCCGGCGGGCGTGCTCGGGGCGGTCGACGTCGAGCGTGACCTG
>JAFGIA010000321.1 GCA_016929795.1 Anaerolineae bacterium
CGAGCTCTGGTCGCGGGCGTACGACAGCGAGGAGAACGTGCTCGCCGCGGGCGCGGTTCAAACGGCGGACAGCGGCCTGGTCGTGCTGGCGACGATCACCCACTTCCCCGATCCGGACGATGACCTTCTGCTCGTCAAGCTCGACGCCGAAGGGGATGAGGTCTGGTCACGCACCTGGGAAGAAGGCATCACTACAGCACACGCACTCGTCAAAGCGGCAGATGGTGGCTACTTGATCGCCGGGTCCACCGCCACTCCAGATGGCACAGCCGATGCGAAAGAAGATTTCCTGTTCATCCAGGTCGATGCAGACGGGCACGAGATGTGGCGGAGCACCTTTGGCGAACCGGACATGATCGATTATGGCGTGGCGCTGTCCCGCACGGCGGATGGTGGGTACATCGCCGTGGGAGAACGGACGGCAGACAGGGTTACCTGGGAGAGCGATATCATGCTCGTCAAGATCGACGCCAGCGGGCGGCCGCTGTGGCAGCAGGTTCAACCGGCCACGCACACCATGTTCTCTCGCATCCTCGAGCACCCAGAAGGCGGGTACATGATTGCTGGCGCGATGTTTGTCGATCCACGGTTCAACATCCTCTTGATGAGAACGGACAGCCTGGGCAACATCCCCGCGCCTTCCTCCCGGTTGCCGGGATCGACCATCGCGGCACAGGTCAGTGCCGCCATCAAAGACCTTGCCGTCGAGAGTGGGCTCTCGGGCGTGGTGCTCATGGCCCACGACGGCGAGCCGCTCTTCACCGCTGCCTACGGGCTGGCGGAGCGCGAACTCGACATCCCCAACCAGATCGACACCCTCTTTAACCTGGGCTCGATGGACAAGATGTTCACAGGGGTCGCCATCCTGCAGTTAGTCGAACAGGGGCGGCTGGCCCTGGATGATACGATCGCCGAAGTGCTGCCCGACTATCCCAATCAGGAGGTTGCCAGGGCGGTCACGATCCACCACCTGCTCACGCACACGTCGGGCATGGGCGATTGGTTTGACAGCGAACGTTACGAGGAGCTTCACGATCAACTCCGGGCCATCGAGGATTACCTGCCCCTTCTCGTCGACACGCCCCTCGCATTCGAGCCGGGCGAGCACTTCCTTTACAGCAACTCGGGGTACATCGTACTTGGGTTGATCGTCGCCAGAATCACCGGCCAGAGTTACTACGACTATGTCCGGGAGAGCATTTTCGAGCCCGCCGGGATGACGCACACAGCGGCGTACGAGCTGGACGCGGACGTGCCGAATCGGGCGATCGGCTATACGCAGGTGGGCCCCGACGGCAGCGAGACAGGCGAAATCGCCGACTATTTCTTTGCCATGCCGATGAGAGGTAGCTCGGCTGGCGGTGGATTCTCGACGGCAGGTGACCTGCTGCGCTTTGCCAATGCGCTGCTGGACCACGACCTGCTGAATACTCAATCGACCGAACTGCTCATGGAAGGCAAAGCCCCGATCAATGATCGCGCACAATACGCGTACGGCTTTTTCGACAGGATGCTGGAGGGCCAGCGCGTGGTGGGTCACAGCGGCGGCGCGCCCGGGATCTGTGACTATATGGATATCTATCTCGACCAGGGATACACCTTCATCGTACTGACCAACAGCGACGACGATTGCCTCGCCGTCATCGAGGCGACCAGGGAGATCTTGTTGCCCGCAGGCAACTAGGTCGCGAGGTAGGGGGGCCACTTCCCCATCGCGCGCACCTCGTCCGCCCCTTATCGCGGGATCGGCAGGTCGGGGTCGACTCGCGGCAGGGTGCCCTGATGCTCGGGCTCGGCTGCGCGTTCATCACCGCTGGGATCAGCCGCCGGCTGCCCCCCCCTGGGTAGCTCGCCGGGCAGCGTGCCCGCGCCAGCGATTGCCGCCTCGAAAGAACGCGCGCAGCGGAATCCATACAAGGCCGTCGACTGGGTTGGTGGCCGTTGGTTGCGATTCGCCGATCTCACCACATAGGAGGGATCGAGCCGGGCTCCGCCGCGCACGCCGCGCAGGCTGGTGTTATCCTGTTCCACCGTCACTTCCCGGCCGTCGGCCGGATCGTATGGATAGTCGATCAAGATCGTGCTTACCCACTCCCAGACGTTTCCGGCCATGTCCAGCGCGCCCACCCACGATGCCCCTGCCGGATAGCTGCCGACAGGCGCCGTCGTCTGGTACCCATCGTCGTGGCCGAGATCCGCCCCCGGATACAGGCAGTGCAGGTCGCAAAAGTTCAGCCGGTTGCCGTCAAACGTGTTTCCCCACGGATAGATCAGGCCATCGGGGCCGCGGGCAGCGTACTCCCACTCGACTTCCGTGGGCAAACGCGCGTCGCGCGCCCTGCAGTATGCGTCCGCCTCGAACCACGTGATCGACTCCCTCGGCTGGTCCGGCTTGCGCCACCAGCCATATGAGCCGATCTGCCCATTCGTGACCTCGTAGAGATCAATCCAGAAGGGCTCGTCGAAGCACTGCCGGTGGGCAGGCTGCTCGTCTGCGTACAGCCCCCGTCGATCCATCAGCGTCAGCGCAACCTCGATCTGTGCCTCCGTGCTGCCCATGGTAAAGCAGCCGGCCGGCACCAACACCATCTCGACGCCGTCGAATTCGCGGATGACCGGCGTCCATTCGTCGTTGGTAGAGACACCGCTGCAAGCTGACTCGGGGAGGCCGGCGTTGGTGCATGGCGTGGTGGTGGAACGATCGGGTATCTGCTTCTGGCTATCGTTGGCTGACGACAGACTCTGAACATCGGCGGCTGAAAAGAGCAAAAACACCAACAGCCAGGCGGCTCTGCCCGTCACTCTCATCTCTCCCTCCCATCGTCACGCGTTCGCCAATCCTGCCGTGCGCGGGTCCTGCCACCCGATAGGATATCACAAGAGGATCGAAAGCACATCGGGGAGGTGGTCAATATTGGCTAGGCCACCTGGCCGATATCGAACAACCCCCATCGACCCTGCACCCGGGCTGAGATCTCTCATCCGTTTGACTTGCGCAGCGAGCCAGTAATAGCAGGCTCCATTTTCCATCTCTATGTAGTAGGGGGAGAGGCGCGTCTGCAAGAGCGAGGAGTCAAGATGGAGCCATACGCGAAAATGATTCCGTTGGGTAGGCCACCTGGCGATGCCATGAAACTCGATTGGGAAAAGGCGGCCTACCTGGCCATCCTGCTGCTGGCCATCGCCAGCCGCTTTTGGGATCTCGGGGCGCGGGCGATGAGCTTTGACGAGACCACGCACGCCCTCTACTCCTACAAGCTGTACACAGGCGAGGGCTTTGTCCACAACCCGCTGATGCACGGCCCATTCCTGTTTCATGCCAATGCACTGGTCTTTTTCCTTTTTGGCGACAACGACTATACCGCGCGCATCATGCCCGCCCTGTTCGGCGTGTTGCTGGTGATGAGCCCGCTCCTGCTGCGCCGCTGGCTGACGCGCACTGGTGCGCTCATCACCTCCGCGCTCCTGCTCATCTCCCCCTTCTTTCTCTACTACTCGCGCTACCTACGCAACGAGATCTATATGACGGTGTGGATGGTCCTGCTCACCGCGGCGCTCTTTCACTTTGCCACCAGCCGCAAGCCGGGCTGGTTCTACGTGGGCGCCGCAGCGCTGATGCTCGCGCTGGCGACCAAGGAGAATGCCTACCTCTTTGGCTTTACAGGTGCGGCGTTCCTCGCCGCCGCCGTCGTATGGGAGCGTGTCCACCCGCGAAAGCGCTTCTGGCTGTACGCTGGCGGCATCGTGCTCACCGCGATCTTGGTGATCCCCGCTTACCTGCTGGGCAGCCCACCAGCCGAAGGCGAGGAAGCCGCCGAGGCAGCGAGCGGCGTTCTGTCAGTTCTGGACGCATTGCTCACCGTCGTAGGTGGCACCATCCCCGCGATTCTGATCGCCGGCACCCTGATCCGCTCCCGCCATCCCCAGCCTAGCCGCGTGGAAGAGGCGCTGCGCGCTCTTTCCTGGCGCCACTGGCTCGTCGCCGCCACAATCCTGTTCCTGATCTATGCCCTGCTCTTCACCACCTTTTTCACCAATCCGGCCGGACTGGTGACCGGTATCCCTGGCTCGCTCAGCTACTGGCTTGCCCAGCAGGACGTGCAGCGCGGCACCCAACCACTCTACTACTACCTGATGCTACTGGCTTTATACGAATTCGTACCCCTGCTCTTTGGTGCGGCGGGCATGGTCTATTACCTGGCACGGGCTAGGGTCCGCTTTGAGCACGCAAGTTGGAGTGATTCTGGCTCTCTCTTTGTCGCCTACCTCATCTTCTGGGCGCTGGACAGCCTCTTCCTCTATAGCTGGGCTGGCGAGCGCATGCCATGGATGGTCGTGCACCAGGCGCTGCCGATCGTGCTATTGGCCGGTAGATTCGTCGGCGACTTGTTCGAACGAGTGGATTGGCGTGGCGCGTGGCAGCGCGGTGGCGCGCTGCTGGCCCTGCTGCTGCCCGTGACCCTGTTCAGCTTCTACGGCATGGCCCGTCTACAGCAGATGAACAACATCCTCACCGTGCTGCCCATTGCCCTCTTCTTGCTGCTCTTGACCGCCCTGCTCATCCGCCGGCTGGGCGCGCGACACGCGCTGGCGGTGACCGGCGCCACGGCCCTCGGCTTTCTCTCGTTTTTCACCGCGCGCTTTGCCTGGATGGCTTCTTTCATCAACTATGACTATGCCACCGAGCCACTGGTCTATGCCCACGGCACACCCGACGTCAAGCTCGTGATGGACGAGATCGCCCAGATCTCGGAGCGCACCGTGGGCGACAAGATGGTCGAGGTAGCCTACGACGTGGAAGCGTCGTGGCCCATCGAGTGGTATATGCGCGAGTACCCAAACTGCACCTACTATGGCGACACGCCGACGCGCAATGTGCTGGACGTGCCGCTGATCATTGCCAGCAGCGAGATCGACGCGCGGGTTCAGCCCTTCCTGAAGGACCGCTACCAACGCTTCCGCAGGCGCGGGCTCTGGTGGCCCACCGAGCTCTACAAGGATCTCACCTGGCAACGCATCGGCGACATCCTGGCATCCCCGGAGAAGCGGCGGATCCTGTGGGACATCTTTTACTATCGACGATATCCTCGCACGACGGGCGACTGGTACCACGCCAGCTATCTCTACTTTTACGTGCGCAAGGACGTGGCGCAGCAGCTTTGGGGATGGGGCACGCTGCCGCCAGAGGCGTTCGAGCTACCGCCTGACCGCTACGCCGAGGCCCACGTGGAGCTGGACGTGGCCCAGGTCTGGGGTGAGACCGGCACCGAGCCAGGTCAATTCAACCACCCGCGGGGTGTAGCGGCGGGCCCGGATGGGAACGTGTACGTGACCGACTCGGATAACGACCGTGTGCAGGTGTTCGACGACGAAGGGCGCCTGCTGCGCGTGTGGGGCAGCCACTGCGCACTCGACACCGGCCTCGGCTGCGCCACGCCAGGTGGCGCAGGACAGTTCCAGGAGCCGTGGGGCATCGCCGTGGGACCGGATGGGCGCGTGTACGTGGCCGACACGTGGAACCATCGCATCCAGGTGTTCGACGCCGACGGCCGCTTTCTGACCCAATGGGGTGCCTTTGGCCAGACGGGCGACGCGCCAGGGCTCTTGTATGGGCCGCGGGACATTGCCGTGGATGCCTCAGGGCGCGTGTTCGTCACCGACACGGGCAACAAGCGGGTGCTGGCCTTTGACCAGGACGGCAGGCTGCTGGATCAATGGGGTGGCGCTGGCAGTGGGCCGGGCCAGTTCGAGGAGCCGGTCGGCATCGCCCTGGATGCGGATGGCAACCTCTACATCGCCGACGTATGGAACGGGCGCATCCAGGTCTTTGACCACGATCTTGCCTTTGTTCGTGAATGGCCGGTAGAGGGTTGGTACGGCGAGTCGGTGGTCAACAAGCCCTCCCTGGCTGTGGATGGCAATGGCCGTGTGTACGCCACCGACCCGGAAGGCTACCGCGTGGCCGTGTTCAGCCCCGAGGGGGACCTGCTGGCGACCTTTGGCCGCTACGGATTCGAGCCCGATGCCTTCAGCCTGCCGACGGGCATCGACGTGGATCGGGATGGGTCCATCCTGGTCGCTGACACCAACGGGCAGCGTATCGTCAAATTTGCGCCGCTACCACAAGATTGAGGGGGCAAACCGTGAGAATTGTGATCCCCACCATTGGCTCGCGCGGAGACGTGCAGCCCTTCCTGGCCCTCGGCCAGGGCTTGATTCAAGCCGGTCACACCGTCACGCTGGCATCTCTTTCCGTCATGAAAATGCTGGTCGAGTCCCATGGTGTGCCCTTTGCCCCGATCGGCCCTGACATCGACCTCGAAGAGGAAGTGGCGGCCGTCCGCCGCCAGTCACGCCACGCCGCCGTGGGCCTGGTACGCGCCATGCGCTTTTCGTTCGACATCCTGGAGCGGTCGCACGCAGACATCCTGGCGCTCTGCCGCGAAGCGGACCTGGTGGTCGTGCCCGCCCAGAGCGCGGCCGGGAAGAACGAAGCCGATCTGTTGGACTTGCCTTACCTGAGCGTCAACTATGTGCCGTGGGGCATCCCCTGGGACGATCCCGGGCGGCCGTGGACCAAGCGGCTGGCCTACGGCGCCATTGACGGTTTGATCGGCCTGATCACCACCCGGCCACTCAACCGCGTCCGCAAGCAGCAGGGCCTGCCGCCTGTTGGCCCGGAGGGGTTTGGCTCGCCGCGCCTGAACCTGGTGCCGGTCAGCCCGGCCGTGTACCCACCCAATCCCCACTGGGCGCCCCACCATCACATGGTGGGCTATTGGTTCGCCCAGGAGCCCGCCGGCTGGCAGCCCGCACCGAACCTGCTCGCCTTCCTGGAGGACGGCGAGCCTCCCCTGGTGGTCAGCCTGGGCGCGATGAGCCTGGGCAAGGAAGGTGCATTCGCATCCGCCACACTGTTCGTAAAAGCCATTCGGCAGGTGGGTTCGCGTGCGATCGTCCAGGGCTGGGAGGAGGGGCTCAAGCAGTTGAGCCTGCCGCCGGACATCTACCCCGCGGGGTCGCTGCCATATAACTGGCTTCTGCCGCGCTGCGCCGGCCTGGTGCACCATGGCGGCATGGGTACCACGTCGGCCGGCCTGCGGGCGGGCCTGCCTGCCCTGGTCATCCCGCACCTGGTCGATCAGTTCTACTGGGGTCAGCGGGTGCACGAGCTGGGAGCCGGGCCGCCGCCCATCCGCCACACCAGGCTGGATGCATCCAGTCTGGTGGCAGGACTGGAGGAGCTGACCCGTAACCCGGCGCTGCGGGCTGCGGCCTCCGCCCTCGGCGAGCAGATCCGCACCGAGCGTGGGGTCAAGAATGGAGTACGTCTGATTGAGGAGACATTTGGTTCCTGATCGGGCACGAGCGTTCGAGTTTGCCTCACATCGTGATCAGCACGATGGCGAGGATGGCGGCGGCGGCGCCGAGAACCTGGAGCCGGGTGAGGTGCTCCTTGGCAATCAGCCACGCCAGCAGGGCCGTCACCGCCGGGTAGAGAGAGGCCAACACGGCAGCGACATCTAGCCTCCCCGTCTGGGCGGCGAGCAGGAAAAAGAGGTTGCCGGCCGCGTCGAGCACGCCAGCCAGCGCAAGCAGCCCCCATGGTGCCCCCCGCAGCAGGACAGGCCGGCGCCGGGCGATGACCAGGAGTACCATCCCCCCCAGGGCCGCCAGCCGGCCCGCGACCAGCGGCCAAAAGACCGCGCTCTCGCTCACCCGGTCAAGCGCGACGAAAAACGCGCCAAAGCCCAGCCCGGCCAGCAGGGCCAGGCCAAGCCCTGCCGGACGGCCGCCGATCCGCTCCGGGCGGGAGAGAAGCCACAGGCCAGCCAGCGCCACGCCCAGGCCGGCCAGTTGCCGCGCGCCGGGCAAACCTTCGGTCAGCGCGGCAGCGATCACGGGCATGGACGCCGCAAGCACGGCCGACACCGGCGCCACGATGCCCATGCGGCCCCTGGCCAGGCCGCGCCACAGGGTGCCGAGGCCAGCCACGCCGGCCAACCCGGCCACCGCGCCCCACAGCACGTCGGCCGGCGCAGGGAGCACCTCCCCACGGGCCAGCGCCACGGCTGCCAGCGCCAGCAGCCCGACGGCGTACGACACCAGCACCGTAGCCAGGGCCCCGACCCGGCGCGCTGCCAGCCCACCGGAAAAATCGCCCGCGCCCCAGGCCGCGGCGGCCGAGAGCGCGAATAGCGCAGCAATCTCCCCCTCCCCCCCCTGTCATTGCGAGGGAGCGCCAGCGACCGAAGCAATCCCCCCTCAACCCAACCTTGACACCCTCGGCAGCCGGAACGAAAACCGGCTGCCCTGCCCCGTCCTTTCCGCCTGTACCTGGCCGCCATGCTCGTCGGCAATCGCCCGCACGATGGCCAGCCCCAGGCCGCTGCCGGGGTATTCGGCGCTGTTCCGCCCACGGTGGAAACGTTGGAAGAGGTGTGGCCGATCCTCCTCCACGATGCCGATGCCACTATCCTCTACCCACACTACGGCCATGCCCTCTTCCAGGTCAAGCCCCAGCTCCACGGACCCGCCCGCCGGGGTGAACTTGATGGCGTTGTCGAGCAGGTTGGCGAGGAGCTGCCGTAGGTGCGTTTCATCCCCTCGCACGGTAACCTGCGTCTCGGACAGCGACAGCACGAACTCCAACCCTGCCTGTTCGGCCCGCGAGGCATACAGCTCGCCCATCTCCTGGGCCAGTGCCGTGAGGGACACCGGCTCAAAGGTACCCGGCGCCGTGCCGGCCTCGAGTCGCGACAGGTCAAGCATCCCCTGCGTCAAGAGCGCCAGGCGCTCGATCTGCGCCTGCGCGCGGGTCAGGCGCTCCACCTGCGCAGTCGTGCTGTCCTGCCCCGGCCGGCCCTCTTGCGCTGGCAAAGATTCTTGTTGCATCAGATCCAGATTGGCGCGCAGTGTCGTCAGTGGCGTGTGGATCTCGTGGGCGGCGTCCGACACAAAGCGGCGCAGCGTGACCACAGTATCCTCCACCCGGTCGGCCATGACGTTGAACGAGCGCGCCAGCGTGCCGAACTCGTCGCTGCGGGTCGTCTCGGCCCGAACCGAGAGATCGCCGCCGGCCATCGAGGTCGTGACATCGGTCAGGGCCAGCAGCGGCGCCGAGATCCGCCGACTGATGAGCCAGCCGGCAGCCGCTGCCAGGGCCACGGCCACGGCACTGGCGATCCCCCATCCCCAGGCCACGTCCCCGACGATCTCGCGCGCATAGTCCGGACCCTGTGACAGCTCGACAAAGCCCAGCAACTGCGAGCCGCTGTCACGGATCGGCGCCGTGACCACCTGGTTGGATGTGCGCGCCTGCTCGTCGAGGGGGAAGGGAGCGAGCTCGCGCCATGGCCTGACAGGCTCCAGCGGCCACTCAGATCGGCTTGCTGGCGGCAAGAGAGCGTCCCGAGTCGTAGTGACGGTTACCGAAACTGCAACTCCAGGGGAAACAACGAGCAATCTACCTCCTGGCAATAGCGCGCCGAGCCGCCTGCCTTCGGCAAATCGCTCATCGACTGGCACGAACACGACACGATAGTCTCCGGGCGGACTCGAGCTGGCCATCAGATCGCCTGCACTATCAAACAGGCGAATACGGATTCCGGAAAGGAAGGAAAAGCTGTCCAGCCGGGCCTGGAGTTCGTCGACGGGCTGGTCATCCTCGATCAACGGCGCCAGGCTGAGCCCGATGGCTTGCGCGCTGCTCCACAAATAGTCACGCTCCAGGCGTTGATAGTAACCACGCAGCCCGAGCAGCAGCACGCCCCCCAGGGCCAATGCCGCCACCAAGGCAATCGCGGCGTAGCTGAGTGGCAGTTCCCATCGGATCGACCGTCGCATTTTGATTTTCCCTCCTGCGTACCTGGCCGCCTATAGCTTACTCGATCCTGGCCGCTTGTCAAGGCGCACTGGAGGTGCAACGCACTTTAAAAGAGACTGTTGGCGAACTACCTTTTGTGGTGGGAATGGCGCCCACAGAAGGCGTTTTCCCCCAGCAGGTGGGGCATACGCCGCGTTTC
>JAFGIA010000322.1 GCA_016929795.1 Anaerolineae bacterium
CCATCGTCTTCCTACAGAGGAGATACAAAGCCGGTCATTGTTCAACCTCGAATCGCTAATGGCGGTGCCCCGGAATCGAACCGAGGAAGGGCCATGATCCCCCACCGCGCTGTATTCAGTTGTCAAAGTGCGTGTTGGCGCCTAGTTGCGCAGCGCCGCCAGCTTCTCGGCCCAGCTTCCCGCGCCCTTTGCGATCTGCTCCGCCGCTGCCTTGTCGATGCCGCGCTCGCGCACAGCCGTCCAGAACTCGGTCGGGCCGACGCTACCGTTGCCGTTCCCTGCTACGACAGGTGCCGGTTCCGGCGCATGGGGCTCGTCACCCGCGACCGGATCGTCCGGCTCGACGGGCTCCACCCGTGCCGCGTTGCCGGCAACCGCGCGGTAGAGTTGTGCCAGCGCCCCCTTGGTGAAGCACTTGCGCTGCACGTCGTACTCGACCCACGTGCGTGGCAGGCGGTAGAGGAAGGCGCCCAGGCCGAACTTGACGCACGCGCGCTTGAACGCTTGCGCGAGCGCCGTCGTCGCCGTGTTCTCGTCGTTGGCCGGGGCTTCGCCCACGTCCGAGCGGGTCACGCCCGCGATGGTCAGGCGGCACACGACCACCTTGCCGCCTTCTTGCACCTCGTAGTCATCCGACCAGTCTCCGCCGGCGACCTCGTTCAGGCGGTCGATGTAGTGCCGCAGGTCGACGTACGCGAGCGCCAGGCCGCGCGTCTTGTCCTTGTTCGTCGCGCCGGGCTTCCACTGGATCGCCTCTGGCGGGAACGGCTCGGCCAACGCGCCCATCATCTGCTGTGTCAATCGGGTCTGCATCTTTGCCTCCTTCGGCTGTGTGTTTGTATTTCCGCACGGAAATTGGTCCTGCGCGTGCAGGTCAGGGGTATCGTCCATGCACACAAAAGCGCGAATGTTTTCGTCGCTCTGTGCATACGTGCCGTTGCCATAGCCGCATGGCGCTTCTGCCAGAACGGCGGCGCGGCTCTGCGTGTGGGTTTCGTCCAGCAGCAGGTCGAGCACCTTCTCCACCGTGCCAAGCGCGGTGAGAATCGCCTGCAGCGGGTCGGCCGCGTACTGCTTAACGTACTGCCAGCAGTTGCCGGCTCTGTCGCCCAGGCCGTACAAGTGCATCAGGACCGCCGCCGTGAACTCGGCGACCGTTTCCTGCCGGGGGTCCTGCCCGCCCCTAAGCTTGCCCTCGATCCTGGCGTGCGCGGCGTGGGCCAGCTCGTGGAAAAAGACGCCGGGGTCGTGGCTGCCGAGCTTGATCCGTCTGCCTGTCACGTCGCACGCGCCGAGCCTGTCGGAGGGCAAGGGCTGGTAGGTCAGCTCGACGCCCAGGCTGCGCGCCACATCGGCGAGTGGGGGCAGCTCGACGGGGGTGTAGTCGACCTCGGGCAGCGGGTCGCCTTCCGTCTGGTGGTCGGCAAAGACCGCGACGGAGCGAAAGCCTTTGAGCACGGGGCGTGCCTCGCCCGTGTCGGCGTCCTTGATGGGCACCATGATCGGGGCGAGAATAAAGGCAGCGCGCGCGCCCTTGCTCACCTTGCGCCCCGCCTCCTGCCACTGCCGGAACCCACGACAGTCGAGCGTGCCGGTCTGGATGTAGATGAGCACCTTGTTGCCGAGGCTCCACTTGTCGGAGGGGATGCCGTCGCCCTGCCGCTGGATGCGGGCAATCTTGACCACCGGGGACAGATCGCCCGACTTGAACTGCTCGACCACCTGATCGAGTGCCGCCTGTGCTTTGACTGAGAGTTTCATTCTGCATCTCCTTTCGGTTTGCGCCTGATTTTGGCAAGCATGTGATTACGGTTTCTTTGGAACGAGTGCCCATGCACAGGAATCGAACCTGTCTCCCCGCGGCATTGAGCCGCGCCGGCCACCGAGGGCACGGGCAGTATTCAGTTATGGGGGATCAAAAAAGCCCCGGCTTGTGTACCGGGGCTTTTACTGCTGTCGGCGTCCTTGCCGCTTGCCTGACAGGCCATAGTCGTGCGACTGCCGCCAGCCGCCCGGCCCCCATTCAGGGAGCGGGATGCCCTCGCGCTCGCAGTAGGCTTTCAGGTTGTCTTTCAGCCGTCGTCGCTTGCTCTTGACCTGCTGCTCCTTCCAGCCGAGGGTGACGGCGATTGCGGCGTTGTCGTACCCTTCGAGCAGCAGGCGCAGCACCTTGGCGTCGTTCTCGTAGGTGTCGCGCAGCGGGCGTTTGTAGCCGCCAACCTCTTTGACCAGGGCAAGCAGGTCGGCGTGCGACAGCCAGCTCGATTTATCGCCGTGTTCCATCACGTCGAGCCTGCTGTACTCCTGGCGCTCTCGGCCATAGCACGTCGGCCTGTCGAGGGAATCGCCAAACGGGTTGCGGCCCACGCACTGCCGCATGTAGCAGCGGTGAGCGGCGCGCATCGCCCCGTAGAAGGCGATCCCATCATCGCCCGTGCGGTCCATCGTTTCGTAGTAGGTGATCGCCGCTTCCTGGGTCATGTCTTCCAGGTCTTGCGGCAGGACGATCAGGTTCTCGATGCGGCGGGCAGCGTAGCGGGCAGCGGTGTTGCCGCGCTCCATCAGTGCGTGCCCTTGGGGAACCGGGACGTTGTATTCTGCGGTCATGCTTGCACCTCCGTGCGAATATAGGTTTGCTTGCGTTGCCTGAGCCCGTGCTCCCAGCCGAGCCATTGGAAGCTACCGGGCACATAGCCCTCTGCTTGCAGCCAGCGATAGATGTCGGGCAGGGTCTCTGCGGGCGGGGTCGTTTCGTTGCCGTCGAGCCGAAACGTGACCACTTGCCCGTTGCCGTTCACGCGGGGCAGCACGACGACCTCGTTGGCCTGGTAGGCTACGATAAGCTCCACCCGCCGTGTTTGCCCTTCTGCACCTTGTGTGGTAGCATTGGTGCAGGCGGGTTCTTGAGCGGCCGGCTGAGGGACCGGAGAGTGCGCATCATTCCCGGCCCTGTTCTGCTCTTTCAGGATCTCCTCTGCGCGCTTTGCCAGTGCCCGCGCAAGCCGGTGCTGGCACCACCCACCCGGCACGCCGTTGTGGATATAGTCGGGGCACGTGCAGCGACCGTTGACGTGGTAGGTCACGCCCGAGTTGGTGGAGCTGGGGAAGAGCCAGGTGTCGGCCGCGTCGCCCACCTGGGTCCATCGCCGCATCTCAGCGATGGTTGCGGCGCGGGGCAGGCGCTTGAGGACAGCGCGGTTGTGCTGACTCAAGAAGTGGTTCATGGCGAGCTGCGAGGCGACGAGCACGGCATCCTCCCACGTGATGCGCCGTGGTTCGGGCCAGTCACCATCCGCGGGTTCGAACACCTGCCGGCCGTCAACCCAAGATGTCTTGAGCGGCAGCCAGTGCTCGCCGTGGTCGCTGGCGGCGTAGGTGTAGCGGTTGCCCGCGAGGCGGTAGGGGACCACGAACACCTCGCGGTTCCAGACACGAGACATCTTGGCTTCGACCTGATCCATTGTGAGTTTCATCTTTCGTCTCCTTTGGTTTGGAATTGGTTTTGGGATAACAAAAAAGCCCCGCCCATGATGGGCAGGGCTGGATGGTGGCCACGAAGGCCACCGCACAATGAGCTTGTGCTCGTTTCCTGGGGAAACGACGGCGAGGGCGCAGACAGAGTCAGCTTGGGGCTAGCCTGCGAGGTTACGGCAAGCAGGGGGCGCGTGCGTAAGGGGATAGGTGCTCTTGAATGAGATAGGGGGGGTAGACCCCCGTATACCCCTTTTCGGGATCACCTATATATCATCTATCACGGTCACGAGAGGTAGCCCCTCCGCGCCAGATCCACCTTTACATTTTTAGTTATTGCGGGACATTCCGGATGAGAGATCCGACAAATACCTACACCATGGCAAAAGATCGTGAGTTTTGGTCGTCAAAGTGGGCGGGCAGCAGTATACAGGGGTATTGCTCGCGCGCGTAAAAGAGAAGGCTATCCTGCACGACCAGGGATGTGTGACTCTGTGCACCCAGGTGAGGAATAGGCGCAATAGGACACAATAGGACAAAATGCGGGATGTTGCGGATCTAGGGGTGCTAAAGGCGGTAGGAAGGAGGACAGGGGGATTACTGTGTAGCGAAAAAAACGGTTACACTGGTGAGTGCTTTTCGCCGTGAACGAATGCTCCGTGTCGAGGTCCATTCATCTCGCGACCAAGGCTCTCAGTTGTCGATCATCACTTTGATCACATATGGGTCGGGATAGTTAGCCGTCTGATCCACCACGACCAAACGTAGATAGTAGATGCCTGCGGGTACTGTTGTAGTGTTCCAGTTCATGAGCACGCCCTGGTCTACGGGCCGTTCGGAAAGGTGCAAAAAGCTCCATTCCGGGAAGCCCTCCTGCCGAAACTCGAGCTTGTAGTACCAGAGGTCGTTGATCCTGGCCGTGCCAACGATCGAGACGATCCCCTGCAGTCTGGCACCATGTAGTGGTGAGGTGATGCATACGTCGGGGTTGGGACAGTATTGCCCAGAGGTAGGGGGAAGGGTAGCCGTCTTCGCGGCAGTCGCCGTCGACGCACGCGTGGATGAGGGAGTGCGATCTAGCCTAGGTGTCGGTGTGGTAGTAGATGTCGAGCTGGACCGGGTGCTCGTGGCTGTACCTGTACTTCCAGGTTCTCCCGTGGGAGATATCATTGTCATAGCTGTGCTGAGTGGATAGGCTGTGAAGATCTCACGTGTTGGGCCTGTGGAGGAATCAGTGACAGCAAAAGTGGGTGTATGTTTAATTGCAGGTGGTGACGAGTCAACAAGTGAGATATATACCAGCGCGGCTGCACACGACACCACGAACAAGAGAGTTAGCCCTCTCACCAGAAAAGCTGGCCGCCTTTCTCGTGTTCGCACCATTTCTTGGTGCGCGACCTCCGCCAGCAATAGATCGGCGCGTGGATGAAAAGGATCCAGAGCGAGCGTGTGTTCGAACGCACGCTTCGCGTGTGGCAGATTGTGCTCTCTGATATAAACCCGAACACCTTTGCAAAAGATCGCTTCGGCGAATAGGCGGCGAACGTCATCATCCTGCGGATAGATCCGATGCGCCTTTTCCAGCCACGTGACTGCTTCGTCTACTAAATCTTGCTCCAAGAGTTGTCGGGCCAAGGCCAATGATCCTTGTGGTTGCGGTAGACTAACTCCCGGCACGCTCTCGTATAGATGCTCCAAATGTTGTTCGTACTGCCGCGGATTGTACGCTGCCACCTCTGTCAAAAGGTATGATAGGAGCTGCCGGTTCTGACAGAACTGGATTATCGTGTCGATCAGTTCATCAAGGCTGAAGCGTGAGCCGAAGGAGGTCACTACTGCCGCGAGAGGCTTGCGATACAGACAGAATCGACGGAGTTCACTGTCGTTAAAGGCGGCACGAAGAAGGTCTCGTATGGCTACGAGATTGTAGAGGAACGGTCCGTTCGTTGTTTCATCCCATCTGGACATGCGAAGCGCCTACGACTTGATTCCTGCTGTGCCGCCGTTATGTCTCTAGCTATCGACACCGATTACTCAACCGCTTCCACTTATCCCAACGCCCACCACATCACAGCAAGTTTGCTGGCTGACACATTGCACGGTCTTGTAACGAATCTCAAAAGGATGAGGTCTGTTCACCCATCTCAATAATCCGCCTTGGACTCCTCAACTTCACCCAGCGCCCTTGCACCTAGGCAGCCTTCGAATTGCCGATGAAAGTCGCCTTTTTACTCCTTTCTTCGCCACCCAGTCCAACTTACAATGGTACAGAGAAAAGGCGAGTCCAACACCTGATTTAGCCTTCTGCCTCCTCCAGCGCCTCGGGAACGTACACCCGTTTGAGCGGGATAAGCCCCTTGTAGCGCGAGTCTAGTGCCTCGTAATGCTGGAGGATCAGGTCGACCAACTCGTCGCCGTCGACGAGACGCAGGTTGCTCTTGTTGCGGGCAAAGTTACGCGCCGGGGCGGTGAAACTGCCGAGCGTGACGAGCAGACCGTGCTCGCGCGATTCGACCGTGCCGTAAAGCGCCTGCACGTCTGGGCTGCCCACGTTGCCCTCGCTGCTCTTGACCTGCACTTTAATGATCGGCGGCTCGAAGCCCAGTTCGTCTTTGTGGGCAATGATGTCAACGCCGCCGTCAGGGCCTTCGGGCGAGACGCGCGTACGGTAGCCCATCGTGCCGAGTAGTTGCGCGACGAATTGTGCCAGGGGATGGCCTTTCAATTCCTGGGCAAGGCGCTTCAGGATAAAGTCGTGTGTTGTCTGCTCGATGTCAGCAGCCACAACGGCAATCGTTTCATCCTCCGTGGCGGTGGGTGCAACAGGCTTACCCTCAATCGCGGCGAAGAACTCGTCAGCATAATTCTTGACCTGGAAGAGGCTCATGGCTGAGCCGATCTCATACAGCGCTCCTTGTGTGAAATGGGTCCGCGGCACGACTCGCAGCCATTTGACGGGGCGCACGTTGGGGTAGCCTGGTTCGAGCTTTGGGTTGTACCGGTACGTGCCCTCGATCCGGCCGAGATGGACGTGGCGGTCGCGCTGTGACGGGTACACGACAAGGTCTCCCGGTTTCATTTCGTGGACAAAGCGGAAGAGCTGGCCGCCACTCGTCGGGATGGCACCGGGTTTGGCGTCAGGGTACGCCTCGGCGTACCTGGCCTTGAACGCTTCACGGTCGGCCTCCAGCGCTCCGAGATCGCCCATTTTGTCCCAGCCGATGGCGATGTAGTTCTTTTTGAGGAAAAGGCGATCAGCATCACCGGTCTTGCCGGCGTGGATGCCCCACAACGCCACATCCTGCGAAGCCATATTCGTCTCCTTCACACTGGGCCACATCACCTGCTGGTCAGGATGCTCCCACGTCCATGCTCTTTCGTCTGATCAGGTGAGGCACCACTTCGGTCGATGGAGCCCAGACAAACGTCCCGTCTTACTCGTCGCCTTCTTCTTCGGTCGCCTCAACCTCGATGTCCGCATAAGTGAAAAGCGGGAGATCACCTTTTGGTCCCTGGCGCTCGGCGTCCGTCGGTTCAGAGAAATCGGCGGCTACAAACAAGTCACTTGCGAGGACAGATTTGAGTGCCTCTGCGACCTGCGGCAGCAAGTCGACCGTGGCATCAAGCACCCACAGCAGATCGAGCAGTTCCTCGTCGAACTGCCATACAGCGGGCCGGATGTCGTCCAACGGCGAGGACGATCTCCCGGCGCGGTTACGCATGCGGTAGGCGAGCCAGGACTTGACGACCTCAAGCCCCGAGACACTAAAGTCCCACACCTCGGGACGTACGTTCTCAAAGATCCCCTTGCCGACGTGCAGTTCCTTTTTGGCCGGATCGTAGGCGAATTCCTCAGGGTATTCTTCAGGAGTGGCAGGCGTGCCGACCTTGCATCTGGCGAACCCTGCCGGCAATCGGCCAGGCTTTCTGCCTGTCGGCACGTAGCGCTCGCCGTAGGTATGTAGCCAGAGCAGATTCCTGCCGAGGGCAGCAACTTGTTCAAACAAGGTGCTGTCTTTCGTGATGGGGATGCGTGGGCCAGGGATCGTCAGCTCATCCCAAAACTTTCTGACGTAGGCCGGCGTCACCAAGAGCGCATAGCAGTAGGCAAAAAAGTCCTCCGCAGCCACGGCATAGCCGTAAGTCTGCCCCAACACTCTCAACACTCCTCCAGTGATATTGGCATCTGTTGCGGCAGCGTTTCGCCAAAGCGGGATCACGTCTTTGGCTCCCCGGTTACAAAAATAGTCCAAATCGGGGAGCTGCTCCGTAGCTACTGCTGCTGGTCCTGTTCCCATTACTTTTGTAAGCAGGCTGGTCAGATAGACTTGTTTCTCTCCGTGCGCTGATTGGAGGGTAGGCCGAGGGCGGTCACAGAGCCGATTGTCACGCAAGACCCAGTGGCGATCAAAACTCCGGTAAGCGTACCGAGTCAACCCGTGGGGTGGTACACCCGGCTTGAGAGTCTGGATTGGAGGAAGCTCTCGATCGCTGTTTTCCATTGTCGGATAGCTTCTGCTTGTTTTGCGAGCCCCTGTTTCCTTGAGTGCCTTCCCACGTTCGGGCGCTGGTAAACTTAGGAGTTTTTCCCATCGTCGCGTCAGTACCTCGCGGCTCTCGCCGATAGGCCAGGTGCGCTTGAACTGCATCCCGTTTTCTTGCCACGGAAACAGGTTGGTCAGAAGCGGCCAGTCCCAGTAGTCGCTCTCGCCTCGCGGCAAAAAGACGTCAATCCAGCCGGAGAGGCACTCGCGCCACGGCAAATCCTCGAAACGAGTGATGCTGTCGAGCACTGCCAGCTTGTCGTCGTGCGTGCCCTCTATCTTGCTGTAATATACATTCGCAGGGGTATCACGCTGAGGTGCGCCGTAGCGTACACCGATGGCAATGGCAACGGGGGTCCGAATCGCAAAGACGTTGTCGGTTTTTCGTGCTCCCAGGTTGTCGCCTTCCAGGTCGAGTATCCACAGATCGTCAAATGTTTCGCGCATTACCTTGCGCACCCCTGCAAAGCCTGGACCACGCAGGTACGATGAGGCGGTGATAAAGCTCACGATCCCCGGGCCGGATTTCGTCTCGAATACCTTCCAGAGCGCCCAACGCCAGAAATAGACATAGTCGTTGTAGAGGTTCTTGGCGTGAACGCCAAGTCCGTACTCGGCAAGCGGCTCGATAAAGTCTTTGAGCAAAGCATCGCTTTCATCGTCGGCGTCACCAAAACGAACCCACCCGCCTTTGCGTTTCTCGTCTGCCCCCGCGGCGATTTGCTGTCTGTCGTATGGCGGATTCCCAATGCAGACCAGCACCGGCGTTTTCGCCTTCACTTGCTGGGCTCGCCTGTGCTCTTCCCCTAACGGACGGTAAAGTGTCGGGAGCTGTGGCGGCGGTGCGTAAGGCGATTCCAGGGTGTCGGTGAGATACACGTGCGCTCCATCAGCGGGCAACCTTCCTCCCTGGCTAAAGATCTGCTGTGTAAGACGCAGGTGTGCGACGGCGTATGGGCCCACCAGAATTTCAAACGCGTGTACATTCTTGGCTGCT
This sequence comes from Anaerolineae bacterium, assembly GCA_016929795.1. Next base: position 9,013 of record JAFGIA010000322.1, read on the forward strand.
GTGGTTGCGTACGTGGCGCGCATTCCAGAGCCTTTGCGGTCTGAAACCTGCTTCAGGCCATGTTCCACGGCTGTGAGTACATACGTGCCGGTCCCTGCTGCTGGATCAAGTGTTATCACCGTCGAATCAACAAACGAAAACTGGGCATCGAATTGGTCGGCCAACAAATGGGCGACAAGCCTGACCTGTGCCCGCACAACCTCGACGGGTGTATAGTAGACCCCGCGATCCTTTCTCATTCGGGGATCATACGCTGCGAGGAAATCTTCGTAGAAGTAGAGCCAGAGATCGCCCGGGCTCTTTCTCATCAAGACTTCGACATCGACGGCAGCGATCATGCGCTCCAACAAGCTGACAGGTACCTCAATCTCTTGGCGCGCGGCCTCGTATCCGAGAATTTTCAGCGCGTCGGCCAACAACTGGTGCCCTCCGCGTATGGCCTTGGCGGCATCTGGAACAGATAAGCTGTCTGCGCCAGACAACTGGGCCAGCAGAAAGGCGTAGGTTAGCGTCTGTGCATAGGCATCGGCGAACTGCATGTCATCGGCATCTGGGAAAAGGTAGCGGCGCCAGTCTGCGGCCAAGCCGCTCAGGTTGGAACCGGAATTTTGGATCGCGTCGAGTACATCAGACCGTAATAGTCGGCAGATGGGTGCCAGCATCTCGGCTAGAGCACGCGCCGTGGACGGTGTGATGGGCTCCCAGTACAAAAAGTCCCGACAAAGCTCCAGCAGCGCTTCTGCGTCTGATCTGCTCACAGCATCGCGCCCATCCGTGGTCACGTCGCCCGATAGACGAACCAGCTTCCCTACACGCTCGCCATTGCGGTACAGCGCCCACTCGTTCCCGTCGGTGTACACGAGGTTCGGCAGATCCTTGAACTTTTCCCACTGCCGTCTGTCTGCACCCCGCAACCTTTTGGTGTTTGCTCCTTTGCCAGGGGCTTTGAGCTCGACGTGTCCCGTGAGCAGGGATTTGACAGCGACGCCCATGTCGGGACGACCCGCTAGATCAGTGACGTGTACCTCGGTGACAACCTCCACCTTCAGGTGAAGAGCATCACCAATCGCCTTAAGCATCGCTGCGACAGGTTCTTTAAGTTGATCCTCTGGGCTGAACGAAACCGGCAATGCGAACTTTGCCGTGATGTTTTGAGTGAACATCCCGAGCGCAACCGCGAGATCCTCTAAG
>JAFGIA010000323.1 GCA_016929795.1 Anaerolineae bacterium
ATCAACCTGTGCGAGCGGGTGGTCTATATGGAGACAGGCCAACTCGAGGAGCTAAATTCGGACATGGTGGGAATGGGCAGCATTTGACGGATGGAGTCAAAAGATTCGAGTGGATATCGACTCAACACCTCAAAGCGCACTTTCTCGCTTCGCTACGGCAAATCCCCTCTTTCCCCTCCCTGCCAAGAGGGAGGGGAAAAGGAAATGGAGCAGGTGCTGTCGCGCGTACATCGCGGCAGCACCTGAGTATTGCGTCCGGACCAAAAGTCCGGTGCACGACGTAGCTATCCACCGAGCACTGCAAATCGGCAAATTGCCCACGGACAACCTTAACAAACCGTTAACCTGGCGTTAAACAGCGCTTAACGCGAATGCGGCATACTACGCCTGTGGGTCAAATTGAATATCGATCAGATCCACACCGACTTGACGAAAGAGGAGACGACATGCCGCAGCGTTACTGGTATCACTGCACGCAGTGCACGTATCGCGCTTTTCGCTATCGCAACGTCCGCCGCTGTCCAGACTGTGGCGGCCAGCTGGTGCGCGAGACGGAAGAGGTGATTTCCAACCCGCGACATCGCGGGTAAGACGTTCATCGTCACAACACCATGCACATCACCGTCAAATCCCTGCGCCACCGATGGCGCACACGGTCGCTGAGTCGCAAGCTTCTGCTTCCCATCGCCGGCTTGATGCTGGTCTCACTGCTCGCCAGCACGCTGGCTTTTGTGGCCGGTACCACACTGACTCAGAGACAGCTCGTGCAGCAGCAAATGGACGGCGAGGTGGAGCGTATCACAGCCACCCTCAATTCCCGCACCAACACCCTCGTCGATGTCGCCGCCATGCTGACGCATGATCCTGACGTGGCTGCTGCGCTGGAAAGGAACGACGAGACGGGGCTGCGCACGCTGAACGAGCGGGCCGTGGTCGTGCGTGAGCGCTTTCGCGTCGATCTGATCCAGATCTTTGACGACGTGGGCCGGTCACGCACCAACCTCGTGCTGTCCGCGCTCTACCGCGAGTCGTCCCTGCTCGACGTGGTGCAGCCGGGAACGCCCGCACTCCATGCCGTGGGTGGCAGGTTGCTGCTCCTGAGCCGCGCAGATCTGCCGGGCGGACCCGAGTATCCCTCGGGCGGAGGCGGCACCGTGATCGCCGGCATCGACCTGGAGACAGAGTTGGGACGTCTCTCGTCCGGCTACAGGCTGCTGTCGGAGCTGGCCGTGAGCGCCGAAGGGGTGCAGGTGACCGCGGGCGGACCCCTGTATCCCAGGGGCGGACCCCTGTATCTCAGGGGCGGCGGTGCCCCTCTCGACACACGCAACGGCCTCAGGCATGGCCAGTACGCCCGTCACGTGCCACTCGACCTGGGCCGGACGCCTGCCGACCTGCTCCTGGTGCGCTCGACAGGCGACGTAGCGCGCGTCACCACCACGGGGCTTTTCGTCATGGTAGGCAGCACATTCTTCACCACGCTTCTGCTCATGGCGCTCGCGACGCTCGTCGCCCGCTCCATCGCACTGCCAGTGGAACACCTTGCGGCAGCGGCACAAGCCGTCGCGGAGGGCGACCTGGGTCAGGAGGTACACATGCACAATCCGCCTCTCAAGCTCCACTTTGGCATCGGCCGCGGCGACGAGATCGGTCTGCTCTCCACCTCGTTCAACTGCATGGTCGCCCAATTGCGCAGCCTCTACCAGAAACTGGAGACCAAGGTGTACGAGCTGGCAAGTGCAAATCAGGAGCTTGGTGCCGCGAACGAGCGGCTGCTGGAGCTAGACCAGCTCAAGTCCAAGTTTGTCTCTGATGTGTCGCACGAGCTGCGCACACCGCTCACCTCTGTCAAGGGGTACGGCGATCTCGTCTTTCGCGGGCGCGCCGGTCCGACCACGGAGCTCCAGCGGCGCTTTCTCGGCATTATGCTCGAAAACACCAACCGCCTGACCGCCCTCATTGACAATTTGTTGAGCATCTCGCGCATCGACTCGGCCCATGCCACCAACGATGTCCGGCCGCTGAACATGAACGCCATCGTCGCGCAGGTTGTAGACGCCCACCACCCACAGGCGCAGGCAGCCGGATTGACCCTTGCCTGGGAACACAACGGCCGCCTGCCCGCCGTGCTCGGCGATCACAATCAGATGATCCAGGTGGCGACGAACCTGGTGAGTAATGCATTGAACTACACCCCCGCCGGAGAGGTGCACGTCCGTACCTGTTTCGATCCGGCGGCTGAACAAGTGTGCATTGAGGTGCAGGACACGGGCGTGGGCATCGCACCTGATGACCTGCCGCACATCTTTGAGCGATTTTACCGAAGCGAGGACGCGCGCAACTCGGCGGTGCGTGGAACGGGTCTCGGTCTGGCGATCGTACACGAGATTGTCACGCTGCACGGTGGCCAGGTCGAAGTAGAGAGCGCTGTCGGGCGCGGCTCAACCTTTCGTGTGCGGCTGCCTGCCGCCAAATCCGAAGCAGCGGCGCTAACAGAAAACGTTGGCGTGAGCGACCGGCCTGCTCCTCGAGATGGTAAACAGTCACACAATGTGAAGACGATTTTGGAGGTGGTCACGTGACCCTTGATCATAACAATGTAGAACGTCCCCTGATCCTCGTCACCAACGACGACGGCATCCAATCCCGCGGCCTGTGGGCGGCGGCCGAGGCCCTCCTGCCGCTCGGAGAGGTGTTGGTAGTGGCCCCTGACCGGCAGTGGTCCGGGGCCGGCCGCTCGATGCCCCACCACGTGACAGGCCGCGTCACCAGCAGTCGCGTGGATCTCGCCGGGCAGACCGTCGCAGCGTACGCTGTGGATGCCAGCCCTGCACTGGCCGTCGTCCACGGCGTGCTCGAGTTCGCCCCTCGCCGGCCCGACCTGGTTGTGTCGGGCATCAACTTTGGGCTCAACCTGGGCACCGAAGTGACGGTCTCGGGCACGGTCGGCGCCGCCCTTGAAGGCGCGGCTTTTGATCTGCCGGCGATGGCGGTGTCGTTGGAGATGGACGCGGCCTACCACCTGACGGGCGACGACAGCGCCGACTATGCAGCGGCCGTGGCCATCACCCACTTCTTTGCGAGTAGACTGCTGGCGGGCGCACTGCCGTACGACGTCCACGCCTTGAACATCAACGTCCCGCGCGATGCCACACCCGAGACGCCCTGGTGGCTGAGCACCCAGTCGCGCCGCCGCTACTTCTTGCCGCTGGCGCCCGACCGAAAGAACAGCCACGGCCGACCCGGCTACGCCGTGATTACGAACCCGGAGGAAGCCGAAGTAGACTCGGACGTGTGGGCCGTGCTGGTCGACCGCGTGATCTCGGTCACGCCGCTGTCGCTCGACCTCACCTCCCGCGTCGACCTGTGCCGGCTCAACCACTGCCTGCAAGACGCCGAGTGCGTCGACTTTTTACAAGTCCCGCCGCCCTGGATTGATCCGGGACGGTCGCTCCGCGTGCCCGACTATGCCTGACGCCTTTCTCGCCCTGCTCTACCGCAGGTTCCAGCTCCGCTCCCTCAGCGGCAAGCTGCTGCTGCCGTTGGTGAGCTTGATGCTCGTCTCGCTTCTCGGCAGCACCGTCGCCTTTGTGGTGGGCACCGCCTTGACGCGGAACCAGCTCCTGGCACAGCAAGTCACGTCCGACGCCGAACGAGTGACACAGGGCCTGGAAGCGCGGGTAGACACGGTGATCAATGCCGCCAGCCTGCTGGCAAACGATCCCGAGGTTTTGAAATCGCTGGCAGAGGAGGAGCACGAAACGGGTGCTCCAGGGCTGGCGCTCAACGCGATCAACAGCAGAGCTGTGGTGATCCGCGACAGGCTCGGCGTCGATCTCGTCCAGATCTATGACGATCGAGGGCAGGCGCGGGCGAACCTCGTCATGCCGGCACTCTATCGCGAAACCTCGCTCCTCGATCAGGTGCCATCCGGCCGGCCGGCCGTTCGCTTCGTCGGCGGGCGCCCGCTACTCCTCTATCACGCCGCCATGCCAGATGGCTCAGGCGCCGTCGTCGCCGGGGTGGATCTGGAGACCGAGTTGGCGCGCCTGTCGGCCCGCTACCGCCTGGCGTCCGAGCTCGCATTGGACATTGAGGGCGGGGTGGTCACCACCGCAGAGATCCCGGTCGCACGCGATCGGGGTCACTATGCGCACTACGTGTCGTTCACGCTGGGCGGCTCGGACGCACAACTCCAGTTGGTGCGCTCGACGGCCGACATTGCCCATGTGACGGGGACGGGGTTGCAGGTCATGATCGGCAGCGCACTGCTCACCATGATGCTCGTCACCTACCTGGGCGTGCTTCTCACACGCTCGATTGCTCGACCCGTCGAACGCCTGGCCGCAGTGACCGGAGCGGTGGCTCGTGGAGACCTGCTCCGCGCGGCGCATGGTGTGCGTGACGGTACACCCGCCAGGAAGCATCCCTACGCCATCGGCGGCCAGGACGAGATCGGCCTGCTGGAAACGGCGTTCGACACGATGGTGAGCGAGCTGCGCGATCTGTACGGCGGGCTCGAGGCCAAGGTCCAGGCACGGACGCACGAGCTGGTGACCGCGGCCGAAGTGGCGCGGTCCGTCTCCTCCAGCCTGAACATCGAGGTGATCACGCGGCGCTCGGTGGAATTGATCTATGACAGGCTGAGGTTCCATTCCGTCGCACTCTACTTTTTGTCAGAAGACCGGCACACGGTCGCGCTCAAAGAAGCGATTGGCGCGGACGGGTGCCTGGTCGAGGTGCGACAGACTGGCATGCCTTTTGAGCAAGATTCGCTGATCGGCATCGCCGCCGCGGCCCGCGAGCCCAGGATCGTCCACGACCTTTCGATACTGTCCAGCAAGCAGCTTCAGGCAATTTGTCGTGGCACGTGCTGCGTGTCAGCCATCCCGCTGCTTACAGGCGACGCGTTGATCGGTATTTTGGAAGTGCAAAGTGCCGAACCGGACCGCTTTGCACCCGAGACGATCGGCCTGCTGCTGGCGCTTGCCGACCACGTCGCGATGGGGCTGCACAATGCGCGGCTCTATGGCCGCCAGCGCGAAACCGCCGACCGGCTGGCGCAAGTCGATCGACTCAAAGATCAATTCCTCGCGAATATGAGCCACGAGATGCGCACCCCGCTTAACGCCATCATCGGCTTTTCCCGAATGCTGCTCAAAGAGATGAGCGGCCCACTCACCGAGACGCAGGTCGAGGACATCTCGAATATCCACGACTCGGGGCGGCACCTGTTGGCGCTGATCAACGACCTGCTCGATCTGTCGCGCATCAATGCCGGCGAGATGGAGCTTGTGCTCGAAAAAGTGGACATTGCCGCCGCAATCGAGGCCGCTCTGGGCGCCACCCTGTCGCTCGTTGCAGAAAAGCCAGTTACGGTACACGCCGAGATCGAGCCAGGCATCGAGCCCCTGTGCGTCGACCGGCGGCGGCTGCATCAGGTACTGCTCAACCTGCTCTCGAACGCCGCTAAATTCACCGAGCGGGGCGAGATCGTGATCCATGCATGCATGGCGGAAATGCACGATCAGGGGGCGGAGGCACCCAAAGCCGCCGTGCAGGTGAGCGTACGCGACACCGGCGTCGGCATCCCTACCGGCAAGCTTGAAGATATTTTCAAAGAGTTTGTGCAGGCCGACAACACCGAGAGCCGCCGGTTTCAGGGAAGCGGGCTCGGCCTGCCGATTGCGCTCAAGCTCGTAGAGCTGCACGGTGGCCGCATCTGGGTCGAGAGCTGCGTGGGGCACGGCTCGACTTTTACATTCATTTTGCCCATCGCCGGCCCCCGTTCACCGACAAATCACCGAGATCGTGGAGGAGGAACCATATGTTGCGTAAAGCCGTGGCCATCGTGAGTGCCCTTGTCTGCCTGATCGCGTTCGTCGCCGCCTGTGGGACGCCGGACCCGACACCCGCCGCGCCATCGCCGGCCCCGCTCACCGGCCGGATCACCTTTGCCGGCAGCACCACCGTCCAGCCCCTGGCCGACAGGCTTGGCCAGGCCTTCAAGGCGATCAACCCCGGCGTTACCCTCGACATCGCCGCGGGTGGCAGCGTAGTCGGCATCGAAGCCATCCACGACGGCACCGTGGACATTGGCATGGCGTCGCGCAACCTAAAGCCGGAAGAGGCCAATGGCATCGACCAGCACCAAATCGCCGTCGACGTCATTGCCGTCGTGGTCCACGGCGAGAACCCGGTAGACAGCCTGACGGTGGAGCAGTTGCAGGGCATCTTCCTGGGCAAGATCACGAACTGGCAACAGCTCGGAGGCGCCGGCCAGGAGATCGTCGTCGTGATCCGCGAAAAGACGTCGGGCACGCGCGGCGCATTCGACGAGATCGCGCTGGACAAGCAAGAGCCGGCCGCCCCGAACACGGACACGGCCATGACCGCCGGAGACACCGCCGCCGCCGTGGCGAACCAACCGGGAGCGATCGGCTACGTCGGCTTTGGCAACATCGAGCCCGGCCTGAAACTGGTGTCGATCGACGGCGTGCTGCCCTCAGAAGAAACCGCACGCGACGGCTCCTACCGCCTCATCCGCCCACTGCTCCTGCTCACAGGGCCGCTGACACAGCCCCTCGGGCACACGTTCGTCGACTTTGCGACGAGTGCCGAGGGGCAGGCGTTGGTGAAAGAAAGCGGGTGGGTGCCGGCGAGGTAGCACGCCGCCCGTCTACTGCACCAGTTCTACGTCGCCGGGGCGTTCGGCGGCTTGAATTCCCCATCCCTCTGCCAGTTGCAGCGTCCACCCGTCGCCAGATAAGCGGTGGCTGGACAGGTCATCGGCGGCAACGATGCGGGCGGTACGCCAATCGTTCGAGATCCAGAGCCCACCCCGCTCCACATTCAGAATGCCCCAGGCATCGCTGACGTGGATGGATGGAAACACCGTGCCCGACTCGGGGATAGGCATCGTCGCGCGTGGGTCAAAGGCGCATTGCACTCTGGCGGTAAGGGGGAGGATCAGGCCCGGTCCATCGAGCAAGCGCGCACGGTATGTGGCAATCTCTACCTTGCGCTGCTGGTCTCGCGCCACCTCGCTTTGTTGCAGTGCATCCCCATCGTAGACTCGAGCCCGAGCTGCCGCACACGCGGACAAGGCCCCATGGAGGATAATGGACAGCGCCGACTGCAACAGATCGCCCAGGTCGTGTTCGGATGTCAATTCCTCGCGCCATGCTGGATACACTCGATCGAGCAGAAAGCCATAGGCCGGGCCGGATGCGTAGGCAAACGAGGGCACGAAACTGGGATATCGTGTTGGAGCACTGCGCACGAACTCGGCGACATGCACCTCGGTCATCTGGCCGAGTCTGAAACCGGTGTACTCGGCGAGGCCCTCATGCATCTCCAGCGATCGTTCCTCGGTGGTGGCACGACCGAACAACGCCCGTCGCGCGGCGCGAAACAACAGCGCATCACCAATCGCTGCTGTAGGATCTTGGGCAACCAGTGCCCGCTCCAGCGCGCGCCATTCCAGTTGCAGCCAATAGCGCCCATCGAGCGTGTCGAGATGAACGTTGGCGTTGGGAACCTCGGGCATAGGGAAGCCGATCTCACCCCGGATGCGATGGAAAGCCTCGTGGGCCATGAACTCGGCACGCTGCAAGGAATCATCCGAAAGTGATTGCCAGATCACCATCGTCCAATGCACACCTGCCCAAGTCACTGCTGTATTGGCGAGGATGACATCGGATGGGATCGAGCCAACCCAAACATTACCCTGTGGAACGAGGTATCCCTCGGCGTCCGGTTGGTTCGCGACCGCAAGGCGGGTTTCCCAGTCCACAAGAATCATCGGGCCATCCAGAGATGTTCCCCATAGCCGGCCCCCGTCACTAGCAAATAAGGCAACGGCTTCCTGAAAGTACTTCTGAGCAAGCAATACATCCATTTTGGCACTCATTCGTAGCTACCTCCCGCGCCAATTGACAACGCGCTCCAGTTCGCCCGCCAACAACGGACCTTTTGTTAGTGCGGTGAGCCGCGATGCAAGTGAGCGCGAATAGTATGCCATTGCCGTACGCGCAGTGCAATCTGTGTTGCTCTACTCTGTTAAGAACTCGACTGTTGTGTTTTGAGCGGTGCGAAATGACACGGAAATCGCATTGGTTGAACAAAAACACGCCTCGTTCAGTGTTGAACCAGGCTTGGCCTTCGAGTTATAGGCCCGCCAGCGCTTCACAACCGGGTTGGGTTGTTTTGCTCCATCTTTGCTGGGCGAGAGTGTGCAAAACCGCAGCCGTAGAAGGCCACAAGCTTGTAGGTTTGTGCTGGTGGTTCTGCCAGCGTCTGTTCCTGGCTCATGTGCCGACAACAGAAGCCGATTTTGCACCAATCGCGCGCCGAACGGAGTGCACCGACGGACCGTGAAAGACATTGTAGTCATGATAGTCGAAAAGTCAAATGCTCTTACCAGACAAGCTCAAAGCAGTTTGCTCAAAACACAACAGTCGAGTTAAGAACTCGAGCACATCTCGCCCGAACTGCTTGCCACCCGCCGGGTGTCCCATCCAGCCTTCCAACCTTCCAATCCTATCAACCCATCACCGAGTACGCGGTGTCTTTGCGCTGCACGACCGGCCGGTGCCTGTCCACCCAGTTGCCGATGGGCAGCAACAAGAGCGTGGCAAACACAGGAAGCAGGGCAAGCTGTGGCACCGCGACAGGAAGGATCAATAGGAACACGAACAGCAGCATGGCCCAGAAGGCCCACTTGCCTGTGCGGTCCTGAGCCCTGGTTGTCAACAGGTATACGGCGATGCCCGCCGCAAAGAGGCCGAACTCGGTGATCAGCGCAAGCGGGACCGAGTTGTACAGCCCCAGGCCGACCTTCGGCGAGCCCTCGAAAAGGAGTGGCAGGTCGGGCGGCAGCTCTTGTCCTAGACCCATCGGGTGCGAGATAAAGTCGAGTATCCAGTGGCTAAAGACGACGAGGCCGAGAACGGCAGCCGCCTGCCTGTCGCGCAGCAGCAGATACGCGAGTACAAAGCCGGCGATCGACCACACGACGGCCATCAAGAGTCCATGAGACCAGGGGATCGAGCTATTGCCGGCAGCATCGATCGTCTCGAGCCCGACGACGGCAAAGACGCCGGAGAGTGTGTCGATTGCCGTCGCCGCCACCAGCAGCGCCCCAAGTGGTGCCCTGGGCGCGACCGGTTTCGCCGCCAATCCAACCGCAATGTGTCCAAAGAACATGAGGTCTCCTTCCTCAGTGCGGCGCACCTCGGAGTGCGCCGCACTTGTCACCGTCAGAGCACGAGATAGAGCGTCGCGGCGCTGCCGAGCGCAGCCAGAACCGAACCGACCTGGTGCACGCGCAGGAGCGCGGTCTGCACCGGCCTGTCGGCACTCAACACCCCACCCGAGGCGACGGTGGCAACAAAGCACAAACCGGTCACCACGATCACGGCCCAACTCGCCGCGCCGAGTGGATCGACCTGGGCCTGCCTGTAGATGACCAGCAGAAGCAGGATCCCCGCCGCGAGCGCGATCAGCTTGTGCACCGTAGAGACAGCCACGTTGAGCGGCCGCCCCTTCCATCTCACCAGGATGCCCGATGCGAAAACGAGTACAAAGAGCAGTGCGAGGACGATAATGCGTCCCACGTCATTCATGCTATGCCTCCTTGAGACAATCGATAATCCCGCCAACTGATCGGCAGGTGCGCTGAGGCGAGAACCAGAGTCGCCACCGCCAACGGCCACGATCCGAGTAGCGCCGATGCACCCAACAGGTAGACGATCGGGCTGATCGCCAGCGGGACCGGCACGCCGGCGAGCGGCGCGAACAGGAGCGCGTGGCGCCGGCCGCCGACAAAGTATCTGGCCCACCCAACATAGTAAAAGAGCAGCGCCACCACCGCCATCACCAGCGCGGCAACATGCCACGCTTCTTGCACGTCCAAGTGGTAGAAGAACGGGATCACCAGTGTGGCGACCCGCCCGACCCACTCTACGATCTCGAGAACGCGCCAGGACGGTGCGGCCGGCTCGGCAGCGGCCGCAGGCTGGTCGTGCGCCGGAATAAACATCCACAGCAAATTGGGCAGCAGTAGAAGGATAGTGATCGCCCCACCTGTCGGCATCATTGCACCTGTCTTTCTTTCACCGCCCGGCGTCTTTGGTGGCATCACGCGTGCCATTTGCAACGACCACACCTACGCCGGTCAGCGCGGCCGCGATCTGGAACACCGGATCGTTCATGACGTGACGAACGGGGCGAGCGCGGCGCCGGCGAGGCGCGCCAGCGCCACCTTGGCCCGGCCGGTGTGGTGATCGATATAGTAGGTGCAGCGCGGCTCGAGCCACCCGCGTTCGAGCCAGTAGGTGTGATCCACCGTGCCTGGTAACTCTTTCCCCCAGGCGCGCTGCTGGATCCTAAAAATCATCAGCGACAGAAAGGATGGGCGCAGGTACGCCTGCTCCGAGACAGCGCGGAACAGGGCTTCCGCAACCTCGGCTACCCTGTCACGATATTGGCTTTCCACTTTGTCCTTGGGCATGAGCGCGCCCATCCGGAATCCTGCCTGCCCGACGATGTACGCGCCCCAGGTGCCCGCGGCAAGGCTCATCGTTCTCAGCGTGCGCCTCGTCGGACTGCTGGCGACCGTCGCCACCAGGTAAAAGCACTTGTCGGCCAACCCCGGGCGGTGGCATAGGTACGCCAGGCGGTCGATCCAGTTCTTGGTGATGCCATTCACGTCGTCGACATAGACAGGGCTGGCGACGAGGATGCCGTCGGCCGCGTCCATCGCGGCGCGAATGGCGGCGAAATCATCCTTCACGGGGCACTTTTCCTCCCCGCGATCGAAACAGCTCCTGCAGCCGCGGCACGGCTGCAGGTCGACGTGACCGAGGTTGATCGTCTCGAACTCGATCACTTGGCCGCTGCTCGCAGCAACGGTTTCCATGTGCGCGCGGATCATGTCCACGATCCGCGCGGTATTCCCCTTTTTCCTGTAACTCCCCATCAGCGCCAGTATCTTCATCTACGCCCCGGCCCCTCTCTGTCGAACCGCCTGTTGCTTCTCGGGTACGCCACCACCCGATGCCCGATACCTACTCCCTCACAGAAACCGGTCAAGCAGCGTATCACGCCGCCTCGTCGAACCAGATCTCGGTCTTGTTGAACTTGTTCTCCAAAAACCGCCCGTGCGCCATCAGGCGTTGACTGTCGTTCCGACAAAAATCCTGGACGATCTCTTTCATCTCACGGTCGAGCACGTCGAGCTGCTCAGCCAACAGGTCCTTGGCCGTCTTGCCATCCTTGATCGGGTGCAGGTTGCGAAAAGCGGGCGGCAGCTTTAAATAGTTCTCGAGGGTTTCGGGCAGGTAGTCGAGAGCCGTCTGGCGAATGGTATAGATGTCATAGTCGGCGCTCGTGATGTCGACGATGTTGGGCAGGATCTCGAGGATCGAGTTCTTGATGCTCTCTACCCTGGCCAGGATCTCGGCCGGCACCTTTTTGCGGATCTCTCTGACCAGTGCTTCGAGCTGGTCCCGGATCTCGTCGACCGTGAGCTGCTGACGCAGGCGCAGGTTGGTGGCGGGGCCGGCCATCATGCCGGCCCCCAGCCATCCGATCAGATAGAGCGCGGGCACGATGAGCAGCAGCAGCGGGCTCCCGCCCAGCAGCACCGACAGGATGAAATAGATCACCAGGCCCAGGATGCCGAGGGCAGACCCGGCGATATTGGCGTTGCTATATAGAAAGAGTAGAAACCGCTGTTGTCCGGTCATTTACTGGTACCCTCGAATTTCCTTAAAGATCAGGCTCAACGCCTCGGACTTGGCGTCGAACACGCGTCCACCTGTCGCCTCGGCGATCTCTTGCATCGCCTTCTCATCGGCATCGCCGAACAGGATGGGGAAGGTCTTGATCTGCTGCACGTTGTCAGGCTGCGAGCGGTACGCGGAGAGGAACTGGCGTGCCGAGATGCCGTCCGTATTGTTGCCGTCGCTCATCAGGACGATCGAGTAGTAGCGGTCCGGGTCCTGCTGTATCGCCTGCTGGATGTACTGGTATGCCGCGTCCAGCGAGGAATAGATGGCGGTTCCACCCTCCGCGTAGAGATCGTCTGCATACTGCCGGATCTGCTCGAAGGCGATTTGGTCCTGGATGTCCACGTCGAACGTCGAAGGCGTGCCCACGACGTCGCTGAAGGGGAGCAGGGTCACCCGCTCGCGGTCGCGGAAACGGGCGAACTGCCCCGTGAGCGTGGTATCGGTCCCTGTTAGACTCACGAGTGCCGCTTTGAGATCCTCTATGCCGTCTCCACGCATCGACCCACTCGTATCGAGGACAAAGAAGGCGTGCGACGGGATACGCTGCTCGTCGAGGTAGGAAAAGAGCAGGCCGTCGATCACCTCGACGTTGTTCGGAAAGGGCAGTTCTACGAGCAGTTGATCGGGAAACCGGCTGTCGAGCTTGACCTGGGGGGTGACAGGCCGGCGCATCGTGGTTTCCATCATCTCCTTCTGGAACTCGGGCGAGCGCAGATATTCTACCAGCTTGTCGTATGCCTCCCGCTCGCCACTGTCAATCAGCATCAGCGGATAGTCGGCGGTGATGATCCCTTCCTTCGGGTAGATCAGGACCAGGTCTTCGTCCACCTCCCTGTTGTCGTTCAGACCGAGGAGCACCGACTCGTAGTTGATCAACCCGTCGAGCCGGCCCTGCTCGCGCACGTAACTCTCCGCCAGCCACCCGGAGCTGCCTGATGCCAACGCCTGGCCTTTGAAGAACTGCTGCAACGGCTCGCGCACGCGCTCGATGTCGGACGACTGCAGCGCGTCAGCACTGCCCGATAGGGCGGAAGCGACGCCGACGAGGGCGGTAAAGCCGGTGTTCGACGAGGCGGGGTTGGTCATGCCGTAGCGCAGCTCGCCGCTGTTCGCCTTGTCGACGACGTCGCGCCACGTCAGGTTCGGGTTATCCACCCAGCCCCACGCGCGCGCCTTGCTTTCCTTCACGCCGAGCACGACGGGCGAGAGCATGATCTTTTCCTGGGCGGCGATGCGCCCACCGGCGCCCTGGAGCAGGCTCAAATACTTGGCGTGCGAGAACCACGCCAGGTCATAGTCCTCGCCGGCGATCAGCTTTTCGGCGCCGTCGAGTGTGCCGATATACTCCATCCGCAGCGAGACGCCCGTCTCCTTGCGAATGTCGTCGAGCAGTGGCTCGATGTCCTTTAGCTCCGAGCCGGCGAGGACCGTCAGCTCGTTTCCAGAGCCACCGCAGCCTGTCAACAGCAAAGGCAGCAAAAGGGTTAACAACAAGACGAGCCGAACGCTCGCGTGAATACGCATCCTATCCTCCTACACTCGTATCAAGCAAGACCTTTGGGGTTTCGAAAACCCCAAAGGTCTGTTCGCACACGTCAGAAAGTGACGGCGCCATCATCCGCTTTCAGCGCGGCCAACACTTTGAGGTCCGCCGTGGCACTCGTTAACTCGTTGTGCCGCACACGGTCGAGATAGCTCTGCGCACGGGTCACCTCGCTCGACAGCTCATTGACGGTCTCGCGCATAGCGTCGAGCGCCTGGATCTTGTAGTCGGC
>JAFGIA010000324.1 GCA_016929795.1 Anaerolineae bacterium
GACTTTAACGAAGAGATGCTCAACGCCGGCGTGATGCTGGCGGGCGAGGGACTGCATCCCAGCTCGGAGGGGGCGCGCGTCTACTTCCGGGGTGGCAAGCGCACCGTCACCGACGGGCCGTTCGCCGAGACGAAGGAGCTGATCGCCGGCTTCTGGCTGATCGAGGTCGACTCGCTCAAAGAGGCAATCGACTGGGCCAAACGCGTGCCCGACCCAATGGGCGAGGGAGAGGAAGCGCAGATCGAGATCCGGCGGGTGTACGAGCTGGACGAGTTCTCGAACGAGATCTTGACGCCGGAGGAGCGGGCGCGCGAGGAGTCGATGCGCGACCGGTTAGAAACCGGCGCCGCCGTGCTGTAGAGGGAACGCCACCGCGCCGTGGCGCGCGTCTGGGCACAGAGGATCGTGCGCAGGCGCGTGCCGCGGGCGGACCAGGGAGAAGCTATGGGCAAGGTAATGTGACCGAGTCGATAGGCAGCGTGTAGACTTGTTTCAGGATGACGCGAAAGGAGAATTGACGTGAGAGAGGTAGTCGCGGCACTTTTTGTCTCGTTGGATGGCGTGACCGAATCGCCCGACCAGTGGCAGTTCGATCACTTTGACGCCGAAATGGGCGCGGCAATGGAAAAAGCCATTGGCCAGATGGACGACGCCCTGATGGGCAGGGTGACGTACCAGGAATGGGCTTCCTACTGGCCCACGGTTCCCGACGATCCGTTCGCAAGCTTTATCAACCACATCCCCAAGCACGTGGTGTCGACGACGCTGGATCGGGTCGACTGGCAAAACTCGAGGCTGGTCGAGGGGTCGTTGGCGGACGCGATCGACAGACTCAAGCGGCAGCCCGGAAGGGACATCGGCGTCGCCGGTAGCCCCACGCTGGTCCGCTCTCTGCTGGAGGAGGATCTGTTGGACCAACTGACACTGCTGGTGCATCCGGTGGTCGTGGGCAAGGGCAAGCGCCTGTTCGAGTGCAGCGAGAATGGGAACGGGTTGAAGCGGCTCAAGCTCGTCGACTCGCAGGTGTCGAGCACGGGCGTCGCGATGCTGACCTACGGGCGCCGGTAAGTCACCACGACTTGCCAGGAGCAGGGCCGGTGACTGTGAAGACCCAGGATTGCTCGGGGAGGGTGCGCTTGGCACGTGAGCTCCCTCGAGCAAGTTGGGATCTCCATCGGCCCGCACTCGAAGCGTGAATGAATGGGGAGGGAATAGAGAAATGCTACGGACACAGAGTCAGCAAGTTGGTGAGGATCTGATAATCCCGCGGCTGCGGGCGAGTCTCAACGGCCGGGTGATCGTGCCCGGCGATGAAGAGTATGACGAGGCGCGCACCGTCTTTTATGGCGGCATCGAGCGCTATCCGGCGGCCATCGTGCGCGCAGTCGACGCGCGTGACGTGTCGCACGTCGTCTCGGTGGCGCGCGACGCCGATCTGCCGCTGGCGGTGCGCAGCGGCGGGCACAGTGCCGCCGGGCACAGCGTGGTCGACGACGGCATCGTGCTCGACCTGTCGAATCTATGCTCGCTGGACATCGATCCTGTCGGCCGTGTAGCGTGGGCCGGGCCGGGGCTGACTGCCGGCGAGTACACGCTTGCCACAGCGGAGCACGGCCTGGCGACGGGCTTTGGCGACACCGGATCTGTAGGTATCGGCGGGATCACGCTGGGCGGCGGTGTGGGGTTTCTGTCACGCAAGCACGGCCTGACGATCGATAGCCTGCTGGCAGCCGAGATGGTGGCCGCGAACGGGCAGATCCTGTACGTCGACGCCGATAACCACCCCGACCTCTTCTGGGCGATCCGGGGCGGCGGCGGCAACTTGGGCGTGGTGACGCGCTTTTTGTTCCAGTTGCACCAGGTCGACAGGGTCGTAGGAGGCATGTTGATCCTGCCGGCGACGCCCGAAGTGATCGCCTCGTTCGTCGCTGCGGCCGATGCTGCGCCTGACGAGCTGTCGACCATCGCCAACGTCATGCCGGCGCCGCCGATGCCGATGGTGCCAGAGGAGCACCACGGCAAGATGATCGTGATGGCCCTGATGGTATACGCAGGCGACTCTTCGCTACGCTCTGACCAGGCTATCGAGGCTGGCGAGCGCGCCGTCGCGCCGTTTCGGGCGCTCGCCGAGCCGCTGGCCGACATGGTACGGCCGATCTACTACCCGGAGATATTCATGCCCGAAGAGGAAGGGTACCATCCGACGGCCGCGGCGCGAACCCTCTTTGTCGACACGATCGACCACGCCGCCGGCGGCACGATCCTCGAGGCCCTTCACGCTTCGGACTCGCCGATGCGCGTTGTCCAGATCCGGGTGCTGGGCGGGGCAGTGGCCCGTGTCCCTGTCGACGCAACGGCGTACGCCCATCGGCTGTCGCCGATCATGGTCAACGTCGCCGCGTTCTACGAGAGACCTGACGACCAGCCGCTGCGCGAGGCGTGGGTTGCCGAGCTGGCGGCGGCGCTCGACCAGGGAGACGCGGGCGCGTACGTGAATTTCCTGGGCGATGAAGGACCAGAGCGCGTGCGGGCTGCCTATCCAGGCGCGACGTGGGACCGGATCGCCGCGATCAAGGCGCGCTACGACCCGACCAACCTGTTCCACATGAACCACAACATCCCGCCCGAGTTCGAGGTCCTGCATACGTGAGAGAAAGGATGAACCGGAATGTAATGTGCTGTAGGGGCGCAGCAATGCTGCGCCCCTACAGAGGATTGCCGCAGGTCATGATGCCGCTCGATGCCTACCCGTCCAGTGCAAAGTTCGCGTGGCTGTCGGACCGGTTCGGCGTGTCATGGCAGTTGAGCCTGCCACACACCGGGGCGAGGTGAGGATAGTGCGCTACTTTTGACGGCGTTGTAGAAGCGGATTATAATGCGAGGCGGGGCCGCAAACCGCCAAGGCCGGCCCTTCAATCAGCCAACGCGCTGCAGCGAGAAAGAGGAGTTGATGACCAAGGACGTCAAGTTGCACGACGACGGTGAACGCTTTGACCCAAACGCAGAGCTGTTGGCTACCCGCCAGGAGCTAGAAGAGGGCTTGCGGGCACTGCGGGCCAGCGAGGAGCGGTACCGGCAGCTATTCAACGGCATGGCCGAAGGCTTTAGCGTGCACGAGATCCTCTACGACGCGCAGGGCAAGCCATCCGACTATCGCTTCGTGGAAGTGAACGCCGCCTTTGAGCAACTGACGGGCCTGAAGAAGGGCGACCTGTTGGGCAAAACGGTGTTGGAGGTGCTGCCAGGCACGGAGCCGTTCTGGATCGAGACCTACGGGCGCGTGGCCACGACCGGCGAGCCGGTCCAGTTTGAACACTACGCAGAGACGCTCGACCGGCACTATGCGGTCTCGGCCTTTCGCACCGGTAAAGACCAGTTCGCGACCTTGTTTTCGGACATCACAGAGCGAGTCAAGACCGAGCAGGTGCTGCGCGACAACGAAGCCAAGCTGTTGGCGCTGTTCGAGATCCTGCCCGTCGGCGTGTCGATCCTCGACTCGCAACGCAACATCCGCTACCTGAACCCGGCATTGACCCAGACCCTCGATCTGCCGGCAGACGCAGCGAGCACGGGGCGCCACACGCAACGCGCCTATATCCGGCCCGACGGCAGCCCAATGCCCGCGGACGAGTTTCCGAGCGTGCGCGCCGTGCGCGAGCAGCGCATGGTCCGCGACGTGGAGATCGGCGTGTTGAAAGAGGATGGCACGCAGGTGTGGACGAACGTCAGTGCCGCGCCACTCCCTTTCGACGATTGGAGCGTCATTATCGTCACCGCCGACATCACCGAGCTGCACCATGCACGCCACGAGCTGGAAGAGCGTGTGCAGGAACGCACGCGGGAGCTCACAGCGCGCACGGACGAGCTCCAGCGAACGAATGAGAGCCTGCAGAGTACAGAGGAGGTGCTTCGGTCGCAGAACGAGGAGCTGGCGACAGCACAGTGCAGACTGGAGGAAGAGCGGCAGCGCTACCAGGAGCTGTTCGACTTTGCGCCCGACGGCTACCTGGTCACCACCCAGGGCAGTGTCATTGTCGAGGCGAACCGGGCCGCTGGCGACCTGTTGAGTGTATCCGTGGATCAACTACCAGGCAAGCGGCTCGACCGGTACGTGGTAGCTGCCGATGGCCCGATCTTTGAGGATGTCCTCGCCCGGCTCCGCGCGCGCAAAGGAGGGCCGCCGCTGCACTCAGAGATGCGCTTTCAGCCGGTCGACGGTGAGCCGATCCACGTCGCCGTGGCGGCCACGGCATCCCGATCTGTCTCGGGCAAGATCGAGGGCGTGCGCTGGCTGCTGCGCGACGTGACGCGCGAGA
>JAFGIA010000046.1 GCA_016929795.1 Anaerolineae bacterium
CAAGTTCCAGGATCGCACGCTGAGGTGCTCAGACTGCGGCACAACGTTCACGTTCACCGCCAATGAGCAAACGTTCTATGCAGAGCGGGGGTTCTCAGAACCCAAGCGCTGCCCGTCGTGCCGCGCTGCACGCAAGGCCAGCCGCGGCGGCGGAGGGGGGGGCGGTGACTATAGCCGCGGCGGTGGTGGGGGGCGCGATCGCGACCGCGGCGGCGGAGGCCGCGCACCTCGGCAGATGTACGACGTCATCTGCGACGAGTGCGGCAAGCCCACGCAGGTGCCCTTCAAGCCCCGCGACGACCGCCCTGTCTATTGTCGCGACTGCTACGACCAGATGCACTAGACTTTTCGCGCGTCTGAGAGGCGCTTTCCGTTTCGTGGTGAGTGCTTGCGCGCCGCAACCTGGTGCGCAAGCACCCACTCCAACCGAGTCATACCATTTGCCTGATGAAGCGCCCTATGCCGGGGCAGGGGGACTGCGCCCTGATGGCGAATCATCATGGCTCTTTAGCAGGCCATTGGTATCACTCTGAGGCCGCGGCGCCCCCGTGCCCGGCAGCGACGTAGCTGCCGAGCGCGACAAGCGCCCAGGCTGCTGCTGCCCAAAAGGCGGCGGCATAGCCCGCTGTTTCTGCGAGCAGGCCCAGGCCGAAGGACCCCACCCCGATCCCGGCGTCGAACAGCGTGTAGAGCACCCCCACCGCGCTGCTGCGTGCTTGGGGCGGCACGGCTTCGACGATGGCGGTGTCGAGGCCGGCCCGTACCAACCCCCAACTGAGCCCCAGCCCCGCACCGGCTGCGATCAATGCGGCGTTGCTGTGCGCTGCCACCAGACCGGCCGTGGCGAGGGCGGCGCATAGCATGCCGGGCAGGGCGACGGCCCGGCGCCCGACCCTGTCGGATAGCCAACCCGCTCCACTTTGGGTGAGCATCATCGCCACGGCGAACGCCGTAAAGTAGGTCCCTGCCGCCGTCAGGCCGCGCGCCTCGGCCAGGGGCGGCATAAAGCTGAGCGCCACGCCATACGCCACAGCCAGGCCCGTGCCGCCCAGCGCCGCGGTCCACACCGCTTGCTGTCGGGCCACGGCCCAGAAGCCTGGCCCACTCGTATGGCCACTGCCCTGCGCTGCCCTGGCGCCGCGTGGCTCGGTCAGCGGCAGCACCAACAAGAGGCTCACCACGGCAATGGCCGTGGCTGCCCAGAAGTGCGCCTCAAACCCCCACCAGGCCTGAACCTGCGCGCCTGCTGCCGGCAGGAAGAGCATGCCCAGGTTGTTGGTGACGCCTGATAGCCCGATCGCCTCACCTCTGCGGGCGGGCGGGGCGACGTCGGCCACCAGCGCCGTGTAGGCGATGGTAAAGGCGCCAATTCCAATCCCGCGCAGCAGGCGCGCGGCGAGAAAGGGCCAGATCGAAGAGGCCAGCGTGTAGAGCAGCGGCTCGACGGCAAAAAGGATGGCGCCGAGCAGCATTCCCCACTTGCGCCCGCGGCGGTCGACGAGCGGGCTGAGGAGCGGGCGCACCAGGATGGCCGATAGGGTGGCCAGCCCGGTGGCCAGCCCGATGTGCACCGCGTCGCCGCCCAGCGCCTGCACATAGCCGGGCACGGTGACATAGGTCCACTGGAAGCTGCCCCACAGAAAAAAGTTGGCCGCGAGGGCGAGGTAAAAAGCGGGTGGATAGCGTGTCGTCGTGAGCGCCGGGCTGGAGTTGTTCGTCATGGAGAGACTATAACACAGAAGCGAGCACGTGACAAGCGAGAGGTGGCTGGTTAGTTGGCTGGTTGGTTGACTTGGGGCGAATATCTGCTATAATTATATCCGCCTGCTTCAACGCGGTTTCCTCAACCCCACGCAGGTGCGGATCACCACGGTAGACGGGCACCACGGCAGCCAGGCCTCTTGGAAGACGAGACCGGCAGGCTCCCGGTGTGTGGAAAGGGGGTGGTAAACAAGAGCGCGATCCCGATTCATTCACCTCGCAGTGACATCTTTTAGAAGCGACTGATTTACCACGAGAAAGGAGAAAATGACCATGAAGCGTCTTCGCAGGCCGGCCCTTGCCGGCATCATCGCCTTTGTATTGCTCGGCACCCTCGGGCTTGTCCAACAGCCCGACGTGCCCGCCCGGGGGGAGCACGTGTTCCCGCTCCAGGCCCCCCCCTTCCTCTCTGTCGCCCACGCCGACGAGGAGGGCATCCTGTCGGTCATTGGCGACGAGGCCGGCATCGCGGCCTACTTTCAATCGGCGACGGCCCCGGATATGGACAGTGTCCGGGACGCCTTTCGCACCATCGAAGCCGAGACGGCGGACTATATCCTCGGTTCGGTGGAGGTTCTGAACTATCCCGAGTCGGAAGATGTGCACGTGTACGTGCACGCGGATGGCTGGTTCCTGGCCTACTACCTGGCTGCCGACCCGGTGGGCAAGATCTATGACTGGCGTGCCTATCACAATTCTGGCCGGGCTCTACTCACCACTAAACTTGAAAACACGCTCATCAAGGTAGCAAGTTACGCAGTAGTCACCTATCCCGGCTGCACTTACTATGATTTTCGCTATCCCAACGCTACCCATCTAATGCTAATTGCGGAATGGGTAATCTCGACACATGACGAATTCGAGGTGGAACTTCCGGGAAGTTTCGCTTTTGACGAACGCAGTTGGTCGTTTGGTACCACCGATCGCGGGGGTTATGAACTTGACGCAACGGAGATCGTGTATGTAAACTGCGATGGATGGTGCACACGCCAAGGGATTCTAACCGCCGCCCAACTACTACCGGAGCAATTTCACACATTCTATGTGTGGACTGAAAGTGGAGACTATGCTTATGGCGGCCTTGCACTGATCTACCGGGTGCCATGATGAACGCGCGGAGGATTGCCCTGATGCTAGGTGCAGCCCTGGCGCTGCTCGTTTTCACCATTCCCGCGACCAGCGAGCCGCAGCAGAGCATCATCGTCAACGGTGCCGACGAGATCATCGAGAACCCGGTGAGCGCCGATCCAGGTCTGCTGACCGCCCTCGCCGTCGCCGGGCCGCGGGTCGTGGTCGAATATGCCAATCACGTGACGCGCCTGGACCTGGCTGCCGTCCCCCCTGCGTTTCAGGCGGTGCTGGATGCGATGGCAGAGCGGGTCGTCGTCGAGTATGCTAACGAGATCGTTCGAGAAGACCTGGAGGCTGTGCCGCCCGGGTTGCAGGCACGGCTCGACCAGGTGGCGGAGCGGGTGGTGTTTCAGTACGCCAACGCCAACCTGGCGTACCCGCTCGCCTACCCGCTCGAGCTGGTGGACGACACGACGCCGCCCGTGGTGACCGAGATCGGCGCCGGCCCGATCGCAGCCAATGGGCTGGTGACCGTGACGTGGACGACGGACGAGTTTGCCGATAGCACGATCTTTTACGGCACGGCGTCCGGCTCCTACCCCCACACGCTCGCCGATCCCCTCTACGTCAAGGCCCATGCCCTGGGCCTGCCCGGCCTGGCGGTGGGGACGACCTACTACGGCCAGGTGCGCAGCGTCGACCTGAGCGGCAACGCCACGACGTCGCCCGAGTTCAGTTTCACGCCGGAACTGCCGCCTGGGCGCGTGTACCTCCCCGTCGTGCTGCGCGGCGGGCCGTAACGGCCTACACAGGAGGCGGCGTCCCTTCCGGGCGTTGCCCGCATCGACCACAGGCCAGGGCGGTCGAGTTGACCGCCCTGGCTTCTTCCCGGCAAGCGACAGTCGGAGCCGGCAAGTCGAAGGTGCCGGGCGCGGGCAGGCCGGCTGCAATCAGTGTACCACCGCTTGCCAGGCAGGGCAAATGACCGACTATAGGACAATCGCATTTGACCTGGACGGAAGTGCAACGCACCTACTGTTCGAGGTGCGTTGCACTTGGCACGAAGCCAAATGCGTCTAACTAATGTTTTCTACGAGATAAGAATGCTGGTTCTTGCCATTACCACTTCTTCTTTGCATACTCGTATCATTCGTGGTATAATTTCTATGTGCGATGCAAACTTGGATGCCTTGCACCTTCTGTCAACTCGATAATATTGAAAATCTGGCGCAAAGTGGGCGTCAAGATCACCTCTCGTAGGGAAACCTACCTCGCGCCAGGATGGCTTTTGCGGCTGGGCATTCCTTGCGAAGTGATATCCGACAGGCTGAATCGAGTCGGCAGGGGGGGCCACGGCTACAATCACAGTCCATTGCGTCGAAGGAACCAGATCATGACTAGCAATTCGCAAACCAATGCCAGATACCGTCATCGTGTCTTTGTGATTGCGACACTCGTTATGGGAATGTTCTTTACAGCGACCTGTGGCGAGTTGCCCACTCCACTCCCGCAACCAACCTCAATGCCCGTGCCGCCCCTTGATCCAGAATACGCGGGCCGGATCGCCTTCACAGCCGGGCGAACTGGCGAGCGCGAGGTCTATGTCATGGAGGTCGATGGTAGCAACGTGATCAACCTGACCAACAACGAGGCTGATGACTGGTATCCTTCCTGGTCGTGGGATCGGCGGCAAATTGCTTTCGTATCGGATCGCGATGGTAGTGAACAGATCTACTCCATGGATGTTGAGACCAGAGCCGTGACCCGTCTTACACACGCCATGTCCCACTACTGCTGTCCGGCCTGGGCCCCGGATGGCAAAACGATCGCCTTCGTATCTGACCAGAACGAGAATGTAGACATCTATGTCCTGGACGTTGAGACCAGGGGTACGACAAGATTGACTGACAATCCTGCTAACGACAAGTATCCCTCTTGGTCCACGGACGGCACGCGCATCGCTTTTGCCTCGGACCGCGACGGCAATTGGGACATCTATACTATGAATGATGAAGGTGGCGATGTGGTGAATCTGACCACCAACCCGGGGGACGATTTCCAGCCGACGTGGTCCCCCAACAGCAACAGAATCGCGTTTACGTCCTCGCGTGACGGTAACAAAGAGATCTATATCATGAATGTCGACACCCAGGGAGTGACTCCTCTGACTCACAAGACAGAAGACGAATGGAACCCTTCCTGGACACGAGATGGTCGGTATATCGTGTTTTTGAGGGGGAATAATGATGAAGAAGCGAACGTTTATTTGATAAACGCCGATGGTTCAGACGAGGTTCGTCTGACAGACAAACCGATCGACAGACTCACGCCAGCGCCCAGTCAATCCCCGCCGACAGACATGCCGGTGCCCGTCCCTCCGACTGATGTGCCCACGGCGACGCCAACCCACACGCACGAGCCGCCGACCGATACACCCAGTCCAGTGCCTGCCACGCCTACGCCAGCTCCGGCCACACCCACGCCGACATCTGTCGTACCGACAAACACCCCCGCATCGCCGCCAACGCGGACGCCGGCGCCTACCAATCCTCCTCCGCCCCTTCCTTCCCCAGGCTACTTTGTGGTCTATACCAACTGTCCATCTTCCGATCTCCAGAACTGTAGTGTGTGGGGTGTGCGTAGCGATGACGCGAACAGCGCGTGGCAAATTGTGGAACACGCCTCGGAGCCGGTTCTCTCACCGACAGGCGAGCAGCTTGCCTTCTACAGGAAGGACGCTGGCATTTATCTTTGGGACTTTGCCCAACAGTCGCACTCGCAAATCGTGTTGAGTAGTATTGCTTTCTTTGCAACCTGGGCACCTGACAGCCAGAAACTGGCCTATTACATGGAAGGGGGCGATCGCTCGATCTATGTTGTCGACGTAGATAGCCTAGAATTTGGGGTTCTAACGCCTGGCATGAGGCCCAGTTGGAGTCCCAAGAATGAATTCATCGCCTACGATTCCTGTGATGGCACCGAGTGTGGGCTCTTTCGCATCAGCCCCCAAGGCGACAATTTGAAGCAAATCACGACTGATGGAGGTGCCAGTGCGGCGGTTTCTCCTGATGGGACCAAGATCGCCTATCGGGCTTCGATGGCTGGGGGCAACGAGATCTTTGTCATCAACGCCAATGGTATCGACCGGCAACAGCTTACCCACGACGGGGGTAACAACGTACAACCTGCCTGGTCGCCAGACGGGACGTACATCTTTTACCTCAGTGATCGGGGTGGCAAGGGTTGGGCTGTGATGAAAATGACGGCCGGTGGCGAGATGAGAACCACCGTCGTAGGGGTTGATGGTGTGTCTGATCTGTGGCAGCATCAACGTATCTCGGTTACACGCTACAATCGGGCGATCCACGACCAAGAATAAGCAGGAGCCAATGGTAACAGCTCAAGATGCAATGAAGATGGACAATATGACTGACGATCCTCAGGCCCATCAAATCGCACACATTCGCAAATTGCTCAAGGCAGCCTTTACACCGGAATCGCTGCGCCGTTTCTGCCACGAACATCCTCTCTTTCGTCCGGTCTATGATGAGTTCAGTCCGGCTCATGGCCTGAATGATCTCGTAGATCGCGTGATCATGTACTGTGAAAAGAATCGCTTATGCGATGAACTGCTGGCCGAGGTCGGCAAGCGAGGCGGGGCCGATCCCACAGAAGGGTCTGTCTTCCCCCCCTCATCGGAGAAACAACTCTCAAGCCCTGGATGGGTCTGGGGGTTGCTGGTACTGATAGCTTTGGATCTGGGCTTGATTTCTTTCTGGGGGTGGTGTCTTTTACGCGAGCAGTCCCAATTGATGGCTTACGTCGAAATAGTCGTAACGGTAGCATTCGGGATTCTCGGACTCGTTCTTGTCGGCCATCACTCTACTAGAAAGAGTTTGCTTCAGCACTTGCGAACGGAGCGGACATGGCACATTGTCATTCCGATCATCACGGGTTTGTTCCTGGTTGTTACCGCCTTGTTCTGGCCCCTGGGGTGGCTGGGAACCTGTGTGGAGCGTCCGACACGCTCTCCGAGCCCGACGCTCAGCCCAACCTTGACAGCGCCCCCAACATCAACAGCCTCCGGACAGATCATGGCGGTGTTGGGTCTCACCGGCCGGAGGGATGTCTTTGTCATGGACATCGACGGGGGCAGTCAAATCAAGCTGACAAACAGCGACTCCGACAACTGGGATCCTGCCTGGGCACCGGGTCAAGCCTATCTCGCCTTTGTGTCTGACCGCGATGGCAACCCCGAGATCTACAAGATGCACGTGGAGAGCCACGCAGTAACCCGCCTGACGAACCATCAGGCCGACGATCTCGATCCTACCTGGGCGCCCGATGGTATTCGCATTGCGTTCACTTCTGAGCGGGATGGGAACCCAGAGATCTATGTGCTGGAGGTGCAGAGGGGAGGGATAACACGACTGACCGATGACCCGGCAAGTGATGCCCACCCCTCCTGGTCACCTGACGGTCAACGTCTCGCCTTTGCTTCCAACCGTGACGGCAACTGGGAAATCTATGTCATGTCGGCCACCGGCGGGCAGTTGGTGAATATGACGAACAGTGAAGCCAACGACCGGGAGCCATCTTGGTCCCCCGACGGCACATGGATCACGTTCACCTCCGACCAGAATGAGAATCTGGAGATTTATACCCTGAATGTCGAAACCCAAGGGCTGACCCGGCTAACCTTCAATCAATGTGATGATTGGTCGCCTTCCTGGACGCAGGATGGCCGGTACATCATATTTAGACGTGGTCTGAACAAAGAAAGCGGCGACATCTACCGTATCGACACCGATGGCACTGGTGAGAGGCGTGTGACGTACTAGCCTAACTTTTGTGCGACCAGAGACCAAACTGCAAAACGGCCCGAACATGAACTTTCTGTGAAAGACAAGGACGATCTCTCCCCTGAGGCAAGGTCTGCCTCATCGGTGTTACCTGTCGCGGGCCGGACCGCCCGGCCATAAAGTGGCCGGGCTACAGAGCCACGCCCTGTCAACAGGGCTGAAACGCCGGTCCTGGCGACTCATCCCAAACCCGATTCATCGGGCGCCGCTCCGTAGCCGGGGCATTCATGCCCCGGCGATTTTCCGACATGGCTTGCGCTACCGCTCCGACACAGCGCGCCGCACTTCCTCGATAAACGCATCTACCGTAGCGGTGAATTCTCGCACGTCAACCTTGAGAATGTTTCCATAGAACTCTATGCGCTTTTTCGGCATCTTGAGGATTCGTCTCATCTCCTCGTAATAGGCCTCGGCCCGCTCCCGATCAACCCCTACCTTTACGAGTTTGTCTGTGATCGGCCATACTCCCAAATCACCGTCTTTAGTGGTGAAGAATACGGCCGGTGGCCGTTCTACATCGAGAAAATCGAGACGAATGTTCAAGCCCATGCTCGATGGCTCGATGGCGATGCCATCGCACTGACGGTAACGCTCCACGAGTGTGCGAATGCCGGCGTACTCGTCAGGCGCTTGTTCCTGAAGCAGCTCCCAGTACGCTTCTTCCGTCAGGCTGACGCGTTTTCGCGGCCATGCCTTCTCTTTCGCCTGTTCCTGTCGTACCACGATCTCGTGCGGCACGTCGGGCTGGATCGTCACCTGCACCACCGAGCGCTCCACGATCTCTGTGCGCGCCACGATCGAGGGCACCACCAGCAGCGGCCACTCCTCGTCCTGCCGCCAGCGATAGCAGTGCAACTCAACCAGCGCCACGTCGTTCGCCAGGTGTGGGTAGCGGTTGGCGTAGGACAGCATGTCGGCCACCGACTGCCGGATGCGGTCGGCGACGATCACGATCAGGAAGCGTCCAAGCCGGAGGTTGCGCGCCACCGTCTCTTCAAAAAAGTGCCGGCCGCCTTCGACCGGGCCGTGGATTTGCTCAATACGATCGAGCAAGCCCACGTTGAGGTGATCGTAGCGCTGGAAATAGTCGCGGGCGGCGGCATCGAGCTGATCGTAGCTCCAGCGCGAGAGGCAACTGGCATAGTCGATGGCCTGGGCTACCACTTCACGCCGGGCCTCGGGGTTGCGCCACAGCTTGGTTTCGACCAGCACCAGGTACCCGCGCGGGCTGATAAAGAGGTTGTCGATGGAGCCGGCCGCGGTGCCCACCTCGCAGCCGATGGACAACAGGGGGCGAAAAACGGGCTCGATCTCACCCGTGGGCAAGATGGCGGGATGCCGGCGGATCAGATCCTGGAGCCAGGCTTCACCGTAGGCTTGTTCGCGCTCGCCGATGGCGTGCAGTGCCTCGCCGGATGCGTCTCTGCCGATCAAATAGGGCGCTGCTTCCATGTTCTCCCTCCCCCCACGTTGGTATGGTCTTTCTCCCCGTACTGCTTACACTGGCTGAAACGGCCGCCTGTCGCAGCCCTCATCGCCCGTAGATTCTGCCGTACCTCGCGCAGCTCTGCCTGAAGCTCCCTGATCTCCTCTTCGCTCAGTTGCCCTACATCGTCGTCCGGCGCAGCGTCCTCTTTGTCTTCTTCGTCCGCTTCCACCCTGGCCTCTTTGATCGTCGCCTTCAGCTCCGCCTCGCGCGCCCCGGCGGCTTGCAGCGCCGCCCAGAACTCGGGGAATTGGCTGGCAATCAGCTCCTCGTCGGGGATGAGGCTGGGCACGAACCCGCTGGCGTTGATGGTGTGTAGATCGTACTGCAGCGCCTCCCACCAGTCGGCCAGCACGCCCGTCGACTTGTAGGCGTCGAGCAGGACCGGCCCGCTATGGCTGCCAGCCGCGGCAATGACCTCGATCTCGTGCTTGTGCTCTTGCCACCACCCTTCCAGCGCCCCGTCGCGCTCGTAGGCGTCCAAAGTGCCCACCAGGTCGATGGCCCGCGCAAAGCTGTCAAAATAGTCGCGGCGCAGGTCGGCCAGGTTGGGCTGGGTGGGCAGGCTCGACAGGCGGGGCTGCTCGAACACGTCGGAGGTGCGGCGCAGGAAGAGCATGCCAAAGATGTACTCTTTGAACTCGGAGGCGTCCATCTTGCCGCGCAGGATGTCAGCGGCGGCGAAGAGGTGGTTTTCGAGTTGGGAGAGGGTCAGCCTGGTCATTGCAGCGTCCTCGCCTACGATAGTTCCTGAGAAGCTCCCCGGCTCCCAATGCCGGGTGCTGCATTATTTGACGCACTCACCCGGGCTCTCACTCCGCGCTGGGTCAACTGGGCGCCGGTACCTGCCACGAGGCTTGATTATACGCTGGAATCGTCCGCACGTCAACTACCAATCAATTCACCCAACGGAAAAGTGCAAAAGCCGAGCGCTCCCCGGAATCATCCCGCGAAGTGTAGCTGTGGATCAAAAAGGAGAACGAGAGAGCCTACGCCCGATCTTGTGTAACGCGCGCTTTTGGGTTACAATGGAGGGGAGACGGCGGCGGCGCCGTGCGCCGTTTTTGCCTCACAGCACGCTTTGCGGTAGAATCAGGGTCGAGACGCGGGCGCTGCGCTCTATTGCGGGCGGTGCGCCGCAGGCCGGCATCCGCCAGAAGAGGGAGAAGATGTCCAGGGTAGCAATAGTCACCGACAGTTGTGCCAGTATTCCGGAATCGATCATCGGCGCGCTCAATATCCACTGGGTGCCCTACTACATCCACCGCGGCCGCGAGGTACTGCGCGATCTGGTGACGGTGCAGCGGGAGGCGTTTTATCGCTGGCTGCCCACGGCCAAGGAACTGCCGCAGACCGCCAGCCCCGGGCCGGGCGATTATATCCAGATGTACGAGCAGGTGGCCGAGGAGCAGGATACTGACGAGATCGTCAGTATCCACATGACGTCGAAGGGGAGCGGCGCCTACCAGGCGGCCAAGGTGGCCCAGTCGACGCTGCGCGAGCGCCTGCCGAGCCTGAAGGTGGAAGTGATCGACACACTGAATGTGTCGATGGGCCAGGGGTGGATGGTGGTGGAGGCGGCGCGCGCCTCGCTCGCCGGCAGCTCTCTAGCTGACATCGTCGAGCTGGTGAAGAGCATGATCCCCACCACGCGCATGATCCAGACGGCGGACACGCTGAAATACCTGTACATGGGCGGGCGCATCGGCAAGGCCAAGCACCTGGTGGGCAGCGTGCTGCGCATCAAGCCGCTCATCGGTATGGAGGAAGGGATGATCGTGCCCCTGGGCACGGCGCGCAGTCGCCGGCGTGCCTACGAGATGATGGTCGACATGGTCGAGTCGGCCGTGGGGCCCGGCGGCCGCATCAAGGTTGCCTACGTCCACGCTGCGGCGTTGGAAGAGGTGGAAAAGATCCGCGACGTGGTCGAGGCGCGCCTCGATTGTGTCGAATCGGTCATGGCCGAGCTCTCTCCGGCCCTCGGGGTCCACTCGGGCCCCGGCACCGCCGGGTTGTGCTACTTCCTGGTGCAGGGCTAGGGTCAATACCTTTCTAATAAGGCTCAAGCCCCCGTCCCCGGGGGCGGCCCAGATGGGCCGTGAAGCCGATTGGAAAGGTGTTGGGGCTAGGGCTTGTGGCGATCGGGGTGGGGATTGCCCTTCGCTGTGCTCTGGGCAGGCTTTCGCTCGCCCGCGCCTCGCGGCGTGCTCGCTACTAGGAAACTGTCATTGCGAGGGCGCGTCGTTTTGCGCCCGAAGCAATCTCCCAGGCCCGTCGTTGGAGCCCGTGATCCAAGGTGGGGATTGCTTCGCTTCGCTCACAATGACAGGTTCTTGTGGGCTGAGTGGCGCAGGCGCCATAGATAACTCGCAATGACAAAGGGGGGAAAGAGATGAACAAGATCGATCTGCGCGGTGTGTTTCCGCCGATCCCCACGCCGTTTGGCGACGACGGCGAGGTGGCCTACGGCGCGTTGGTTGAGAACCTGGCGCGGTGGAACGCCTACGATCTGACTGGCTACATCGTGCTTGGCTCGAACGGCGAGGGCGTGCTGCTCGACCCGGAGGAAAAGAGCCGGGTGTGGGCGGCGGCGCGGCGCGCCATCGCGCCTGGCCGCCTGATGATCGCCGGCACGGGGGCCGAGTCGACGCGGGCCACGATCGCCACGACGCAGCGCGCGGCCGATGCGGGTGCCGACGCTGCCCTGATCGTCACGCCGAGTTACTACAAGGGCAAGATGACCGGCCCGGCGTTGGTGCACCACTACCAGGCCGTCGCCGACGTCTCGCCGATCCCGATCATGATCTACAATCTGCCGGGCAACACGGGGGTGAATGTGGACGCGCAGACCGTGGCGCGCATCGCCGAGCACCCAAACGTCGCCGGCATCAAGGATACGGGGGGGAATATCACACAGCTCGCCGAGACGGTGCACCTGGCGCCGCCGGGTTTTCAGGTGCTGGCCGGGTCGGCCAACTTTTTTGTGGCGGCGCTGGCGGTGGGCGCCGTGGGTGGTGTCCTGGCGCTGGCGAACGTGGCGCCTGAGAGGTCGCTCGAGCTGTACCGGCTCTTCCTCGAGGGCAAGATGGCGCAGGCGGGCGCGCTGCAGCGGAGTGTGCTCGCCTTGAACGCTGCCGTCACCTCTCGCTTTGGCATCGCCGGCCTGAAGGCGGCGCTTGACATGCTGGGCTACCATGGCGGGCCGGTGCGCCCGCCCCTGCTCCCGCTGACTGAAGCGGAGCGGGCCACCGTGCGCGACATCGTCCGGGACGCGGGCCTGGTTAAAGGAGGGGAGATCGCGTGAAGGGCAGAAAGCTATTGATGATCCCGGGTCCGATCGAGTTTACGCCCGAGGTGATGCGCGCCATGGGCGCCCCGACGGGCAGCCACGTGGCGCCCAACTTTATCGAGGCATTTGGGCAGGCGCTGGAGCGGATGCGCCAGGTGTGGATGGCGCCCAATGGCCAGCCGTTCGTCGTCGCCGGCTCGGGCACGCTGGCGATGGACATGGCGGCCGCCAATCTGATCGAGCCGGGCGACCGCGCGCTCGTCGTGAACAGCGGCTATTTTGGCGATCGCTATGCCGGCGTTCTCGAGCGTTACGGGGCAGAGGTGGAGCAAGTCTATCCCCCGGCCGTGGGCGATGTGCCGCCCCTCGACGAGGTAAGGGCCATGCTGGCCCGGCACCGCTACAAGCTGATGACGATCACCCACGTCGATACGTCGACGGCGGTCAAGACTGACGTGCCGGCGCTGGCCGCGCTCGGCCGCGAGCATGGCGCTCTCGTCGTCGTCGATGGCGTCTGCTCGGTGGCTGGCGAGGAGCTGCCGCAGGAGGCGTGGGGCGTCGATCTGGCGCTCACTGCCTCACAGAAGGCGATCGGCGTGCCCCCCGGCCTGGCCCTGGTCGTGGCGGGGCCGCGGGCCATGGACGCGTTTTACCGGCGCAGCACGCCGGCGGGGAGCTATTATGCCGACTGGGCGCTGTGGCTGCCGATCATGGAGGCGTACGAGGCGCGCCGCCCGAGCTATTTTGGCACGCCGCCCGTCAACCTGATCTGGGCACTGAACGTCAGCCTGGGGCAGATCCTGGCTGAGGGGATGGAAGCGCGCTGTGCACGCCACCGGCGCCTGAGCGATGCCTTCAAAGCGGGCATCGCCGCGCTCGGGCTGGCGCAGGTCCCTGTGCGCCCCGAGGTGGCAGCGAACACACTGACCGCTCCTTACTATCCCCCCGGCGTCGACGGCGCACTGCCGGGCCTGGTGGGCGAGGAAGGGGCGATCGTGGCCGGGGGGCTCCACCCCGAGATCAAGGCGCGCTATTTTCGCGTGGGCCACATGGGCGCTGTGAGTGCGTCTGACATTGTGGCCACCCTGGGCGCGATCGAGCGCGGCCTGGCCCGGGCCGGCTATGCGTTTGAGGCCGGGGCGGGTGTCGCGGCGGCGCAGGCGGTGCTGTGTACCGCCGCGTAACCCCCAGCCTGGTGGATGCCCTGCGCCGGATCGCCGGCGACGGGGATGTGCTGGTCGACGGCGAGGCGCTGGAGCGCTATAGCCACGACGAGACGGTGGGCTTGCGCGCCGATCCCGAAGTGGTGGTGCGCGTCACGTCGGCCGCCCAGGTGGCCGAGGTGTTCAAGCTCGCCCAGCGCGAGCGCATCCCCGTCACGCCGCGCGGCGCCGGCTATGGGCTGAGCGGCGGTGCCGTGCCTGTGCACGGCGGCATCGTGCTGTCGACAGAAAAGATGAACCGCATCCTAGAGATCGACGCCAGGAATCTGATGGTCACCGTCGAGCCGGGTGTGATCACGGGCGATATCCACCGTGCCGTCGAGGCGGAGGGCCTCTTTTATCCACCCGATCCTGCCAGCCTCGATTCGTGCTCCATCGGCGGCAACATTGCCGAGGGGGCCGGTGGGCCGCGTGCCGTCAAGTATGGCACCACGCGTGATTACGTGTGTGGCCTCGAAGCCGTGTTGCCCTCGGGCGAGATCATTACCTGTGGCGGCAAGCTGGTCAAGAACGTCACTGGCTACAGCCTGCTTCACCTGCTCATCGGCTCTGAGGGCACACTGGCCGTGGTGACGCGCATCGTGCTCCGCCTGCTGCCCCTGCCGAAGGTGCAGATCGACCTGCTCGTGCCGTTCGACAACTTTCAGGCCGCGGCCGATACCGTGGCCGATATCATTGCCCACCGCATCCTGCCTACCGCCATCGAGTTTATGGAGCAGGACAGTGTGCTCGCGGTGGAGCGGCTGCTGGAGAAAGAGGTGCCCTACGACGACGCCGCGGCCCATCTCCTGATCCAGCTCGATGGCAACACGCTGGCGGCGGTCGAAGCCGATATGGAGCTGGTCGGGGACATCTGCCTGGAGCATGGCGCGCGCGACGTGCTGGTGGCGCAGGACCGGCCGACGCGTGACCGCCTGTGGGAAGCGCGGCGCATGATCATCGACTCGCTGAACGCCGAGAGCCCGGTGAACCACATGGAGGACGTCGTGGTGCCGCGCGCCGAGATCCACCGCCTGCTGCAGGGGATCAAGGAGATTGGCGGCCGCCAAGGTGTGCGCATTGTCAGCTTTGGGCACGCAGGCGATGGCAATGTGCACGTCAACGTGCTAAAGGATACGCTGCCGGATGAGCACTGGGGGGCGCTGGTGCCGGTCGTGCAGGAAGAGATCTATCGCCTGGCGCTGGCGCTCGGCGGGACGATTACTGGCGAGCACGGCATCGGCGCTACCCGCCGCCGCTACTTGCCCCTGGCCCTCGACGAGGCCCAGATCGCCCTGATGCGCGCCCTCCGCGCCGCCTTCGATCCGAACCAGATCCTGAACCCGGGAAAAATCTTGCCGTAACTTGCAAATAGACTATAAAGAGGAGAAGTGATCTGATGGCGAATGTTTTGTGTATTGGCGCGGGGCATGTCGGAGGGCCGACGATGGCCGTGATTGCCAAAAACTGCCCGGAGCATCGCGTCGTTGTGGTCGATATCAATGAGGACAAGATTGCCGCCTGGCAGTCGGACCAACTGCCGATCTATGAGCCGGGACTGGACGAGATCGTGCGCCAGGTGCGTGGCAGGAATCTCTTTTTCTCCAGCGATATCGAGGGACAGATCGCCGAGGCCGACATCATCTTTGTCAGTGTCGGCACCCCCACCAAGAGCTTTGGCCAGGGCGCGGGCAAGGCAGCCGACTTGCAGTACTGTGAGCTGGCCGCGCGCCAGATCCTGGAGAACTCGACATCCTCCAAGATCGTCGTCGAAAAGAGCACCGTGCCCGTGCGCACGGCCGAGGCGATGGAGCACATCCTCAACTCGGATAATGACAAGGGGATTCACTTTGACGTCATCTCCAACCCCGAGTTCCTGGCAGAAGGGACCGCCATCCGCGATATGGAGCAGCCCGACCGGGTGCTGATCGGCGGCCGGAACACACCCTCGGGGCAGGGGGCAGTGCAGCAAATCGTCGATATCTATGCCCACTGGGTCCCGCGCGACAGGATCGTCACCACCAATCTCTGGTCGAGCGAGCTCTCCAAGCTGACGGCCAACGCCTTTCTGGCGCAGCGCATTTCGTCGATCAATGCCATCTCGGCGTTGTGCGAGCGGACCGGCGCCGACGTCGACGAGGTGGCCAATGCCATCGGGCAGGACAGTCGCATCGGAAACAAGTTTTTGCGTGCCAGCGTCGGATTTGGCGGCTCTTGCTTTCGCAAGGACATCCTGAACCTCGTCTACTTGTGCGAGTTCTACAACCTGAACGAAGTGGCCCGCTACTGGGAGCAGGTGGTCGAGATGAATGAGTACCAGGAAAGCCGCTTTGTGTCGAACATGATCTCGGCCATGTTCAACACCGTCGCCGGCAAGCGCATCGCCCTGTTTGGCGCCGCCTTCAAGGCGCACACGAGCGACACGCGCGAGTCGCCGGCCCTGGCCGTCACCCGCGCCCTGCTCCTGGAGCGTGCGGACGTGGTCATTACCGATCCCCACGCCCTGGAGAGCGCCCGCCTGGATCTCGGCCCGCTGGCCGAGCGCGTCACGTTCGAGCCCGACCCCTATGCCGCGGCGGCCGGCGCGCACGCCGTAGCGCTTCTAACCGAGTGGCCCCACTTTCGCGAGCTCGACTATGAAGCGGTCTATCGCTCTATGGTCAAGCCAGCTTTTCTCTTTGACGGCCGCAACCTGCTCGACCACCAGGTGCTGCACAACGTCGGCTTTAACGTGTACGCCATCGGCAAGCCGGCACTGACGCACTTTGCCAACAACGGCAGGCCGATGGGTTCTTGACCTGCCGGTTCAGTTGGCGATAGGCTCTCTTGTTTCGACGTACGCAGTCGACGATCTCTGTTTTTCGAACTGTAGGGAATGAAAGGAGAAACCCTTTGACGAGACACCACTTTGTCACACGGCTCGCGCTCGTGGCAGCCGTACTCGGCTTGATGGCCGTGACGGTGCCTTCTGCGTCCCTCGTCGCAGACTCTCTTCCTGGCACCCTTGCGTTGCCAGCAGCCACCGATCCGCAGATGGATCACCTGTTGTTCCTTGACGTGACACCTCATGGCGAGCGGCCCCCGCGGCAAGTGCGGCGGGAGGCGATGGACGCCTTCGATCGTCTCTTTCCACTGTTGGCCCAACTGCAGGAGCAGGGGCAGATCGTCGACTTTTGGCCGCTGCCCGAGGCCGGCGCCGTAATGGTGCAGGGCCCTGAGACGGATGCGCTCGTCCAGATCCGCACCTGGGCGGGGGTGGCGGATGTTGTGCCTGCCACGGCGGAGGCGATGCGCGGTGTGCAGAACAGTGTGGGTGCGCTGCAGCACGCGCAGGTACCTGCTGACCGGCTCGATCTCCAACCCGAGCCATCTGCCGAGCGCCCCATGGCCCTGACGGGCGTTGGAGATCTGTACGGGTTCACGATCTATTTGAACGAGAACCGCGTCACTGGCACGGTGTACACCGGCACCACGTCAATCGACCTGACGCTGAGGACCAGCAGCGGCGTCGTCAAGAGCCAGACTACGACGGCACCGACCAGCAGCGGCTACTTTTATGGCTACTTTGACGAGCTGGTGCTGGGAGGCGACCAGGTTGTCGTCGAGCTGCCAGGGCAGGCGCCCGTGACGATTCAGGCGGCACCGCTCGCCGTTGCCTCGAACAAAGCGACGGACAACGTATGGGGATCCGGTGTGCCGAGTTCTGAACTGTATGCATGCGCATATGGGTACGGGCGCTACAACTTGTGTGAATGGGTATTGACCGATGCGGGCGGAAGCTTTTCTGTTGACTTTGGCTTGCTGAGCATCGATCTCTTTATGGGTGACGAGACCTACCTGTGGTACTATGATGCCGACGGCTTTGCGACGACGCTGCAGGACCAGTATGTGCAGGGGGTGTATGTTAGCCCTGCTTCTCACTATGTCTCAGGCTATGCCTCACCCGGCGCCTCGGTCTCGGTGACGCTCAAGGATAGTGCAGGTGGGGTCAAGGCGACGAATAGCGCCACCGCCAGCGGCTATGGTTCTTTTTACACCTACTTTTCTTCGACGCCCGGCATGGCCATCGGCGACCGGGTAGAAGTTCAGTATGGCAGCGAGCCGATAGTGTCTGTCGATGTGGTCCTTGCTACCCTGGCCGGCGTGGACCCGGGTACAGACACGGTGCATGGCACCGCACCGCCGAATGGCAAGGTCGAAGTGTGGGTGTACGACGACTATCTGAGTGAGGAAGCCGAGCTGACAGTCACATCGGATGGCGCCGGACAGTACGTCGCGAACTATGCCGGCGTGCTCGACTTTACGCCGGGCAGTTACACATCGGCGGTCTATCACGATAGCCTTGACAATGAGGTGTACGCGGGTGCCCTGTACGCGGGGCCGTGGGCCAAAGTCTTGCTCAACGACTCGAGCGACATGGAAGGGGCGGCTGGACCGGGAGAACGAGTCGAGGCTATGCTGCGCAATGCCGTCGGCGCGATCAAGTCGACCGCTGCCGCCGTGGCCGGCAGCACCGGCTATTTCTACCTCTACTTCTATGATAGCGCCGGCAACAGCATCGTAGTGGTGCCGGGCGACGTTGTGAACGTGAGCTTTGAAAGTGGCACAAACTACACCATCAACACCGTCGGCATTGACTACCTGATCGACCGCAACGCTCGTACCGTAACCGGTGTCGGTCCTGCAAACTCAACCGTGCGCCTCATCTATGACTATGACACGGCTGTAAATGTCACGACCGACGCCAACGGAGCCTTCTCTCACACCTTCAGCTACATGGCGGGTGGGCAATACTTCCAGGCGATCTTGCGCGATGTGCACCAAAACGATGTAGAGCGCTGGGGCTACACGCCCCAGTTCACCGTCTACCCGGACGACGACTATCTGTATGGCTATGGCGTTTTTAACCAGCCAGTGGTGGTAGAAGTGCTAAGCAGTGGGGGCACTAGCAAGGGGACAGCATACACGACGGCCGGTCCGTATGGCTATTACTGGCTGAGCCTGCACGACATCGATCCTGTCGTGGGCGACACGGTCGTGGTGGATACGTGGCCCTTTCACTACACGCAGGTCATCGTGCCCCTGTCCATTGCCGCGGATCCCGAGAACGACCTGGTGTACGGCACGGTTCCACCTGGTGCATGGCTCAACGTCTATGCCAGC
>JAFGIA010000325.1 GCA_016929795.1 Anaerolineae bacterium
TCGGCCAGACCGCCGCGGAAGTCATCCTGCTCAACTGCACCCTGAAAGAGTTCTCGGCGCTGGAACCCTTCAACCAGACAGAGTTTGTGTACGGCGACCTGCCGCACCACGCCACCGATCCGAGCCTGACCCTCCTGTGGCCCTACGCAGTTCCGGCCAAGCGGGTTGTGGACGAAAAGATCCGGCCGATCGCCCCGGGCGACCTGGCCGTGCGACGCGGTGCCCGCGTCCAGGCAACGGATGGCCGGGTTGGCCAGGTAGACGAGTTTCTGGTGGACCCGGAAAGCGGGTACATCACGCACCTCTGCGTGCGCGAGGGGCGCCGGCAGGGAGATCGGGCGCTATGCATCCCGGTATCCGCCATAAAGGAGATCCAGGAAACGATCGTCCACCTCTCCGTGGACAAAAAGACGGTAGAGTCGATGGGCTCGATCCCGGCGAAACGGTGGTGGGAGTAACCGCCCAGATGAAGACAATCCACGAATGTGTGGACGTCGTCGTCGCCGGGGGTGGGACGGCGGGGCACGTGGCGGCGATCCAGGCAGCCAGGGCGGGCGTGCGCACCTCGGTCATCGAGGCGGGCACAATGCTCGGCGGGACGATGACGGCCGGCGGCGTGTACATGCCCAACCACTTTTTCAGGCCGCAGGGGCCGGTGGTGCTCGGCATTGCGTGGGAGCTCTACACCGAGTCGAAACGCATCGAAGGGCTGTCCATCCCCGACTATCGCAAGAGGCGGCCGGTGGAAAGCCCCGGCTATTACAGCTATATCAACGTGCCGATCTATGTGGCGGTCGCCGAGGAAAAAGCAGTCGAGGCCGGCGTCCTCCTCCACTATCACGAATTCATCGCAGACGTCCAGCCAGTCGGCGATTGGTGGGAAGTCACATCGTTGGGGCGCGGCACACGGCGCGTGACAAAGGCGCGCGAGATCATTGACGCCACCGGCGACTGCGACGTGGTACGCATGCTGGGACTGGGGGTGCTGCGCGACGAGGTGCGGCAGCCAGGGACGTACCAGTACAAGATCGAGGGGATCGAGCACGAGCAGGTGTGGGAAGGAGAGGTGCAAAGGATCTACGAGGAGGCAATGGCGGCCGGGGTGCTGCACAAAGGCGATTTCGCCTATCCCAACATGCTGCCCTTCAAGTACTACCTCGACCACGGCGGGCACAACGGGACGCACATCTATCAGGCCGACACGTCGGACGCAGAGGGGCAGACGCGGGCCAACCTGGAGGGACGGGCGCGGATGCTGCGCATGTTCAAGTTTGTGACGGGGTCGATCCCGGGGTGCGAACGGGCAGTGCTCAAGATGATGGCCCCGTTCGGGCTGGCGCGCGAGACGTACAGGGCGGAAGGGGAGTATGTCGTCACCTCGGACGACTTTCTGCAGGCCACCGACTTTCATGACAAGGTGTGCAACGCCTTTAATTATATCGACCTGCACAGCCAGGAGCGCGGGTGCGACGTCACGTTCCACGAGGAGGAGGAGTTGCTGCCAAAGGTGCCGTTCCGGGCGCTGATTCCGAAGGGCAGCGCGCGGCTCACTGTGGCGGGCCGAATCGTGTCGGCGGACAGGGTGGCACTGGCGGGCATTCGCGCCCAGTGCACGTGCATGGCGATGGGGCAGGCGATGGGGGCGGCGGCGGCGCTGGCGGTGAAGCGCGGGGTCTCATCACGCGAGATCGACAGCCGGGATATCGTAGCGCTGACGGTGGAGCACGGGGCGGTGCCGGTGTGATGGAAGGTTGAAAGATTGGAAGAGTGGAGGATTGGAAGGTTGGAAGATCGCAAGGCTGGAAGGTTGACCAACCTTCCAGTTTTCCAACTCTCCACCTGAAGCAGTGTGAACGAGTTGATGAAACAGATTGAGGAGCGGGCGAGGACGATACCTGTACTGGCGGAGACCGACGTGCTGGTCGTCGGCAGCGGGCCAGCGGGGTTGGCGGCGGCGCTCGGCGCGGCGCGCGAAGGCGTGCGCACCATGCTCGTGGAGCGCTATGGCTGCTTTGGCGGCGTGATCAGCCAGGTGGGAGTGGAGACCATCGCCTGGTACCGGCACGAGGGCACCATCGACGTCGAGGGGATCGGGATCGAGTTTGAGCGCCGCGCAGCCAAGATGGGCGGCACCCGAAAGGAGCCGCAGTCGGAAAGCCAGACGCTCGACCCGGAGATGTTCAAAGTCGTGGCCGATACGTTGGTGCAGGAAGCAGGCGTGGAGCCGCTCCTGCACTGCCTGGCGGTCGACGTGGTGATGGAGGGACACACGCTGCGCGGGATCGTGACTGAGAGCAAGTCGGGCAGGCAGGCGATCCTGGCGAAGCGTTTCGTCGATGCCACCGGCGACGCCGACGTTGCCTTTCGCGCCGGCGCTCCCTGCCACAAGACACCGCGGGACGAGATGCTGGGCGTGACCGTCGTCTTTTCCTGTGCCGGGGTGGACAAGGGGCGCTTTCTCGACTATGTGCGGCAGCATCCATCAAGATATGGCGACTGGAGCAAGAAGTGGGCGACAGAGACGTCGGGCAAAGAAGAGGAGATGTTCAGTACCTACCTGCAGGAGCCGTTTGACCGGGCGCGACAGGACGGGCTGATCCCGGAGGAGATGGTCAGCCTCGGCGGCACGTGGAGCACGTTCACCGAGGCAGGCGAAGCGATCAACCTGAACATGGTGTACCTGACCGGCTACGACTGCACGGACGTGCGCGACGTGACCCGGGCGGAGATGGAAGGCCGGCGCCAGGCGATGCTGGCGATTGAGGCGTTGCGACGGTATGCGCCTGGCTTTGAGCGGGCCAGGCTACGCAATTTTGGGATGACGCTGGGCACCCGCGACTCGCGCAAGATCGTGGGAAGCAGAAAGCTGACGGGACACGACGTGCGCAACCAAGCGCGCTTTGAGGATTCGATCGGCATCTTTCCCGAATTCATCGACGGATATGGCGTGCTGATCCTGCCGACGACAGGGCGATACTTTCAGATTCCATACGGCATCCTGGTACCGCAGGGGGTGGAGAACCTGCTGGTGGCGGGGCGGTGCGTGGCGGGCGACAGAGCGTCGCATGCTGCGACACGGAATATGATGTGCTGCACGGTGACAGGACAGGGTGCGGGTGTGGCGGCTGCGGTGTCGGTGAAGGATCGGATCGGAAGCGGCAAGGTAAGGATTGCGCGCGTCCAGGATGCGCTCGAACGGCAAGGCGTGCGAATCTTTTAGGAGGATAGCTTCAAATGTACAACGACCTGAACACCCCAGAGCGAATTCTGCTGGGCCCCGGACCGAGCATGGTGCACCCACGGGTGCTGCGGGCGATGGCGCACCCACTGCTGGGGCACATGGATCCTGAATTCATCAGGCTCATGAACGAGGTGCAGGATCTGCTGCGCTATGTGTTCCAGACGGAGAACGAGATGACCCTGCCCGTGTCGGGGACCGGGAGCGCGAGCATGGAGTCGACGGTGGCGAACTTGCTGGAGCCGGGCGACTCGATCTTGATCGGCGTGAACGGCTACTTTGGCGAGCGGCTGTGTGATATGGCATCACGCTACGGCGGCGAGGTGCGGCGGCTGGAGCGGCCGTGGGGCGAAGTGTTTGATCCGGGCGAGGTAGAGGCGGCGCTGCGCCAGAAACCGGCCAAGGTGGTGGCGCTGGTGCACGCCGAGACGTCGACAGGCGCGCTGCAGCCGATGGAAGAGATGGGCGAGGTGATTCACGAGCATGGCGGCCTGTTTCTGATCGACTGTGTGACGTCGCTCGGCGGTATGCCGGTCAAGATCGACGAATGGGGTGTGGACATGGCGTACAGCGGCACGCAAAAGTGCCTGAGCTGCCCGCCAGGGCTTGGACCACTCACAGTAGGTCCGCGAGCCAGGGAGGCGATCCGGGCCAGAAAGACGCGCGTGGCAAACTGGTACCTGGACCTGACCCTGATCGAGAGCTACTGGGGCGCGGAGCGCACCTATCACCATACGGCGCCGATTACGATGAACTTTGCCATCCGCGAGGCACTGCGGCTGGTGCACGAGGAGGGGCTGGAGGCACGGTTCGAGCGCCACCGAGCCAACAGTGCACTGCTGTGGCAAGGGCTTGCAGAGATGGGGCTGGAGCCGAGCGTGCCCATCGACCACAGGCTGCCCAGTCTCACCACGGTGGCGGTGCCGGAAGGCATAGACGAGGCAGCGGTTCGACGGCGCCTGTTGAGCGAGTACAACGTCGAGATCGCCGGTGGGCTCGGCGCGTTCAAGGGCAAGGCGTGGCGCATCGGGCTGATGGGCTATTCGAGCAGGCGGGAGAATGTAGAGCTGCTACTCGCCGCGCTGGCCAACTTGATCGAGGATGGGGTGTGATCGTGGGAGCGGAAGACTGGAAGGGTAGAAGGCGTCCGGGCTTCCAACCTTCCAGTCTTTCAATCTTCCAGCCTTGCCGTGCCGGGCACTGTTGCTCCCGACGAGACGATGCTTTTGCTTCTTCCTCTGCCTGTGCTATAATCGCAGCGGGGCCAACATGATCCGCAAACGTTTGCTGGTATGGTTCGTCGTGATCGCGCTGCTGCCCGTGATCGGGGTGGGTATCGGCACGTCCCTGGTAAGTTATGTCAATGGGAGACAGCAGTCGATCGATCGACTGGAGTCTGTAGCGGCACGCAAGGAGCTGGCGATCCAGGGGTGGGTCGAATCGCTACAGCAGGAACTGCTCTTTGCCTCCCAGACCGACTGCTCGCCCAGGTTCGTGAACACCGCGCTGCGCCTGGGCAACGAAAACAAGGACTATGTCTGGTACTACGACCTGGCCCGGAGACAGCTAGAGACGTATGTCAACCACTCCCCACGTATCGAGGAGCTCTTCCTGGTCGATCTGGAGGGGGAGGTCGTGGTGTCGACGGACAAGGCGCGCGAGGGACAGATCTATGAGGAGCAGCCTCTGTTCCAGCGCGGCTTGCTCACACCTGCCACGGAGTTGCCCTTCCACTTGCTTGCGGATGCGCCGGGCTTTGTTGCCCACGCCCTCGATTGCGCAGTGGCCGTCGTGCCCGTCGTGCGCGAGGATGGACAACTGATGGGCATCATGGGGGGGCGCGCGAGGGTAGATGAACTGCACACGATCCTGGACGAAAGAACGGGGTTGGGAGAGACAGGCAAAGCCTACCTCGTAGACGCAGAACATGCAGCACTGGCAGGCACGTACCTGCTCCCGGGTGGGCAGGAGACGCACACCGTGCAGACGTCAGGGATCGACGCCGCGATCGAGGGGGGCCGAAGTGGCTCCGGCGTGTATGCCGATGCCAGGGGCACACCGGTGCTGGGCGTCAATCGTTGGCTCTCCTCTCTGAAGGCCGTGTTGGCGGTGGAGCAAGAGTCCTCAGAAGCGCTGCGTGCCGTTCTGGCTACAACGGGTGTGAACCTGGTCATTGCCCTGGCCGCGGTGGCGCTTGCCGTTGCAGCATCGCTGTCGATGACGCGCAGCATCGCCGACCCGATTGTGGATCTGGCCGACACGGCGACCGAGATCTCGAAGGGGGCGCTGGACCGGCGTGCGGATGTCGAACGGGATGATGAGATCGGCGCGCTGGGGCAGGCATTCAACAGCATGACGGCGCAACTGCGCGATTTGATCAATTCGCTGGAGCAGCGCGTGGAGGAGCGGACACACGCGCTCCAGAAGGCGAACCTCGCCCTCGAGCAAAGGGCCGTGCAGCTACAAACGAGCGCGCAGGTGGGGCGCGAGATCACGTCGATCCTGAACATTGACGTGCTGCTGCCACGGGTGGTAGAGATGATCCGGGAAGCGTTCGGTTACTATCACGTGCAGGTGTTTCTCGTCGACCGCGACGCGAATGAGCTGGTGTTGCGTGCCAGCAGCGATAACAAGAGCCTGGAGCACCAGCGGTTGAACCTCGGAATTGCCAGCATCAACGCCAGGGCAGCAC
This sequence comes from Anaerolineae bacterium, assembly GCA_016929795.1. The sequence continues at coordinate 5,931 of JAFGIA010000325.1, forward strand.
AAACCGGTGAAGCTGTGCTGGCCAATGATGTATCGAGCGATCCCGAGTTTTTGCCTGATGGCCACCTGCCCGAAACACGCTCCGAATTGGTGATTCCACTGCGCCTGGGGAACCAGGTGATCGGCACGCTCGACGTGCACAACGCCCAGGTGGGTGCGTTTTCTGCTGAGGACGTGGTGGCGATCCAAAGCCTGGGGGATCAGATCGTGGTGGCGATCGAGAACGCGCACCTGTACGAGCAGAGCCGGGAGCTGGCGGTGCTGGAGGAGCGGACGCGCCTGGCGCGCGACCTGCACGATTCGGTCACCCAGTCGCTCTATAGCCTGGTGCTCCTGACAGAAGGCTGGCGCCGGCTGATGCATACGGAGGGGGGATCGCAGACAGAGGATTACCTGGGACGGATTGGCGAGATTGGGCAACAGGCGCTGCGCGAGATGCGGCTGTTGATCCACGAGCTGAGGCCGCCGATGCTGGAGCAGGAAGGGCTGGTGGGTGCGGTGCGCAAGCGGCTCGACGCAGTGGAAAAGCGAGTAGGTATCGAGGCGCGCGTGGTGATGGATGAGCTGGTCGAGGTGCCGCTTGCGCTGGAAGAAGGGCTGTATTGGATCACGCAGGAAGCACTGAACAATGCGCTGAAACACGCAGGCGCGACCAAAGAAACGGTGCGCGTGTGCATCGAGGGTGAGAGGCTCGTGCTCGAGATCGCCGACGATGGGCAGGGCTTTGATCCGGAGATGGCCAAGCAGAGAGGCGGCATGGGGTTGGTGAGCATGCGCGAGCGGGCCAGAGAGATGTGCGGGACCCTGACTATCGAGTCCTCTCCAGGCCACGGCACGACGGTCAGGGTCAGCGTGCCTACCCCTGTCACCACAGGCCAGATCGACCATTGAGGACAATGAACCGCGAGGGAGTCGCCACATGGATGCCATTCGAGTTTTGATCGCCGATGACCACCCGATCGTGCGTGAGGGCCTGCGCACGCTGATCGCGAGCGAGCCAGGTATGGAGATTGTGGGAGAGGCGGCGAACGGCGCGGAAGCCGTGTCGATGGCACGCACCGTGGAGCCAGACGTGATCTTGATGGACCTGGTGATGCCCGTGAAGGATGGTCTACAGGCGATCAGCGAGATCAAGGGAGAAAACCCGGATGTCTCAATCCTGGTGCTGACCAGTTTTGCCGAGGAAGACAAGGTGTTTCCGGCGATCAGGGCAGGGGCACTCGGCTACCTGCTCAAGGACACGGCCCCTGACCTGCTGCTGCAGGCGATCTATGACGTCCACCGTGGCGAGCCCTCCCTCCATCCGAGCATTGCTCTGCAGTTGATCCGGGAGCTCAACCAGCCATCGGATCTGCCCCCCGCACCTGACCCGCTATCAGAGCGCGAGCTGCAGGTGCTCAAGCTGCTGGCGCAAGGCTTGACCAACCAGGAGATTGCCGACCGGCTGGTGATCAGCGAATGGACGGTGCGCACTCATGTGCGCAATATCCTGGGGAAGCTGCACCTGGCAAACCGGACACAGGCGGCCCTTTATGCACTGCGGGAAGGGATCGCGGGGCTGTGAGATGGGGCACTGATAAAACGGGAAGGTTGGAAGGTGGGCTCGCCTTCCAATCAATCTTTGAGCAACGCGTAGTAGTGAATCAGTGTGTCGATGGCGCGGCGAAAGGTGGGCAGGTGGAACTTTTCGTCCGGCGCGTGGGCATTGTCGTCGGGCAGGCCAAAGCCCATCATGACCACGGGCGCGCCGAGCACGTCCTGAAACTCGGTGACGATCGGTAGGGTGCCACCGCCGCGCATGTAAACGGGCGGCACACCAAAGGCGAGCTCGTAGGCACGGTGCGCAGCCTGGAGGGCGGGCAGCTTGGGATCGACGCAGGCCGGGTGGGCCAGCCCAAGGGTGTGGACGGTGACCTCGACGGTGGCGGGCGCCAGGGCGTGCACACGCTCTGCAAAGAGGCGGGCTATCTCGGCCGGGTCCTGGTCGGGCACGAGGCGCATCGAGACCTTGGCCGAGGCACGGGCAGGGATGACGGTCTTTTTGCCCTCGCCGGTGAATCCCCCCGGCATGCCGTGGATATCGAGTGTGGGGCGCACGGAGGTGCGCTCAACGGCAGTGTAGCCGGCCTCGCCGGCAAGCGCCGGCACCCCGGTGAGCGCGCGCGCGGCAGCGTCGCCCAGGGGTACGGCAGCCAGGAGATGACGCTCCGTATCGGTCAGCGGCTGAACACGGTCATAGAAGCCGGGGATGTTCACCCGGCCTGTGTCCGGGTCCTTGAGCCGGGCCAGGATCTGGACGAGGACGTTGAAGGGGTTGTCGACGATGCCACCAAAGGTGCCAGAGTGGAGATCGGTGGCCGGGCCGCGCACATCGATCTGCATATAGGCCATGCCGCGCACGCCGTAGGTGATCATGGGCAGGTCGGGGCCCAGGATACCGCCGTCGCAGATCAGCACGGCGTCGGCGGCGAGCATTGCCTGGTGATCGCGCACAAAGGCGGCCATGTTCGGGCTCGAGATCTCTTCTTCGCCCTCGAGCATGATCTTGACGTTGATGGGCAGCCGCCCGGCGGTGTGCAGGTAGGCGCGCACGGCAGCAATGACGGCCATGAGCTGGCCCTTGTCGTCGGAGGCACCACGGGCAAAGAGGTTCTCGCCGCGTAGGTCCGGCTCGAAGGGCGGCGTGGTCCACTCATCGATGGGATCCACCGGCTGCACGTCATAGTGTCCATAGGCCAGGACGGTGGACGCCTCCTCGCCGGCAGCCAGCCATTCACCATAGACGACCGGATAGCCGGCGGTGGGGATGATCTGTACCGCATGCAGGCCGCTGTCACGCAAATAGTCTGCCAGCCAGCCGGCCGTGCGCTGCATGTCGCCGGCGTGGCTGGGGAGTGTGCTGATGCTCGGTATGCGGAGCAGGTCGATGAGGGCATCAACGGTTTTCTGTGCGTGTGCGTGTGCGTATTCGAGCGCGTTCTCTTTCATTTCTCTCTCCTGATCGGCCTGGCCTGCACGCCAGCGGCTCCCGGTTCAACTTATTATGCCGCGATTACGCGCTGGTGTCAAATAAAGCGAAGGTGGTTAAACGCCCACAGGACGATATCGGCCAGACCGGGCCAGAACGCCTCTTCCCAGGCATGATGCCAGATTTTGGGCACGCCGCCGACGAAAATGGCGGCGTAGACGGCCAGCCAGCGCCACGGTTGGCCCCCCATCAGCGCTGTAAGGGCGAGGGCCACCAGTCCCGAAAGGACGGTGGCAAAGCCGGTGACAGTGTGGGCGAGATCGGGCGCTGTGATCGGTCCATCGACTCCCCCGAGCAAGCTCGGGCCTCCAGGTCACTCGGTGATCCAGGGCAGGCCGGCGACGGCGGTGCTGCGCTGCTCGGGGTCGGTGTGGACGTTGACGATGGCTGGCAGGGCCGAGTCGAAGGCACGGCGAAGCACCGGCTCGAGTTCGTCGACACACTCGACGAACTCGCCGTGGCCCCCCAGGGCACGGGCCAGCTCGTCGTAGCGCGTGGCGCCCAGGTTCGTGCCGACCACATGGTCGTCGCCAAAGCGGCGGCGCTGGCCGTCACGCACCTCACCCCACCCCTCGTCGTTGGCGATGACGACGACGATCGGCACCCCATGGCGCACGGCGGTGTCAAACTCCATGGCGCACAGGCCAAAGGAGCCGTCGCCCATAAAGGCGACGACGGGCGCGTCGGGGTGGGCCAGCTTGGCCGAGATCGCGTACGCCAGGCCGACGCCGAGGTGGGCGGCACTGCCGACCCAGGTGACACCGCCCGGCACGTTGGCGTCGAAATACTGGATGCCAAAGGCACCGCTGTAGCCGCCGTCGACGACTTTGATCGCCTCGCGGGGCAGGATGCGCGCCAGCTCCTGGACGAGCTGGATGGAGTGCATCAGCTTGCCGGGCGGTCGGTCGGCGATTTTGGCCTCGCGCGCGGTGCCTTCTCTCATGGCGGTGAGTGAGCGGTGGGCACGGGCGGGCCACGCCGGGTCGATCGACCACTCGCCGAGCTCGGGCAGCAGGGCCAGCATCTGGCGCAGCACCTGGCCTGCGTCGCCGACGATGGCGGCGTGGATGGGCCGGTTCTTGCCGATGGCTTCTGGCGTGATGTCGACCTGGGCCACCTTCGCATCGCGGTCAAAGAGTGGGAACTGGCCAAAGCCGACCGTCCAGTCGAGGCGGGTGCCGAGGATGAGAAAGGCGTCGGCGCCGGCAGCCGGCGTGGGATAAAAGCCGCACGCGAGGGGGTGGTCGTCGGGCAGCAGGCCGCGCGCCAGGTTGCGCGTGAGGACCGGCACGCCGGTGGCTTTTACGAACCGGCACAGCTCATCGCCCGCGCCGGCCCACCAGACCCCGCTGCCGGCGACGACCAGCGGCTTTTTCGCCGTGCGCAGGATGTCGAGCGCGGCGCGCACCTGCTCCGGATCGCCGAGGGGGCGGGCGGCTGGCCGGTAGTTGGCAGGCCATGTGACCTCGTCCTCGTCCATCGTCGCGTGCAGCAGCTCGAGGGGAAAGTCGAGGAACACGGGGCCGGGGCGCCCGGTGGTGGCATAGCGGAGGGCGGTGGCGGTGTATTCGGGCAGGCGCTTGAGCTCAAAGCAGGTGCGCTGCCACTTGGTGATCGGGCGCAGCAGGCGGAGCTGATCGATGGCCTGCATGACGCCGAGGTCGCGCCCCTCGAGCGAGCCCTGGGCGTTGATGACGATCATGGGCACCTGCGCCTCGTAGGCGACCTCGATGCCCGGCACGGCATTGACCAGGCCAGGCGCGGCGTCGACGGCGACGAGGGCGGGCTTGCCGGTAAAACGTGCCCAGGCATCGGCCATATGGGCGGCGTTCATCTCATGGCGCACGTCGACGACGGTGAGGCCGGCCTCGAGGCAGGCATTGACGAGGTGATAGTTGTGGCCGCCGACGATGGTAAAGCAGTGGGTGACGCCTGCGTCTCGCAGCACGCGGACGACCAGGTCGCCGCCGTTGAGGCGCCCCTTGCGCTCGCCTGGGGCCACGGCGCCACGTGTGACCTTCTGGATGAACTCGACGAACGCCTCTTCAGGCATCTGGTTGCGCAAGCCGACCAGGCCAGTGCGGTCGGGCAGGCCGGCGCGACGGCGGAGCGGCGGCCGGGGGTCGGCGGCGACCTCGAGGATGGCGTCGACGACGAGGTCGGGGTCTGTCGAGTGCTCCCAGCCGGCCTTCATCTCGGCGCCCATGTGCGACGCCCAGGCGTAATAGGGGCTACCGGGCTTGACGCTACGCAGCGCGCCGTCGATGGCATCGCGCGGCATGGCGGTCTTGAACATGCCGCACGGCTCGACGAGGGTGACCTTGAGGCCAAAGGGCGAGACTTCGTGCCACAGCACCTCGGAAAAGCCCTCGACGGCGTGCTTGGCGGCGGTATAGAGGCCCTGGAAGGGAAAACCGACCTTGCCGCTGTCGGAGGAGAGGTTGATGATGTGCCCCTCGCCGCGGGCATGCATGTGGGGCAGTACCGCCTTGGTGACGCCGATGACGCCCAGGGCGTTGACGTCCATCACGAAACGCACCTCGTCCATGGTGGCCTCTTCGATCGGCCCGCCGTGGCCGACGCCGGCGTTGTTGACGAGGAGATCGATCTTGCCAAAGTGGTCGAGCGCCTGCTGCACCGCGGCGGTGATCTCGTCCTCGCGGCGGACGTCGAGCTGGAGCTTGAGCAGGCGCGCTTTGTCCGTCGAGTGAAGGTGATCGAGGGCAGAAGCGTCCCTGTCGGTGGCGATGACCGTCTCGCCCGCGTCGAGAAGCCTCTGCGCCAGGCGTGCGCCAAAGCCGGTGGCGCAGCCGGTGATGAACCAGGTTTTTGCTGCCATTTGTGCCTCCTTACACTGCCGGAACCGCGGCCCGCGCTTCTTTGTCGGCGTGGCGCAGCGGGTAGTTGCGGAGCGCCCAGATGCCGAGGAGGAGGGCGAGGATGGGGGAGCCGCCCATCATGAAGCGGATGCCCCACACGGCACTGGCCGACTGGACGTCGGCGCCTGCGACAAAGCCGGTGATGGTAAAGACGATGCTGTAGAGGATGCCCTGGAAGGAGAAGGCGAGCTTGACGATGCCGCCGTTGATGCCGAAAAAGATGCCCTCACGCCGCTCGCCGACCTGCCTGGCGTCGTGGTCGATCACGTCGGTGAGCATGACGATGGGCAACATCATGAACCCGGCCAGGCCGGGGGCGATGAGCGTAGTGCCGACCAGTCCGGTGTAGAAATCGTTGGCGAGCATGATGATCAACAGGCCCGGGATGAAGAGGAGGAAGGAATAGATCCAGGCGCGGCGTACGCCGATGCGGGGCGTGAGCCTGTTCCAGATGGCGAGGAGCGGCACGCACAACAGGAAGGGGAGCGCCAGCAGGATCGCCTCCTGGTCGCCAGCACCCATCACCGTGCCAAACACCTCTGCCTCGCCCTGGATGTTGAGGGCGTATTTGCGCCAGAAGGGCAAGGTGGCAGGCAGCACGACAAAGAGGTACTCCTTGGCCAGGTTGGCAACAATGTACCAGCGGAAAGGGTGGTTGGCCAGGCAGATCTTGAGCGATTGGAGCATCGGCATCGACTCGCCCTTCATGTGTGCCGGGTCTTCTTGGGCGCCGATCACCGAGATGAGATAGCCAATGGAGGTAAAGGCGCCGATGACAATGCCCATGGTCACAAAGCCGAGCTCCTCAGACAGGATCGGCGCCAGCACAAAGGCGAGCAGCAGGGCGATCACGGCCAGGCCCTCGCGCACCGCGGCGAGGCCGGAGCGCTCTTTCAGGTCGGTCGCCAGTTCGGTAAAGAGCGAATTGTAGGCCATGATGACCAAGGTGTAGATGGTGTCGTACAAGAACAAAAAGATGAAAAAGTAGCCGGCGGTGAGCACGGCCGAGCTCCGCGGCGGGGTCCAGAGAAAGAAGAAAGAGAGGCCGAGGGGGATGGCGCCAAAGAGGATGTAGGGGATGCGCCGCCCCAGGCGCGAGCGGGTGCGGTCGCTGATGTTGCCCATGAGCGGGTCGTTGACCGCGTTCCAGAGGCCAAAGATGAACCAGATGATGCCGGCCAGCGCGGCGTTGAGGCCGACGACGTCGATGTAAAAGAACTGGATGCGGTTGTTGAATACCTGCTGGACGACCGTGTTGGCAAAGTTGCCGCTGCCGTAGGTCCACTTTTTCCAGGTTTTCATGGTCTCCTCCCTCCTGTGATATATGGTGATGCGAGTTACGTGATGCGTGATACGTGCCTGGCCCACGCATCACGTTTCACGGATCCCGTTCCGTGTCGGGCAGGTCCAACATGCGGGCGCAGTAGTCATGGAGAAAGGTGCGAAAGGCGGCGATCTGGTCGGGCGCGAGGGGGTCGGCATGGGCCTGGTTCCAGGGGATGGGGCCGCCAGTAAAGTAGCCGTAGAGCATCCAGGTAAAGCTGATGAGAAAGAGGCGCGCGTCGGGGCCGCCGGGGTCGATGGTGCCGGCGGCACGCGCCCGCTCGATCAGGTCGGGCACTATTTCGTACAGGGGCAGCGAAAAGTCGACCTCGATGTCGTCGAATTGGAACTCGCGCTCGAGCCAGCGGCGCACCCAGAGGCGCGGCACCTCGGGTGCCTGGAGGGTAAGGTCGACGAGGGCATCGATCAGGCGCTCGATCAGGGCACGGAGGGCGGCTGGGTCGGCGACGACGTCGTCGTCGACCCAGCCAGCAAAGGCCGAGACGACGTCGAATTCACGCTGGAAGAGGCGCTGGAAAACCCGGCGGTAGAGGTCCCGTTTCGAGCCGGTGTGATAGCTGACGGTGGCAACGTTCAGGCCCACGGCGCCGGCGATGGCGCGCGTCGACACGCCGTGGTAGCCATACTCTGCAAAGAGCAGGGTGGCGGCCTGCAGAATGCGCTCGGGGCTGTCCTCTGTCATGGTACCCCTCCTCTCCATCAAACGATTGATTGAAAGCCAATGGAAATTATACTACGAGTTGGGGGGGCTGTCAAGTGGACGCTGGAAGGTTGGAAGGCTGAATCAGGCCTTCAACTCTGTAATCACCACGATGCGCGGACGCTCTTGCACGGCGGTGCGAGTCGGGGTATAATGGGGGCGAGGAGGTGGTAGGATGCAGATTACGCATGTAGAGGTGATTCCTGTCGCGCTGAACCTGCGGCTGCCCTTCCGGGGGTTGGCGCACACGGAGGAAGTGGACAAGATCGACGCCGTCTTTGTGCGGATCGACACGCGCGGCGGGCGGGTGGCGTGGGGGTGTGCTGCCTTTGACCCGGCACTAACGGGCGAGACGCAGGAGCAGGTGGAGCGTGTGTGCCGGGCGTGCGCCGACCGGGCGCTCGACCTCAACCCGCTCAACACTGAGTTTGCCCTGGCGGAGCTGATCCCTCTCACTGAAGGGACGCCGTCGGCGCGTTGCGCATTCGACATTGCGTTTTACGACCTGCTCGGCCTGGCTGCCGGCCTACCGCTGCACCGCCTGCTGGGTGGCTATCGCTACAAGATCCAGACGTCGATCACGCTCAGCCTGGCGCCGGTGGCCGAGACGGTAGAGATGGCACGCAACCGGGTGCGGCAGGGGTTCCGCATACTCAAGCTCAAAGGGGGACTTGACCCGGAGGATGATGTGCACCGGGTGCGGGCGGTGCGCCGCGCGCTGCCCGACCTGGTGGTGCGACTCGATGCCGAGCAGGGCTATACGATCCAGCAGGCGCTTGACGTGGCACGCGCGCTTGAAGGCGAGATCGAGATGCTGGAACAGCCCACGCCGGCTGGCGACCTGGAGAGCCTGTTCGAGGTGACACAGAGCAGCCCCGTGCCCGTTCTGGCCGACGAGAGCCTGGCGGGGCCGGCGTCGGCACTGGAGCTGGCAGGGCGGCACGCCGCCCACGGGCTGAGCATCAAGCTCGCCACGTGCGGCGGGCTGCACTGCGGCCGCCAGATGGATGCGATTGCGCGCGCGGCCGGGATGTCGACGATGGTAGGGTGCATCAACGAGCCAGCGCTGCTCATTGCCGCCGGGCTCGGCCTGGCCCTGAGCAGTCCGAACGTGCGCTATGGCGACCTCGACGGCCACTTTGACATCGAGAATGACCCGACCGTCCCTGGATTCACGTTCAAGGATGGCTGGCTGATGTCGCGCGACGTGCCGGGGCTGGGGTGCGTCGTGGAACTGTAGGCAGTTGATCTGGTGGCACGACAGTTGATATAGAGTAAATGGGTCCAGCGACAAGGCTGCCGGACATGACCAAATAGCTCCCTATCCATGAACGATCACGAGCCAACACTCCTTCCGCCCGCCACCGTGCGCCACAGGTCCTTTGGCGCGCAGTTGGCAGTTATTTTTGTGGCGCGCACGGTGCTCAATACGGGCTATCGCATCATCTATCCCTTCCTGCCGGCGATCGCGCGGGGGCTGGGCGTGTCGCTTGCCACCGCCACGGGGCTGGTAAGCATGCGCCTGATCAGTGGGCTGGTGGCACCATTCATCGGGCCGCTGGCGGACAGGCAGTCGCGGCGGCGCACGATGGTGGCAGCGATGATCGCCTTCGCCCTGGCATGCGCTCTCCTGGTGTGGGGCGGCAGCCTGGCAGCGGGTGGTGTGATGCTGGCCCTGGCGGGCACTGCCTTTGCCTTGCTCGGCATTTCCAAGGTCGTGTTCGATCCGGCAGTGCATGCCTACATGGGCGACAGTGTGCCTTACACGCGGCGCGCCCGCGCTGTCGGCACCGTCGAGCTGGCGTGGTCGGGCGCGTGGCTGCTGGGCGTGCCGGCGACTGGGTTCCTGATGGAGAGCATGGGATGGCAGGCACCATGGATCGTGCTGGTAGGGCTGGGATTGGGCGGTGCAATCCTGATCCAAATTGGGCTGCCGATGGGACACCCACCCACTCCCGTGGGCGGGCACCCACGCGGCGTGCGGGCCACGCTGGCGAGCTGGAGCCGACTGGTACGCCGGCCGCGGGTAGCCTGGTTGCTGCTCACCAGCTTGATGCTGACGATGGCGCAAGAGATCCCCTTTATCGTCTATGGTGCCTGGCTCGAATCCTCGTTCGGGCTGAGCTTGAGCACGCTGGGGCTGGCGTCGATCGTCGTCGGCGTGGTCGAGGCGGTAGCAGAACTGGGAACGACGGTGTTTACTGACAGGCTGGGCAAGCAGCGCAGCGTGCTGTTGGGCCTGGCGGCGATGGCTGCCGGGCTGGCGCTGCTGCCGGTGGCAGCCGGGCAGGGGCTGGTTCCCGCCCTGGCTGGATTTGCCCTGGTGACCGTGGCGTTCGAGTTTGGCATCGTGTCGCTTATCCCGCTTGCCACTGAGCTGGTGCCGGAAGCGCGCGCCTCGCTCCTGTCGCTGAATGTGACGGCCTTTAGTCTGGGACGCATGGGCGGCGCGGTGGTTGGCGGCTGGCTGTGGAGCTGGGGGCTGGAAGGGATCGCGCCCCACGCGGCTGCGGGCGCGGTGTGCGCGCTGCTGGCGGGGGCGGCGGTGTGGCGCGGGCTGAGGGAGGGGTAACAGGAAGCAGGGAGAGAAGCCAGACCAGGCCGGCTCACAGCCGGCCCAAGTTCATGGTCCGAAACTCGCCCCAGACGTAGTGGAACGGCACCCACCACTTGTCCCGCCCAATGCAGCGAAAGTAGGGCGGGCGTACGGCGAGGATGCGGTCGCCGATCTTGTAGCGCGGTAGAACGGGTGTGGAGACGATGAGACTGCCCATCTCGCCCGGGCGCATCTCGTGGAGCATCTTGACGCCTGAGCGGGTGTCGACCTCGAAGAAAAAGAGGTCGTAGTTGGGCACCCAGGCACGGCGCTCGTCGCGCTGCTGGCCGAACATGCCTTCGGTCGCGCCATAGATCTCGCGGATGGCGATGGGGCCGTAGAGGGCACGCAGCGCCGGGCGGTAGACGGTATTGATGCCGGGCACGCTGCCCAGGGTGGCGATTTGGGTGCGCCACAGGTCGCGGGGATAGACACCGTGGGCGCGGTGCAGGTAGCGCCCAAAGCGAACAGCGGTGGGCGCGACGCCGCCCACCAGGGTCACGTTCTCATCCTTGCACTTTTGGTAGGCTAGCTCAAAGCGGGCATCCCAGTCGGATTGGGTCTTGCCGCCACCGAGGGCATCGATCTCGGCTTGCGATGGCACAGAGCGGATCGGGGTAAAGGCCGAGACGTACCGGGTATAGATGCCCGAGCTATAACCATACTCGAGATCTCTGTCGCCGACGCGCACGGTGCCGACGATGGATGGGAAGTTGAGGTTGAGGTTGACGCCCTGGACGAGGTCGTAGCGGCCCGTCTGGGCGACATAGTTGATCATGGCCCTGCCGGCGGTGACGCGCATGGCCAGGTCGGTGGGGGTCATGGGGATGAATTTTGAATCGGGGCCGGTGGTGCCACGGGTGATGGCCCAGCCAACTGGCGCTTCGTTCAAGAGGAGATCGATTTCGCCAGCCATGACGCGCCGGATGAGTGGCTCGTAGCCACCGTCGTAGAGCATGGCTGGGAAGGCACGGCGATAATCGTCCACGGTGTCGATCTGCCCGGCACCATGCTGGCGGCCGTAACGGGTCTGGGCATAGATCGACAACAAGCGGGGCAGTACCGACTCCTGGGCGGCGGCGGGGTTGGCAACGGCGTCATGCCACGGCTGAAGCATTGCCTGGAGCATGGCGGAAGGGTCTGGCGGTGCCTGTGGTGTGTCGTGTGGTGCGAATTCTGCCACGAGCGGCCTCCTGTGCGCTGGATCGTTGGAGGAAGTATAACACAGGCGGCACACGGTGGCAAACTGGAGCAGTGAATCACTGAACTACTGACCGATAGTGAGGGCACTGAATTCGTGGAGAAGGGCCGAAGGGTGGCAGGCTGACAAAGATGGAAAAGCTATTTGACCTGGATCAACCGCTCACGGAGACAGAGTTTGTGCTATTTGACGTAGAGACGACAGGCCTCAGCCCGGCGTATGGTCACAGGGTGTGCGAGGTGGCGTGCCTGCGCGTGCGCGGCGGAGAAGAGATCGGAAGATTCGAGGCGCTGGTCGATCCGGGTCGAAGGATCTCGCCGGGGGCCTATCACGTGAACCAGATCACGGCCGACATGCTGGCAGGTGCGCCACGGTTTGGGGCAGTGGCCCGCGAGGTAGTAGCGCTGATGGACGGGGGGGTGCTGGTGGCGCACAATGCGCCCTTCGACCTTGGCTTTCTGGCAATGGAGCTCGATCTGGCGCGGCTGGCGCCGCCGGAAGGCCCCGTGGTCGACACGCTCACCTTGTGCAGGCGCATATTCCGCTTTGCAAGCAACAGCCTCGCTGCCGTGGCCCGGACGCTGGCGGTTGACGCAGGCCCAATGCATAGGGCCATGGGCGATGTGTGGACGACCTGGGGCGTGCTGGACCGGATCGTGCGCGAGATGGGACAGCGCTGGCAGGTGCGCACGCTGGGCGAGCTGCTCGACTTCCAGGGCGGGTCGATCCCCTACCCGGCCCCCCAGGTGCTGTCGCTGCCGCCGGCGCTGGCCGAGGCGCTGGCGTGCAAGGGCGAGGTTCGTATGCGCTACGTGGATGCGGGTGGGAACGAGACTGATCGGATCGTGCACCCGCTGCGGGTTCAAGAACACCGCGGCACCCTCTATCTGACTGCCCATTGTCACCGTGCAGGGGCGCTGCGCACATTTCGCCTCGACAGGGTGATTGAGCTGGTGATGGCGGAAGTGAGCGGATGAGCGAGCAGGAGGGGCTGACCTACTATGAGCGGATCGGTCTTGTCGACGTGGCAGGCAACCTCCATGAGCCGCCGCCCGGCATCAAGATCCGCTCTGCGGCTGAACCAGCGGACCTGTCAAATATCGTCGACCTGTACAATGCAGCCTTTGAGAGGCTCGGCGACGAGGTGACCGAGGCCGAGGTCGCAGGTTATGCGCGGCATCCGGGACTGGCGGCCCCGGGCGTGTTTCTGGCGTTCGACGGACCGCTGGCAGTGGGCGCGATCGTCAGCAGGCTCGACGTGCCGGCGCCAGGCGGAGAAGCACGGCGCGCGGGGGTGGAGCTGCTTGTGGTGCGGCCCGAATACCGGCGCCGGGGGATCGCCGCGGCGCTGGTAGGCCGCATCCTGGCCTGGCTGGCATCGATCGGCGTCGAGACGGTGGGGGCAACCGTTGACGCATCGGGCCGTGAGCTGGGGGTGGCGACGCTGCTCGAGCGCTACGAGTTTCGGCAGGTTGGAGAAAAAGGAGGGAACGAGTAGCGACCCGCCTCTGTCCTCGATTCGTGCGCACAGCGGAGGATTACGTTACAAGGGGTTGGGATGTGGATGAGGTGCGGGGTAGAGTCCGTGGCTGCCATCAGGCGCTCGACCAGTCGGTGTCGATCAGGGACATTGCTGCCGCAACCAGGCGATGCGCTGGCCGATGATGAGCAAATCGTCGGCGGAGAAGGTGAGATCGAGGGGGGCAAGCTCGTACACCTGGCGCCACTCGGCGAGGGCCTGCCGGCACCAGCTCGCGGCGTTGGGCGGGTCCTGCGCCATCTTGGCCTGATAGGCCGCCGCCAGGTCGTGGTGCGCGGCAGCGTAGGTGGGCTGGAGCTCGACTGCACGCCGGTAGGCATCGATGGCGCGATCGATCTCGCCGCGTGCGTAGAGGACATTGCCCAGGCCGTTGTGCGCACTGGCGTGGTCAGGATCAAGGCGGACGACGTGATCGAAAAAGCGGGCAGCTTCGAGGTACATGCGCTCGCGCTCGGGCGAATCGTTCCGGATCTCGGCCAGCTCGGCAAGCATCTTGGCGATGTAGCCGCGCAGGGCGAGGGTGTTCAGGTCGAGTGGGTCGGCGTGCTCTGCCGCCTCGCGCGCGGCGTCGAGTCGATTCCGTGCCTCGTCATAGGCCTGGCGCTGCCTGGCAGCGATGGCCAGGATCTGCTCGATCCACGCCACCCATTCGAAAGCATCGGAAAAATCGGGATCTAGCTCGCCAGCGCGGCGGAAATAGTCTAGGGCCTGCTCATAATCGCGGCGGTAGGCAGCGAGCAGGCCGAGGTGGTAGGCGGCCGGCGCGCTGAGCTCTCCGCCCCGGGCCGCGACCTCTTTTTGCGCCGCCACAACCTCATCGATCTGGCGCACCACGTCCTCTTGAGGTTCCGTGCCCGCCTCGCGCACCACCTGGCGGTCCACCCCCGCCCGCTCGGCCACCAGGCGCGCCAGGGCCTCCATCGCCTCTGGCCCCAACACGAGAACGAGATCGGAGATCGTCCCGCGCGCCACCGGCTGCCTATCGCCCTGCTCAAATAGAGCCAGAAGCGCATCGAGTGTCACGTCGGCCGCGCCAGCCTGCGGGGAGCCACCGGCGGCGATCAGGCGTGGCGCAAAGGCAGCATATTGGCCGGGGCGCTCGCGCTCCACTGCCGCGAGCAGAGCCGGCAACAGACGGCGCGTCATGCAGAACCCGATCGCCTCGTCGACCATGTCCGCCAAGCCGTCGGCGGGGGAGAACTCGTGGATGAGGGGGCGCAGCCGGTCGTCGGCTGTGTAGAGAAAGAGCCGGTGAAAGTCTTGGGCGGTGAACGCAGCCAACAGCAGCTCGCGCACGGCCTGCAAATTGTAGCCTGCGGGGTCGAGCGGTTGGGGGTATGGCGTGGCGAGACTTTCCCACCAGCCCTTCGGAAGGGGCAGTGCCTCGCCGCCGCCGATGGTGGTCCCAATGAGATCGCCAATCGAGGCCCCGACAACGGTCCCCCCGGCGACCTCGCTAATGCTTTGCTGAACGCTGATCGCGGGCGAAGGCGCCGGCCGCAACTGGGCGGTGGCAAAGAGTGTGGTGGCCCAGCGCCACACGTTCTGGGCCAGCTCGTCGCGCCGGCCGAGCACATCGATCATGAGTGTGAGCGAGCCGATGAGCCTGTCGAGCGCCTCGTCGGCAAAGAGCTCGACGCGCACGCGCGCCCGATCCTGGCGTTGGCGCGGCGTGAGAAAGAAGGTGACCACCCCAGAGTCGAACCCGGGGGAGACGCGCACACGCTTGGACGGCTCGACGTCGAACCCTGTGGCCGAGACAACCAGGTAAAGGTCCACCGCCGCGGCACGGCCGGTGAGGGGGTCGACCGGGAACTCGACGGGCACGCGGTACTGGCGCACGTCGTCCTTGACGATCTCGTCGCCCGCCTCGGTCCAGTCGGGCAGGTGGGCACGCAAGCCGGGTGAGTCGGGGAGGGAGATCATGGCGCGTACCTCTGTCTGGCGATCCACCTGCGCCTGGTGAGGCATGGCGGCCTCCAGGCGCCGCTCCTGCTCCGTGGAATCGGGCGGGGGGGAAGCGGGCGCCTCGGCGCGAAAGATGTCGCCGTCGGGCGAGCGCATGAGGAGGACGGGCGTGGCCCAATCAGGTGCGGTGAACGCCAGGGCGTCGCTGCCCAGGCGCTCCAACACTGCCTTGCGCCCTTCCACGGTGGCGGCGTCCACAGGATAGTCATCGGCGATGGCGCGGTAAAACTCGCGCGTGAAGGCGATGGCCGACGCATCGGGGATGGCAAACTGCATGGCGACGACGGCGGGCAGGTTGGCGGCCCGGATCAACTGCTGCGCGAGGCCGGAAAATGATTTTGCGCGTGACTCGGCGGCGGTGAGGCACGCCGACAGGACGACGAGGCGGACGGCCGTGCCGTCGAGATAGGTGGCCAGCACCTCACCACTGAGACGATGCGCCTGGCCGTCCTCGTCGTGCAAAAAGAGGTACCCTTCGCCGCGGTCGCGATGAAAGAGACCATGCCCGTCATAGTGGAGCACGTGGTAGCCAGGCTGCTCGCGGAGCACGTCGCGCAGGGCCGCCGGGGTGGTGGCGCGCACGGCGCGCACGACGCCGGCCTCGCCCAGCCCGTCGCGCAGCGCACGCTCGCTCGCCTCGAGGTCGAGAGGAACGGTGCCGGGCGGGTTGGCCTGCACGTAGAGGACACGTAGCGGGCGCGGCGCCAGGAGGGACGCAGCAGGCTGGCCGCTCTCGACAAAACGGACGATGGGACACGAAAGCCGCGGCGCGAGAAAGCGCTGCTCGTCGGGGTCGTAAAGCAGCTCCCAGGGCAGGTGAGAGAGCTCGGGCGGGCGGACGACGAGCTTTAGCCGGAGGAGGTGGTCGGAAGGCAGGGCATCGGGTGCGCGCTCGAAGGCGCGGATGACAGGCCGGGGAAAGAGGGCAACAAAGAGGGCGCTGCCCAACGCCTCCATCTCTTCACGCGCCGGCGGCTGGCCCGCCTGCACGGCCATGAGCGCCGAGCGCACGGCACCGGCCTCTTCCCACCGAAAGGC
Organism: Anaerolineae bacterium; assembly: GCA_016929795.1. Next base: position 22,224 of record JAFGIA010000325.1, read on the forward strand.
AGTTGGGGCCACGCGGATCTCGCCCGGTCCCTCGGCCGCAACGGTATAGGCACCCGGCGTGCCGTCGACGATCAGAATAAAATCGTGGTAGCTGGGTTGCACTTGACTCTCCTCTGGGCACGCCCTGCTGTGGACGCTACTCTGTCACCTCTTTGACCGCGAGCACAATGTCCTCTCGCGGTGGGGGTTCCTCTTCCAACTCGCCGCGCAGTTCGTGGAGCGCCTGGACGATCCTGTCGCGCAGGCTCGCCTTTTCTGGCTTTTTCTTGCCCAGGCCCAACAGCCTCTCGCGCAACCGGGTGGCCACACGGTTGGTGAGACGCCGTAGCGCATCGCTCGACGGCTTTTCTCCGTAGGCGAACCAGGCCATGGTCGCATAGCCGAGGGCCACGGTGGTGGCAGCGGCGACTGTCGCGCTGAGGAGCCAGCCAGGCACGCCGCCCAGCTTGGACAATTGGTAGAAGAGGGTGCGGCCGAGTAAACCGATGCCAAACGCGGCGATCAGCTCTTTGGCGCGCCCCACGGTGATCTGGAAGCCATAGATGCGCGCCAGGCTGAGCACGAGGCCCACCTGGATGGCGAGGAGGGGGACGACGTCGGCGAGCGGCAAGGGAGTCAGGCCGACGACGCCCGCGCCGCCGGCGGCGGCAAAGATCCGCTGCCAGCCGATCTTGCTGCGGTAGTGGGGCATCATTTCCGCGAGGATGGCGGCAAGCGCGGGCTGCGCCTTGACGATACCAAGCACCACCTTTTCCACGTTCTCACCCTCGGTGGCGACGGTCTGGATGATCTGGAATGGATTGAGGCCAAGGTTGGCCGCGGCAGACGCGACCACGGCCTCGCGGTCGCGCTTGCCGATCAGGTCCATTTTGTTCAAGACGACGATGTACGGCCTGTCCAGGACAGCCAGGGCTTCGAACAGCTCCCTTTCAGCCTGCTTGATGCCCTGCACGGCATCGAACATGATCACCAAAAAGTCGGCGGATTGGGCGGCCTCGAAGGCGATCTCACGCTCGCGCTGCCCGACGGCGCCCACGGCGTCGGCACCGGGTGTGTCGACCAGGACAAAGAGGCCGGCGTCGGACGCCTGGCGGCTGCGGGTGGTGCCAGGCACCGGGCTCACGGCGGCGCGGTCCTGGTCCTGCGTGATCAGTTGGTTATAGAGTGTCGACTTGCCCACGTTGGCCGGGCCGACGACGGCGACGCTACGCTTGTCACCCCACACGGGGCGATATTGATCGAGGACAAAGCCAAAAATGTCCCTGAGCGCGTGGGGGCCACTGGGGAGGCGCAGGATGGTAGCGCCCAGGTCGTCGCGAACGCCGGGCGGCAGGGCATTCCACACGTCGCGCGCCTGTGCCCGGGTGGACTCGGGCAGGCCCTCTATGATCTGATCAATGTGTGTCTCTGTCACACTTCCTCCTGGTTGCCACTGCCCAAAGAGAGCCGGCTGGACGGGTCACGTCCGCTGGTGGGCGCGTTCCCAGTATAACACATCCGGAGACGCGGGTCAAGCGAGCGCGGGGAGGGCTGAAACGTTGGAATTGCATTAAGAATCGATGCAGCAGGGCGCCCAGTGCTTGACAAATCGGAAAAAGAGGACTATTATATATACTATACTCATCTTAATTGTAACATTTAGGGTAGAGGTGAATTCACGGTCCGGAGATCGGACCAAGCAGGGTAAGGAGAGAGCATGAACAAGTCCAGGGTTCAAGGGTTGCTAGCCCTCACGATGGTGATGAGTCTGCTCGTCGCCGGCGTGGTGCCCGCAGCGGCACTCAGCAGTGGGACGGCCCAGTCCGAGCCGGTCTATCTTCGCCTGAAGTATGGCACGTTCGATCCGCTTCAGAGGCTGCCGGAGATCCCGTCGAGCCAGCAGATCGAGGCCTACCCGGGTGATGGAAGCGGCCTGTACATCGTCCAGTTTGAAGGGCCGGTGCAGGCAGGGTGGAAGGCGCAGGTGCGCGAGATGGGTGTGCGGCTGCTCGACTATTTGCCCGACTATGCATTTGTCGCCTGGATGAATGGCGAGGCACGCGCCCGGGTGGAAGGGCTGGACGCGGTGCGCTGGGTGGGCGTGTACCAGCCGGCCTACAAGATCAGCCCGTCGTACGACGGGGCACCGATGGTACGCGTGACGTTGATCGAGAGCGCCGACCTGACCGCGGTCAAGAAGCAACTGGCGGGGCTGAACCTGAGCGAGGTGCGCGTTGGCAGCGCGCAGTTCACGGCCTTTGTGGCCGATGGGGACGTGACGGGCCTGGCGGCAGTGCCTGAGGTGCTGTGGATCGAAGAGAAGCCGATCTACCAACTGCACAACGACGAGGGTGGGAAGATCATGGGCGCGCCCACGGCATGGGCTGCGGGCCTGGACGGCTCGGGCATGACCATCACCGTCGCAGACAGCGGCATCGACAGCGGGGTCGACACGGGCGTCGCTGGCGACATGCACCCGGATTTCGACAACCGCTTTGGGGCGATCAGTAGCTGGCCGGTTCCCGCCGACGACGGCTGTGGCGGATGCTGCATCAGCAACCTCGGCGCGAACGACGGCGCCTCGGACGTGGACTCGGGACACGGCACGCATGTGATCGGGTCGGTCGCGGGCAACGGCGCCGCGTCGAGCAACCAGTTCCGCGGCCTGGCATACCAGGCTACGCCCACCTTCCAGGCCGTCGAGCAGTGGGTTACCTTTACCCCCTACTGCAAGGGGGCTCCCTATTTCTACAAAGACGGATATTCCCTCATGGGCATTCCCGACGACCTGACACTTCTCTTTCAGGAGGCGTACGCTTGGGACTCGCGCATCCACTCCAATAGCTGGGGCTTGTCGGTGGCAGGTGAATATACCACGGATGCGCGCACGGTCGATCAGTTCGTCTGGAACCATCCTGAAATGATGATCCTCTTTTCTGCCGGCAACTCGGGCATCGACAAGAACTGGGACGGCTATGTCGACGAGGACTCGATCGGCTCTCCGGCTACGGCCAAGAACGCGATCACATCAGGTGCGTCGGACAACTATCGAAACATCGGCGGCCTCAGTCAATACACCTGGGGTGACGTCTGGCCCTCTGACTATCCGGCCAACCCCACCCGCGACGATTACATCTCGAACGAGCCCGAGGAGATGGCTGCCTTTTCGTCGCGCGGCCCCACCGACGACGGGCGCATCAAGCCAGACCTTGTGGCGCCCGGCACCAATATTCTATCGACCCGCTCGCAGTTGGCCGCGGGCAATCTGTGGGGGGATTATACCGACAGTTTCTATGTCTACTCGGGCGGGACGTCGATGTCGAACCCACTCATCGCCGGCGCCGCGACGCTGGTGCGTGAATATTATGTAGAGACCAGGGGCCACACGCCGAGCGGCGCGCTGATCAAGGCGACGCTGATCAACTCGGCGCTGGACATCAGCGGCTATGGCGTCTCGACGCAGGAGGCCGGCCTGCCGATCCCGAACAACCACGAAGGGTGGGGCCTGGTGAATGTGGGGGCAGCCACAACCGGCGCGCGCCAGTTTCAAGACGGCGACACGGTGACGACAGGCGGCAACAAGACATACAACTTTGAGGTCGCCAGCGCGGCCAAGCCGTTCAAGGTGTCGCTGGTGTGGAGCGACTATCCTGCATCGCCGGCAGCGTGGAAGGCGCTGGTGAACGACCTGGACCTGGTGGTAGAGGGGCCCGGGGGGGTCACCTATCGCGGCAACGTGTTTGGCGGCGGCTGGAGCACGACGGGTGGCTCGGCCGACACGCTCAATAATGTGGAGAATGTCTACGTGGCGAGCCCGAGTGCCGGGAACTGGACGGTGCGCGTGGAGGGCAGCAACGTGCCACAGGGACCGCAGCCGTTTGCCCTGGTCGTCACCGGCCAGTTTGGCCCCCCTCCCGTCTATGATCACCACGTCTACTTGCCGCTCGCCGTGCGCCTCTACACGCCAGGCGGCGTTGTCACGGGGCCCCAACCGGGGCGGTAGGAAGAGTGAGCAAGGGGCTACCGGCGAGCAAGCCAGCAGCCCCTTGCGTCTTGACCACTGTGGCGCGCCCGGCAGGACTCGAACCTGCAACCTGCTGATTCGAAGTCAGACGCTCTGTCCTTTGAGCTACGGGCGCGTGTTTGTGGATGCGCGCACATTATACCACGGTTTTGGCATGAAACCAAATGTGTCCCGCCACCGCGTCACGTGGCGGCTCGCTACTGTGCCACGCGGTGTCACACCTCGTCCGCCTCTGCCAGGCCGAAGCGCCGGATCAGGTCGCGCCACCCCTCGCGCCAGCGGAACCGCCGCAGTCGCCACGTGCCAATGATTCCATAGGGCATCGCGAGCACGAGCGCCACGTACACGACGCCCAGCAAAAAGCCGGCGCTGTCTCCAAACCACTTGTCCAGGTAGAAGGTAAGCAGGCGCAGGATGCCCGCGCCGAGCAACGCGCCGCTCAGCGTGCCGATGCCGCCGACGAGGACCATGAGCAGGGCATTGACCGTAAAGGTCAGGCTGGCAACGTTGGGGCTGACAATAGGCTGGTAGAGGGTGTGCAGCATGCCCGCCACCCCAGCCATGATGGCCGAGACGATCAGGGCGGCGAGCTTGAAGTAGAAGGTGTTGTAGCCGAGCATCAGCGCGCGGTCTTCATTTTCGCGAATGGCGATGCACACGCGCCCCGTGGGCGAGTTGACAAAACGGCGCGCGACGATGTAGGCCAGGATGACGAGCGCGAGGGCGATAAAGTAGAACCGCAGTCGCTCGGCCGACGGGTTGAGCCAGGCCGGTGGGATGACGCCTTGCAGGCCGACGTCGGCGCCAGTGTATTCGGCGGCCTCGCGCGACTGGATGATGATGTGAAACACTTCGGCAAAGCCAAGGGTGACCAGGGCAAAGGTCACTCCGCGCACTCTGGGCAGCACGAGGCCAAAGAGCAGCGCCTGCAACACAGCCGCGACGACCATGAGGGCGAAGGTAGGTCCCAGCGACCAGCCAAAGGTCTTGAGCAGGATGCCCGTCAGGTAGGCAGCAGCGCCAAAGAACATGGCGTGACCGAAGGAAAGCAAGCCGGTAATGCCAAAGATCAGGTCGTAGCTGAGGGCAAAGATGGCGAGGATGAACACCTCAATCATCAGCCCCTGGATGAACTTGGCCTGGCCTGATTGATTGGCGAGCAGGTCGGCCATGGGTTGTCCTGTCAAGATCGCCAGGATGAAAGGAAGCGCGGCCAACAAGGTGAATACGATCAACAAGCCGGCATTCTGCCGGGCCCATGCCAGGCTAGAAGGGATAGATGTGTGCTGGTCGGTGGCTGTTAACTGCATGGCTTACTCTCTCCTTCCAAACAGACCCTGTGGCAGAAGCAGCAGAATGATGACCATCAACAGGACGGTGGACGCCGGAACAAGTGGCGGCGTGGGCTTGAATGGCTCGGCGAGGAAGGGCAGGTTGATGCCGTTCTGGCCGTAGCGGATGATGAACTGCTGAAGCAGGCCGACCAACAGCGAGCCTGCCGCCGCACCGGGAAAGCTGGTCAGGCCGCCAATGACCAGGGCGATGAGCGCCGACAGGAAAAGGCTCTCGCCCATCAGCGGCGACAGGCCTGTGGATGGTCCGGCGACCACCCCGCCGAGGGCGGCGAGGGAGGCACCGAGGGCAAAGACAAAGGTAAACACCTGGCGCACGTTGATGCCCAACGCTTCGACCATGTCGCTATCCTGCACGCCAGCACGGATGACCATGCCGATGCGCGAGCGCTGGAGCAGCAGCCACACGCCGACGAGGACGATGACCCCCACCAGGATGAGGAACACCTCGTTATAGACACGCAGCCGCCCGCCGACCAGCAAGAAGGTCGAACATTGGTACTCGAGCCAATCGGCTACGGTCGCGGCCGGGCACCCGTCTCCCGCGCCGGCAAAGAGGGCAGGCTTGGGCATGGTGAACTCGGGCCGGCCCCAGATCGCCTGCACCAGCTCGATGCCAGCAACGCCGATGCCGAGGGTCAACATGAGCTGGTAGATCGGCCGCTCATACAGGGGGCGGATGAGCGTCACTTCCATCAGTCCTCCCAGGCCGGCACCAACGAGAATTGTAACGAGGATGGCAACCAGAAAGATCGCCGTGGAGCTCAGGGTGAATAGGAACTCGGAGAGCGGGGTGTTCACTACCATGACCACGACGCCGAGCACGAGCAGTACCGCGGGCAGGATCAGGCGCGACCACGCCACGGATGCCCTCGACAGGATAGCGCGACGCCGGGCAAAGGCAGACAGGGCGGCTGCGAGAAGCATACCCCCCAGAAAGGCTGCCACTGCCTCGAGCGCGCTCGCCGCAGCCGCTGCTTCGGGCATGGGACGGGCAGGTCCCCCCTTGATCGACTGGTCTAGCTGGAGGGCATAGGTGTTGGGCGACTGGATCGGAATCCCTGGGTCCCACTTGGCAATCGGCCACCCGACGAACGCCCACAGCGCCACGACCAGGGCGATGATCAACAGGACCCATGGCAGGATGCGACCCACCATGCGGCCAAGCTCCAGGCGTGCCATCCCCGCGTCAATCACCGGTTTGAGCGTCAAGCCCGCAACGAGCAACAGGACCGGCGGTAGCACGTCCACAAAGGTATCGGGGCGAATATACATGGTCCAACCAACATAGGCGCCAATCATGAACAGCGTGCCGTGCGCCAGGTTGAGCACGTCGAGCAGGCCAAAGATGAGCGACAGGCCGGAAGCCACCAGGAATGTGATCGCGCCGAGGGCAAAGCCGCGCATCATGGTGATCACCCACTCCTCGGTTGTCAGCCCCTGGATCGCCATCAACAAGAGCAAGGCCAACACGGCGAGGGTGATGAGCAGCGTCCGGTTCTTGCGCGCTGCGGTTATCAAATTGTGCATGGTTCCTCCCTATCCAGAAGCCGCGTCACGCCGCGCCGAGGTAGCGATGGATCGTCGCCCGATCCTCCACCAAGTCGGCCATCAGGCCCTGCTTGACCGACCGTCCCTCTTCGATGATGACATATTGCTCAGCAAGCTGGCTGGCGACGCCAAAGTTCTGCTCGACCAGCAGCACGGTCGTCTCGGCCGAGAGCTGCTTGATGGCATCCATCATGCTCTCGATAATCACGGGCGCCAGCCCTTCGCTTGGCTCGTCGATGAGGAGCAACTTGTTGTCGGCTACCAGTGCCCTGGCGACGGCGAGCATCTGCTGCTGGCCGCCCGACAGGTGGGTGCCCGGAAGCTTGATCAGGCGCGCCAGGTCGGGAAAGAGGCCAAAGATGAAATCTTGCTTGCGGGCCAGATCTCCCTTGTTACGCTCGGCAATCTTGAGGTTCTCTGCGACAGACAAGTCGCGAAAGATGGCCCTGTGCTCGGGCACGAAACCGACACCCATGGAGGCGATGTCGTAGGTGTGTCGGCCCTGGATCTCCTCACCGTCAAACACGACCTGCCCACGCTGTGGCGGGGTCAGCCCCAGGATCGACTTGAGCGTGGTCGTCTTGCCCGCTCCGTTGCGCCCGAGGAGGGCGACGACGGTGCCCTTGGGCACGGCGAGGGTCACGCCCTGGAGGATGTGGAACGGGCCGATGTAGGTATGGATATCGCGCACTTCCAGGAGATAGCTCATCGTCTCCTCCACGGACTAGTTCAGCTTGTACAGTGTGCCGAGATAGGCGCTCTGCACGGTCTCGTTCGCCGCGATCTCGGCCGGTGCCCCCTCGGCCAGCACCTCGCCCAGGTGCATCACGGTGATCACGTCCGACACGCTCATCACGACGTTCATGTTGTGCTCTACGAGCATGATTGTCTTGCTGCCGGCCTCTTGGATGTTGCGGATGAGGGCCATCATCTCGGGCACGTCCTCGGCGCCCATGCCGGCCGTCGGCTCGTCGAGCAGGAGCAGCTCTGGATCGCTGGCCAGGATCATGCCCAGCTCGAGCTTGCGCTGCTCGCCGTGCGGCAGGGTGCGCGCCATGGTCAGGGCGCGGTCTGCGAGGTCCACCAACTCGACGACCTCCCACGCCCGGTCCATGTACTGCTTCAGGTTCTCGTAGTGGCGCACGAAGTGAAAGTTGTGGTGACCGAGCGCCTGGGCTGCGAGGCGGATGTTCTCGAGGACGGTCAGGCTGGGAAAGATGTTGGTGATCTGGAAGGAGCGGCCGATGCCGAGGTGCGCCGTGCGGTGGGGCGGCAGGTGGGTGATGTCGCGCCCCTTGTACACCACGCGCCCGGAAGTGGGCTCGATGTTGCCGCTCAACAGGTTGAAGTAGGTTGTCTTGCCGGCGCCGTTGGGACCGATGATCGAGTGGACGGTATTGGCTCGCACCTGGAGGCTCACGTCGGCCACCGCCACCAGGGCGCCAAACTCCTTGCGCAGGTTGTGCGTTTCCAGGATCACGTCGTTGGCCATTCCTTCACCTCGTACTCTAACTCTGACTGGCTGGCCGGCGCGCGCCGGCCAGCCAGCCCACTGCGAACCAGATGACTAGTTTCCGCTGAGACTGCCGATCGGCAGGTCGCCACAGCGGTCGACGAGGCTCTCGGGCAGCAGACATGGGATCTCGGGCCGCGTCGTCTCGACCAGCTCA
>JAFGIA010000326.1 GCA_016929795.1 Anaerolineae bacterium
ATCTCGCTCTGCCGGCCGCTGATCTGCGAGCCGGACTTGGCGAATCGATGGCGCGAGGGCAGAGGCAGCAGCACAGCCGCGTGCATTTCGTGCAACGCTTGCCTGTACGACATGTACACGGGGCTGGAACGGGGCGAGCCGGGCGTAGTGACCTGCGTGAGAAAGCAAGACCCGGGGCGTGTCGGCGAGGCACAGCGTTGGCTGAGGACGTTCGTACAGGAAAATGTTGTCGTCTGACGGAGAGGATCTATTTCATGTGCCAATATGCCCTGCCCCACATGCTCGCTCGGGGCATTCGCATCTTTCTTCTCTCCGTGAAGCTACGTGTCTACTCTGTGTATCTCTGAAACCAATATCAAGCGCAAGGAGGCACGATGGGTAGTCTTGAGGGAAAGGTAGCACTTGTCACCGGTGGCGCGTCGGGCATCGGCCAGGCGACGGCGCTCCTCTTTGCGCGTGAGGGCGCCGCGGTGGCGATCGCCGACCTGGACGGGGCAGGCGCCCAAGCCGCCGCGCTCGAGATCGTCGCCGCGGGCGGCAGCGCGATCTCGATCCAGACCGACGTGAGCCAGGCCGACGACTGCGCGCGTGCCGTGCAGCGGACGGTGGAGGCGTTCGGTGGCCTCGACATCCTCTTTAACAACGCCGGCATCATCCGCCGTGCGGATGTGGTGGATACCACAGAGGAGGAATGGGACCGGGTGATGGCGGTCAATGTCAGGTCGGTCTTTTTGATGTCCAAGTACGCGGTGCCGATCATGGCCGCGCGCGGCGGGGGGGCTATCGTGAACACTGGTTCCGGCTGGGGCCTCGTGGGCGGGCGCGACGCCGTGTCCTACTGCGCCTCCAAGGCGGCCGTGGTCAACATGACCCGCGCCATGGCCCTCGACCATGGCGGGCAGGGCATCCGCGTCAACTGCGTCTGCCCCGGCGATACCGACACCGGCATGCTGCGCGCCGAGGCGCAGCAGGTCGGCGCCTCAGAGGAGGCCTTCCTGGCCGGTGCCGCCGACAGGCCGCTGGGCCGTATCGGCACCCCGGACGAGATCGCCCAGGCCGTCCTTTACCTGGTCAGCGATGCCTCCTCCTTCGTCACCGGTGCCGTGCTGGTCGTCGACGGCGGCGGCCTGGCAGGATAGAACGGATGAGAATTCTTGTCACCGGCGCAGCCGGTTTCATCGGATCGCACCTGGCGGAGCGGCTCGTGGCGCTCGGGCACGAGGTGCGCGGGATCGACTGCTTTACCGATTATTACAGCCGGGCACTCAAGGCGCTGAACGCGGAGGCGCTGCGACGACAGGGCGTCGACCTGATGGCCCTCGACCTGGCGGCAGACGATCTGGCGCCGGCCGTCGAGGGGGCCGAGTTCATCGTTCACCTCGCGGCGCAGCCCGGCATCTCGGCCACGACGGCCTTTGAGACCTACCTGCGCAACAACGTCCAGGCCACCCACCGCCTGCTGCTCGCCGCTCAGCAGTCGCCGGCGTTGCGCGGCTTTCTCAACATCTCGACCTCGTCCGTGTACGGTGCCGACGCGACGGGCGACGAGTCGACAGAGCCCCGCCCGACGTCCTACTATGGCGTCACCAAGCTGGCGGCCGAGCAGCTCGTCCTCGCACTCGCGCGCGACCGCGGCCTGCCGGCCTGCTCGCTGCGTCTCTTTTCGGTCTATGGCCCGCGCGAGCGCCCCGAAAAGCTCTACCCGCGCCTGATCGCCGCTATCCTCGACGACAAAGAGTTTCCTCTCTTTGCGGGCAGCGAGTCGCACGTGCGCAGCTTTACCTACGTCGACGACGTCGTCGACGGCCTGGTGGCCGCCCTCGACCGCTTTGACGCCTGTGCCGGCCAGATCCTGAACATCGGCAGCGACCGCTCGATCACCACCGCCGAGGGCATCCGGATTGTCGAGGACATCATCGGGGCACCCGCACGCATCGTCACCCGCCCGCGCCGCCCGGGAGATCAACTGCGCACGCACGCCAATATCGATAAAGCGCGCCGCCTGCTCGGCTACGAGCCGGCGACAATACCCGAGGTGGGGCTGGCGCGCGAGGTATCCTGGTACCGCGACCAGATTCACGGCAAGGTCGACCTGTGGGAAAAGCCATGACGCCCCATCAGTGTGAGCGTTCGCGCGCGCGCCAGGCTCAAGTCGTCTATTTCTTCCGTCCGTGCTACTCTTTCGCCCTAAACCAGCACGGCCCGGAGGCCCGAGCAAGCTCGGGCTGGCGACGTAGGAGGAGAAAATGATCCACGAGCTCGATCGAGCGGATTACGCCCAGGTGGCGCCCCTGTTTCACGATCTCGAATTTCAACCCTTTTGCCTCGCCGTGCTCGCCGGGCTTCACCCGGGGCGCGTCTTTGTCGACGACCCTGGTCGCCCGGCGGCTGCCTTCCTCAGCCGCGAGGACCCCTGGTGCTACCTGGCCGGCGATCCCGGGCGCGACGCCTTTAACCGGGCCTTGAACGAAGCGATCTATGCTCACGACGTCGTTCCTGGCTATCTCACCAATCTCTTCCTCACCTGCGATCCGGGGGATTGGGATGGGCAGCTCCCTGCAGTGTTTGCACCGCGCGCGCCCGTCACCACCTCGCGGCGGCATTATGAGGCCAGTGACAACAGCGCGCTGCCCGCGCTCGTGCTGCCCGACGGATTTACCCTGCGCCCGATGGACGAGGCGCTGCGTGCCGACCCGCGCCTCGACGTGCCGCCCGAAGTGATCGAGAACCTGGACAAGTGGTCGGCGATGCCAGCCGGCCGGCTCCACGATTTCGGATTCGTCGCCGTTGACGAGCAGGCAGCCAAGATCGCCGCGTGGGCCACCGTCGACGCGATCGTCGATGGGATAGGGGATGCCGGCCTTTTTACCCAGGCTGAATACAGGCGGCGTGGACTCGCCGAGGCGGTCACCGCCGCCGCGCTGCGGCACGGGTTGGCCCATGGGATGCGCGCCATCCACTGGACCTGCACCCACCAGAACGCCGGCTCGATCCGCATTGCCGAAAAGCTTGGCCTGGTGCGACAGGCCGACTACCTCCTCCACTTTTTTGCCTTTGACGAGGCGGAGCACCTGACGACTGGCGCGTATTACCAGGTCGAAGCGGGACGTTACGCGGCGGCAGTGGCGGCACTGGAGAGGGCTTTGGCGCTGCGCGACGCGCACCCCTTCTACGTCTACCACGATGCCGCCCGCGCCTGGGCGGGGGTTGGCGACCATGCCCGTGCCTTTGCTCTCTTGCGCCGCGCGGTCGACGGGGGGTGGGAGGACGTCGACGAAACGCGCTCCAGCCCCGAGTTTGTGGGCTACCATGGGCTGCCCGAGTGGGAGGCGCTGATCGAGGCGATGAGAGAGTAGGAAATTTGGAAATGGGGGATTGGGTTCGTAGCGACGGCTTTGTAGAGTTGGGGGGTTGAAATGCACGAGAGAATGAGAGCGTGGAGCCCGCCTGAGGGTTGGACCAGGATCACGACGATCGACATGCACACGGGGGGCGAGCCGTTTCGCGTCATCACCGGCGGCTATCCCGAGCTGCCTGGCGATACGGTCCTGGCGCGGCGGCGCCATGCCCGCGAGCACCTGGATCACCTGCGCACGGCGCTGATGTGGGAGCCGCGCGGGCACGCCGACATGTACGGCTGCCTCGTGACGCCGCCTGTCACACCGGGCGCCGATTTTGGCGTGCTGTTCATGCACAACGAAGGCTATAGCACGATGTGCGGGCACGGGATCATTGCCATCGCCAAGCTGGCCGTCGAGACGGGGCTGGTGACGGCGTGCGAGCCCGAGACCACCGTGCGCATCGACAGCCCGGCCGGGCTGGTCACGGCCTACGCCCGGGTGCAGGGCGGGCAGGTGGAGAGTGTGCGCTTTCACAACGTGCCTTCCTTCGTCGTCGCCCTCGACGACGCGGTCGACGTGCCGGGCTTGGGCCGGGTACGTTATGACCTGGCGTTCGGCGGCGCCTTTTACGCCTATGTGCGGGCGGTTGACGTGGGCGTGACCTGTACACCTCGCGATTTCCGGGCGCTGATCGAAAAAGGCATCGCCATCAAGCACGCCGTCATCGCCAGCCGGCCGATCGTCCATCCCTTCGAGGAGGACCTGAGCCTGCTGTATGGCACGATTTTCGTCGAGTCGACGCGCGACGATGTGCACCACAGCCGCAACGTGTGCATCTTTGCCGACGGTGAGGTCGACCGCTGCCCGACAGGCACGGGCGTCAGCGGCCGGCTGTCCATCCACCACGCGCGCGGCGAGGTGGCTCTCGACGAGCCGATCGTCGTCGAGAGCATCCTGGGCACGGCGTTCACCGGGCGCATCGTCGAAACCACACGGTTCGGCCCCTACCCTGCGGTCATTCCAGAAGTCGAAGGCACCGCACACATCACCGGGCGGCACGAGTTCTTGATCGACCCGGCGGATCCGCTGCGCGACGGATTTATTCTCAGATAGGAGCTTGCCATGCACGGCCTGGCCAACAAACGAGTGCTCATCACCGGTGCTGCCGGTGGCATCGGGACGGCGACGGCGGCGCGGTTTCTGGAGGAGGGCGCGCGGGTGGTGGCGCTTGACAGGGATGCGCAGGCGCTGGAGCGGCTGATGGCCCACCTGCCGGGCCTTCACGGCGCACTCGTCGCCGACGTGTCGTGGCCCGGCGACGTGGCGCGTGTGTTTGCCGAGCTGGATCGACTGGTGGGTGGGCTCGACGTGCTGATCAACAACGCAGGCGTCAGCCTGCGCCACACCTTTGTCGACATAACGCCGGAGGCGTGGCGGCAGGTGATGGGCGTCAACCTCGACGGCGTCTTTTACGTCGCCCAGGCGGCGGCGCGGCGGATGTTGGCCGCCGGCAGTGGCGTGATTCTCAACATGGGCTCGACCAACGGGATCATGGGCTACCCCTACTATGCCGACTATAACGCATCCAAGGCGGGCGTGATCGAGCTGACGCGCTCGATGGCACTCGAGCTGGCGCCAGCCGTGCGCGTCAACGCCGTCTGTCCTGGCTGGATCTTGACGCCGATGCAGGAAGCCGAGTACACGCCCGAGATGCGCGCGGCGTTTGCAGACAAGGTGCCGCTGGCGCGCCTGGGCCGTCCCGAGGACGTCGCCGCCCTTTTTGCCTTTCTGGCGTCCGATGACGCAGCCTGGATCACAGGCCAGGCGTTCGTGATCGACGGCGGCGAGATCGCCGGCGGCCTGGCCAGCCAGCGATAAACATTCAAGAGGAGATCATGACCCTAAACGAACCCGCTGTTTTGGAGCTGCGCGCCGAATTCCCGGCGCTCCAACAGACGCACCAGGGCCGCCCGCTCATCTTTTTCGACGGGCCCGGCGGCACCCAGGTGCACGGCTCGGTCCTCGACGCCATCCGCCGTTACCTGGTGGAGGCGAACAGCAACGCGCATGGCGAATTTCTCTACAGCCAGCGCACCGATGCGACGGTGGGCGCCGCGCGCGAGGCGCTGGCCGACCTGCTCAACGCCCCACGGGCTGACGAGATCGTCTTTGGCCCAAACATGACCACACTGACCTTCCACGTCAGCCGCGCCATCGGCCGCACCCTGTCGGCGGGCGACGAGATCGTCGTCACGAATCTCGACCACGACGCCAACGTCGCGCCCTGGGTGGCCCTCGAAGAGAGGGGGGTGACGATCCGTCGCGTCGATTTCAACCCGGCTGACTGCACCCTCGACATGGCCGGCCTGGAGGCGGCGATCAACCCCCGCACGCGCCTCGTGGCGCTTGGCTACGCGTCGAATGCCGTCGGTACGATCAACGACGTCGCCCGTGCCGCCGATCTGGCCCACGCCGCTGGCGCCTGGCTCTACGTCGACGCCGTCCACTATGCGCCGCACGGGCCGATCGATGTCCAGGCCCTTGGCTGCGATTTTCTCGTCTGCTCGATGTACAAGTTCTTTGGCCCACACGGAGGCGCCCTGTGGGGGCGCTACGAGCTACTCGATGCGCTGCGCGCCTACAAGGTGCGTCCCGCCGGCGATGATCCACCGGACAAGTTTGAGACGGGCACGCAGAGTTTCGAGGCGCTGGCCGGGGCCACGGCCGCGGTCGACTATCTCGCCTCCGTCGGGCGCCGGTTCGGGTCCGACTATGCCGTCGACTGGGCCGGCTTTGAGGGGCGCCGACGTGACCTGAAAGCGGGCCTGAGCGCTATCCGCGCCTACGAGCGCGACCTGGCAGAAAGACTGGTGTCGGGCCTGAATGCGATCCGCGGCCTGCGCATCTATGGCATCACCGACCCGGAGCGTTTCGACGAGCGCGTGCCGACGGTGTCGTTCACGGTGGACGGGTTGGCGGCGCCCGAGATCTCGCGCCGGCTCGGCGAGTCGAACCTCTTTGCGTGGGCCGGCCACTTTTACGCCCTGGCCGTTACCGAGCGGTTGGGGTTGGAAGGTCGCGGCGGCCTGCTGCGCGTCGGCCTGGCGCACTATAACACCGAGGATGAGGTGGATCTGCTGCTGGGGTTGTTGGATGACATGCCGAGATAGATATTGGGGATTGGGCATTACTTGGGCGATGTAGGGCGGATTGCCAATCTGCCCTACATCCCACCCTGGATTATTGAGATGATACTGAGCAAGGTATCTGCTCAATAATCGGGGGTTGGGGTGTGTGCGGGCATCACACACACCCCAACTTCCCCCTCTTTATTGAGATGATACTGAGCAAGCATAGATTAGAGGAGAAGGAACAATGATCGAGACGCATGGAGTGAGCACGACGAGCGCGCACTATGGGCGTTTGGGCAGGGAAGAGTGTGACACGATTCACCTGGCGACGCTCGAGATCCTGGAGCGGGTGGGCGTCGATGTCCACGACGAGGAGGCGCGCGCTCTGCTCATCAAGGGTGGCGCGCGGGCCGACGGCATCCGGGTGCGTATCCCGGAGCGCGTGGTGGACCGCGGCCTGGCAGCCACCCCGCGGCGGATGGTGCTCTACAACCG
The DNA here is from genome assembly GCA_016929795.1 of Anaerolineae bacterium. The sequence goes on from JAFGIA010000326.1 coordinate 6,968, forward strand.
CCACGGGGACGTCGCCATTCGCGCCTGGGACTATCGCACCCACTATGGCGGTGGGTCCGATTGTTTGAACATCCTCGACCACCGCACGGGCGAGCGGCGCCGGCCCAAGCTCGCCGACGTCAAGGATGCGGCCGTGGTGCAAGATGCGCTGCCCGAGCTGGAATTTGTGATGTCAATGTTCCTGCCCGAGGATGTCGACGGCACGATCTATGATCGCTACCAGATGGAAGTGATGCTCAACCACACCACCAAGCCGATCGTATTCGTCACGCCCGATTTCGAGGGCACGGTGACCGCGGTTGAGATGTGCGAGGTGGTGGCGGGGGGCGCCGACGCCTTCCGCGAGCGGCCCTTTGCCACCTGCTACATCAACGTCACGTCGGGCCTGGTCGCGAATGCCGAGGCGCTGCAAAAGTGCATGTTTCTGGCCGGCAAGGGGCTTCCCCTGCTCTACATCCCACTCAACGCCGGCGGCGTGAACTCGCCCGCCACCACGGCCGGCTGCATGGCGACCATGAACGCCGGCATCCTGCTTGGCATCGTCCTGGCGCAGCTCGTCAACGAGGGCACGCCGGTGGCGGTGCCAGGGTGGAACGGCGGGCCGTACAACCTGAAGACGATGGTGGGCAATTATGTGCTCGCCGACGAGCAGGGCGTGCCGACAGAGATGGGCAAGTATTACGGCCTGCCTGTGTTTGGCCTGGGCGGATGCACCGACTCGAAGGTCCTGGACCACCAGTGCGGCATGGAGTCGACGCTCAGCCTGATGACCTCGCTGCTGCACGGCGCCAACATCGTGCACGACGTCGGCTTCATGGACTCGGGCCTGCAGGGCTCGCTCCAGCTCCAGGTGATGGCCAACGACACCATCGGCTTCCTGCGCGCGGCCACGCGCGGCGTGGTCGTCGACGACGAGGCGCTCGCCCTCGACGTGGTAGAAGAGCTTGGCCCCACCGGCGACTATCTGATCCACGCCCACACCCTGCGCCACTTTCGCGAGCCGTTCTACTCCAAGCTCGCCGACAAGGGCACCTATTCTCAATGGGTCGACCGCGGCGCCACGACGATGGAAGAACGTGCGGCCAAGCAGGTCACCAAGATCCTCGACACCCACGAGCCGGAGCCGCTGCCGCCGGATGTGCAGCGGGATTTGAGGCAGATTGTGGAGCGGGAGCAGGAGCGGATTGCACGCTAGGGAACCGGGGGCTCGGGGAGCAGGGGCTGACAAGCCCCTGCTCCCCGAGCCCCTGCCTTGGAGGAAGGAATGCACGACGATCGATTCTTTATGAGAAAACCATGGGTCTATGACCCTGAAGCCAAGCAGGAGCGGGAGGATGCATCGCTCGGGTTCGACACGCGGGCGCTGCACGCGGGCTTTCACCCGCTGGAGGATCTGGAGCGGTGGCGGGGATTCGTGCCGCCGATCACACCGTCGATGACCTACCCCTACCGGCGGTTCGACGAGATCCCCTATCCCGTGTACGGGCGGACGCAGACGCCGACGAATGCGCTGCTCGAGCGGCGGCTGGCCTCGCTCGAGGGGGGCGAGGCGGCGCTGACGGCGGCGTCGGGCTCGCAGGCGCTCTTTAACCTGATCTTTACTCTGGCGCGGCCCGGCGACAGCGTCGTCACCAGCCTGAATACGTTCGGCGAGGGCTACAAGCAGGCGGCGAGCATCTTTCCCGAGCGGTGCGGCGTCGAGTTTCACTTTGTGGTGGACCCGGGCGATCCAGCGGCGTGGGACCGGGAGATCGACAGCCGGACCAGGCTGGTGTGGGTCGAGACGCCGAGCAACCCGACGCTGTTCGTCACCGACATCGCCGCTGTGGCGGGCGTGGCGCACGCGCGCGGCGTGCCGCTGATGGTCGACAATACCACGGCGACGGCCGCGCTGCAGCAGCCGATCGCGCTGGGGGCCGACATCGTGCTGCTGTCGATCACCAAGTTTTTGGCAGGCAACGCCACCGTGCTCGGCGGCGCGCTGGTGGGGCCGGAGGCGTTGATGGAGGACGTGCGCTGGAACACCACCGAGTTTGTCGGCGCCGTGATGCAGCCGTTCGAGGCGTGGCTGGCGCTCCAGTTCATCGAGACGCTCGGCATGCGCATGGAGTATCACAGCGCCAGCGCGCAGGTTGTGGCCGAGTACCTGGCGGCCCACCCGCGGGTGACCCACGTCAACTACCCTGGCCTGCCCGACCACCCGCAGCACGAGCTGGCCTCGCGCCAGATGCGCGCCTCTGGCGGCATGCTCTCCTTTGTCGTCGAGGGGGGTATGGCAGGCGCGGCGCGCGTCATGGACAGCTTCCGGTTGATCGTGCACGCCGTCACCTTTGGCACCAGCCGCACGATCGGCATGCACCCGGCGACGATCACCCACGAGCACATGACGCCCGAGGAGCGGGCGGCGGCGGGCATCGACGACGGCCTGATCCGGCTGTCGGTGGGCCTGGAAGATCCCGCCGATCTGATCGACGACCTGGCGCAGGCGCTGAACGGATGACACGCATCGTCCAGGTGTTGGCCGTGCCGGCGTCTGCCGCTGGCTACTATGAGGACCGGGCCGCCCTCGACGCCGAGCACGTGCCGCTGCCCCAGCGCTTCACCGCCCCGCCTGCCAGCCCTGGCTTTCGCGCGCTGCGCGAGCCGGCGGAAGCCGTGTCCGTGGGCCTCGTGCTCGATACGGGCGGGGTGGCCTGGGGTGACTGCGCCGCACCGGCGGAAGGGGACTGCGCGCCCTTCCGCGCGGACGACGGAGTAGCTGCGCTGCGCGACGTGGTGGCGCCGCGCCTGGCAGGGCGGCAGGTGACGACGTTGCGCGAGATGGCCGGCGACGTGGCCGCGCTGGTCGAGGCCATCGAGATCGAACGGCCGGTGGTGCGCGAGAAGCCGGGCGCCGAAGGGGTGTCGCGCCGCGCGCTCTTGACCTCGCCCGTGCGTGCTGTACAGGCGGCGCTCGAATCGCCCACTGAGCGCGTGCGGGTCGAGCGCCCACTCCATCCCGCCGTCCGCTTCGGCCTGGGCCAGGCGTTGCTGCGCGCCGTCGCATTGGCGCGGGGGATGACGCCAGCCGGGGTCGTGGCGGCAGAGTGGGATCTGCCTGCGCCAGGTGGCCCCGTGCCGGTACATGCCTGTGCCGGTCACGATTGGCATGACGACGCGGATCGCATGATTGTGCGCCGCGTTGCCGCGCTGCCTGGCGGGCAGGTGGATCACGTCGAGCAGCAGGTGGGCGCGGACGGCGCCGAGCTGGGCCGCTACCTGCGTTGGCTCGCCGGGCGCATCAAGGAACTGGCCGGTGAGGAGTACCAACCGGTCATCCATGTCGACCTGCGCGGCGCGCTGGGCACGACGCAGCGCGATCACGTGGGACACATGCTCGGGCAGCTCTACGCATGGCAGGTGGCGGCGGCGCCCTACATGCTGCGCGTCGAGGACCCGGTGGTGAAGGACGACCGGGCGGTGCAGATCAAACGCCTGGCCGAGCTGCGGGAGGGAATCCGCCTGCGCAGACTGAAGGTCCAGATCGCCGCTGGTGCCGGCGTGCACACACTCGGCGACGTGTTGGCCTTCATCGACGGCGGCGCTGCCAGCCTGATCCACCTCCGGTTACCCGCGCTCGGTGATCTGCACGCTGCCGTCGACGCCATCCGGGCCTGCCAGGGTGCCGGGATCGGCGTGCTGGTCGACGGCGGCATCGCAGGAACCGATCTGTCGGCGCAGGCGGCAGCGCACCTGGCGCTTGCCACCGGGGCCGATCTGGTGGCGGCGGGTCCTGGCACCGGCGTGGACGAGGGGATTGGCGTGGTGCACAACGAAATGGCGCGGACGCTGGCCTTGAGCGCCAGCGGCTAGTGCTCGTGTGCGGAAATCCCTCGTTGCTTGTCATTGCGAGCAAAGCAAAGCAATCTCTGGTCTGGAGGGGGGATTGCTTCGTCGCTGGCGCTCCTCGCAATGACAAATCCTCAGAGCATGCACGCCATGATACAGAGATATACAGAGAGTAAAGAGGAGTAGAGATGCGCGGTTATGAAAGGGGTGCGTTCGCCCCCACATTTCGTGTGCTGTCAGAAGAGCAGATCGAGCGGCTCTACGCCGCAACGCTCGAGTGCGTGAGCCGCACCGGGCTGTACGTGCACAATGCCGAGGCGCGTGACCTGCTGGCACGCGCCGGGGCGCAGGTCGAGGGCATCCGGGTGCGCATTCCGCCGCACGTGATCCGCGACGCGGTCGCCGCCACGCCCCGCTCCTTCACCCTCTGGGCGCGGCCATCGGAAGACGGCGCGGTGCGCGCCGCGGGACTCGACCTCCAGGTGGCGCCGGACCGCACCTACTTTGGCGCCGGGCCGACGTGCACCTACTTTATGGACCCGACCACAGGCGAGCGGCGCAAGGCGCGGCGCGGCGACCCGGCGCTGGCCGCCCTCGTGTCGGACGCGCTCGACAACATCGACTATGTCATGGGCCTGGCGCTGATCGACGACGTGCCCCACCATCTGGCGCCGGTGTACGAGTTTGCCGAGATGGTGATCAACACCACCAAGCCGGTGCTGCCCTGGGCCTACAGCGTCGACAATGTGCGCGACATCTACCAGATCGGCCTGGCCGTGGCGGGCAGCGAGCAGGCACTGCGCGCGCGGCCTTTCTTTGGCCTGTTCGTCACCTTCCAGTCGCCCCTGATCCAGACCGACGAGGACCTGGCCAACGCCTTCTGGGCGGCGGAGCGGGGCATCCCCGTGATCATCATCGGCGGGGGAGCGGCGGGCACGAGCGCGCCGGTCACCGGTGCCGGAACGCTGGTCATCAGCCTGGCCGGGGCGCTGACTACCCTGGCCATCATCCAGCTCAAGCAGCCCGGCGCGCCGGTGTGCATCGGCGGCGTGCCCGAGGCGATGGATCTGCGCACCGCGCGCCCCGCCTACGGCGGGCCGGAGATGAGCCTCTACAGCGCCGCTATGGCCGAAGTCGCACGCGATCTCGGCCTGCCCTTCATGGGCACGGCCGGCGCGTCCGAGTCAAAAGTGCTCGACCTGCAGGCGGCCATCGAGAGCACCTTCCAGGTCGTGGTCTCGGGCCTGAGCGCCGCGGCATTGATTCACGACGTGGGCTTTCTCGACTGCGCCGACATCGGCTCGCTCGAGTCGCTGGTCATGAACGACGAGATCATCTCCATGACGCGCCGGCTGATGCGTGGGATAGAGATAAACGACGACACGCTCATGCTCGACCTGATCGACAGGATCGGCCCGGGCGGCGAGTTTGTGTCGACCAAAGAGACGGCGCGCCGCTGCCGGCGCGAGATCTGGAACCCGAGGCTGTTCGACCGGCAGGCGTGGGTGGGCTGGGAGGCCGAGGGGAGCAAGGACACGCTGGCTCGCATCCGCGAGCGCCTGCAGGCCATTCTGGCCAGCCACCGGCCGCCGGCGCTGCTACCTGGTACTCTGGAGCGGATTGAAGAGATCCTGGAGCGGGCGTCGGCGCGCTAGCGCATCCCAAGGTGCGCGCGCGGGCTCGAGAATGGGCTCCGCACCGCCAACTGGTCATACACCTGACCTGGTCGTCGATTCTCTCTACAGGGCATTCTCCGGAATTCACGATTTCTGAACGCCGAGTGACTATCATTGCATCCCATAAAAAGGAGAGAAACATGAACAAGTTGAGACTGTTAGTCTTTGTGTTGTTGGCCGCACTGCTGGCCGCGCCGTTGCCCGGTGCAAGCCCGGCGCACGCGGAGCCGGCCCCCGTCCTCGCGCCGGAGGGGGCGGAGGCGGCGGAGGCGGCTGTGCCTGCCGACTGGTGGGCTGCCGTCCAGAATGAGATCCGCCACGTCGAATACGAGATCACGTGGCAGAGCGATGCACTCCTGCCGGGCGTGGGTGGTGCCTACCAGGCCCCCAACCGCGCCCAAAACCTGCGCACCTACTTTACGCCGGGCGGCCCGCTCGTCGTCCCCCGCGTGTGGCCCGAGGGGAGTGAGACTCCACCCTGGCGCTGGGGCTTGCGCCTGGTGACGTGGGGTTGGGAAGGCGTGCCCCAACCTGTCGACGCCCCCACCCTCCACCC
>JAFGIA010000327.1 GCA_016929795.1 Anaerolineae bacterium
TGCCCGTTACCCCACGCTCATCGCCGACAACCAGCGGCTGCAAACCGTTGGCCTGGCGCGCTGGCTCGCCGAGCAGGAGGGGCGGGCGCGACGCGGTGTGGTCTATACTGACATCCGCTACGAGCTAGAGACGAATTCGGATCAATGACTCGGGCAGAACGAAAAGATGCTGGATTGATCGTCCAGGAGGTAGCATGCCGCTCGATCCTGACCAGAAGCGGCATCGATGGCGTCGACTATGCCGTCAACCCTTACGTCGGCTGCGAGCACGCGTGCGTTTACTGCTATGCCACCTTTATGAAGCGCTTCACCGGCCACCACGAGCCGTGGGGCACGTTCGTCGACGTCAAGGTGAACGCCGCGGACGCGCTCGTGCGCCAAATCCAGCGTGCGAGGCGCGGCACGGTCAACTTTGGCACCGTCACCGACGCCTACCAACCCATCGAGGAGCAGTACCGCCTCACCTGCGCCTGTCTCGAGGCCCTCGCGGATTGTGACTATCCGATCACCATTCTCACCAAGTCGTCCCTCGTCCTGCGCGACATCGACCTGCTCGCCCGGCTGCCCGACGTCGAGGTCGCCTTTACCATTTCAGCGCTCGACGAGACGCTGCGCGAGCAGTTCGAGCCGGGCGCTTCGCCCTTCTCCGCACGCCTCGACGCTCTGCACACCCTCGCCGACGCCGGCATCCGCACCTGGGCTTTCTGTGGCCCCCTCCTGCCCTTCCTTTCCGACGGGGAGGAGCAGGTCGACGACCTCTTTGCCGCGCTGAAAGACGCGCATGCCGGCTCAGTCCTCGTCGACAGCCTCAACCTGCGCGGCGCTGCCTGGGGCCGCGTACGCGCCGTCCTTGAGGCCCACTACCCCGGCCTCGTCGCCCCCTACCAGGCCCTCGCCGCCAACCGCCGCCCCTACCACGCCGCGCTGATGGAGCGCACCCGCCGCATCGCCGCCCGCCATGACCTCGCCTGGCGTGAGGTCCGCATCGCCTATCGGGGAGACTGACCCAAGACCGAATGTTGGTTACACAGAGATACACAGAGTGGCACGGAGATTCACAGAGTGACGAGGGAGAGAGACACGCGGAGCATATCTGTGTAACCGTCGCGAACATCCCGACCGATTTCAAGTGCTGAAGGAGTAACCATGAACCAGACGATCGACTGGCTGCTGAACAGCCCTGAACCGTGGACGCGTTACCGCACTCTGCTCGACCTACTTGGCCGGCCCGCGGACGACCCGGACGTGCGCGCCGCCCGTGTCGACATGCTCGCCCACCCACAGATCCAATCCCTCGTCGCCGATGCCGCCACCTGGGGCACCCGTCCTTTCAAGCGCCACAACGACGCCGGTTACACTACCTACACCTTCACCACCCTCGCCGAGTTCGGCCTGAAGGCGGACGATCCCGGCATGGCGCCCGCAGTCGAAGCCGTTCTCGCCCATCGGTCGCCCGAAGGCGCCTTCCAGACCGTGGTCAACATCTCCAGAAACTTTGGCGGCACAGGCGAGGATGCCTGGACCTGGATCATCTGCGACACGCCCACGATCCTCTACGTCCTCCTCCGCCTCGGCCTGGCCGCCGACGGGCGCGTGCAGCGCGCCGTCGACCACCTCGTCTCCCTCGTCGACGACAACGGCTGGCGCTGCGTCGGCTCGCCCGATGTCGGCAAGTTTCGCGGGCCCGGGCGCAAGGACGATCCCTGCCCCATCGCCAACGTCTACGCCCTGAAAGCCATCGCCGCTGCTGCCGCCCGCGGCCGCCCCGACCTGCTCGATGGCGCCGCGGCCTGCGCGGGCATCGAGATGCTCCTATCACACTGGGAGCAGCAAGGCGAGCTTAAGATGTACCTCTTTGGCATCGGCACCGACTTTCGCAAGCTCAAATACCCCTTTGTGTGGTACGACATCCTCCACGTCGCGCACGTCCTCAGCTACTTCCCCGCCGTCCATGCCGATCCACGCTTTCAACAAATGGTCGACACCATTGCCGCACAGGCGGACCCAAAAGGCTGCTACACAGCAACATCGATGTACAAAGCCTGGAAAGGCTGGTCCTTCGCCGACAAGAAGGCGCCCTCCCCGTGGCTCACCTTCCTCGCCCTGTGCATTCTGAAAAGGAGTGGACGCTAGGCTATCGCCTTCCTGAACGGTCCTTGGGCCATCATATTGTCCACCCGGCCAACAGAAAACCGCCCCCATGGCTAATACGCTCCTGCCCGGCGCATGATATACTGGTGTCGGGAGGAAACCTTATGCACGAGAACTCGGACAACGATCGACAGCAGGACCAGTCAGGGGAGTGGCTAGCTCAGGGACTGGCCATCGGTGCAGGCTTTGGCGTCGCCCTCGGCCTGGTGCTCGACAACCTCGCCCTCGGCATCGCAATCGGCGCCGGGATGGGACTCGGTGTCGGCGCAGCCTTTGAAGCGCGGAGCACAGGCGGTGTCTTGCGCGCACCGGCTTCCGGCCGTGGGTGGCTTGCCATCCTGGCCGGTATTGGGATCGCTCTCCTCTTGATGGCACTAGGCGTGACACTCTTCATGTTGGTGCGAGCTACCTAGGTGCTTGACCGGCAAGAACGACATCCCATCCAGTGAGCGGGATCGAAAGGAGGAACAGGCCATGACAGAAGCGGCAATCCGCACCGAAAACGTGACGCGTGATTTTGGAGCCATCCGCGCCGTCGACGCGCTCACCATGGAAGTGCCTTCCGGCATCATCTTTGGCTTCCTGGGACCGAACGGCGCCGGCAAGACGACGACCATCCGCTTGCTTCTCGGCCTCCTGGAGCCGTCTGCCGGGCGTGCCGAGGTGCTCGGATTCGACACCCGCACCCAGGCGCAGGAAATCCGCACCCGCACAGGGGCGCTCCTCGAGCACGACGGCATCTACGAGCACCTCAGTGCCGCAGACAACCTCGAGTTCTATGCCCGTATCTGGCATCTCTCGGACTCTGAGAGACAGGCGCGCATCAAGGCCCTCCTCGGCGAGATGGGCCTGTGGGATCGGCGTCACGAGCAGGCAGGCAAGTGGAGCCGTGGCATGAAGCAAAAGCTGGCACTCGCACGCGCCCTCATCCACCGCCCACGCCTGCTTTTGCTCGACGAGCCGACGGCAGGCCTCGACGTGCCCTCGGCCAACGCCGTGCGCGAGGACCTGGCAGCGCTCGTCGCGCGTGAGGGTGTCACCGTCTTTTTGACAACACACAACATGGCCGAGGCGGAGCGACTGTGCCACCAGGTCGCCGTCATCCGCCAAGGCCACATCGTGGCATTGGGGCATCCCGACGAGCTGCGCGCGCGGGCTGGCGGGGCGCGGGTCGAGATCGCCGGACGTGGCTTCCACGAGCGCGTGTTGGCGCTGCTTCGAGCGCGACCAGAGGTAGCCCGCGTGTCCGCCGAAAACGGGCACCTGGCCATCGACCTCCACACCGACGCCGACACCGCACCGCTGGTGAGCTCGCTGGTCACGGCAGGCGCACAGGTCGAAGAGGTACGCCGCGGCAAGGCGAGCCTCGAGGATGTATTCCTCACTCTGATGCAGGAGGAACAGCATGCTTAGAGACATCTCGACAGTGCTTTGGAAGGAGAGAAAGGGTCTGCTGCGCGCGCAGGGCAGTGTGTGGCGCACTCTGGTGTCTGTGCTGCTGCCCATGGTCATGATCTCGATTGTGCTGCCGATACAGATGGGCGCCGACGCACTGCACGACGCATGGTCACTCATCGGGGCATTTATCGTGCCCCTGCTCTTCGTGGGCATCACCGTGCCACAATCCTTTGCCGGCGAGCGGGAAAAGCA
>JAFGIA010000328.1 GCA_016929795.1 Anaerolineae bacterium
GCAGTGCCGGGATCGTGATCTCGAGCGTGTAATCGACGCCGCTGCCCTCGACGGGCCGGACGGTGATCAAATAGTCCTGCGTGGTGGGCAGGACGCCATCGAACACGCCGCCCGGGTCTCCAACATTTCCCCTCAACAGCACCTGTCCATCAGCACCTGCGATGATCATCCTGAGCTGACCCCGGGAGGTGCCTGGATCCACGATCAGGCGCTGGCCTGTCATGGCTCGCAGTACGTAGTGGCGCGCCTCGCCCTCTGACAGTGTGCCGTCCACCATGGCAGATGTCGCCCCCGGTGCAAAGCGAATGCGCACCGGGATCAGCACGCTTAATTGGTAGCTGGTCGCGCCCATGTCCGACACGAGATCGATGAAATAGTCTTGCGTGCTTGGGACAACGGTTTGCACGTGTGCGTGACCCATCGGCTTGATCACGGCCCCGTCGGCCCCGGTAATCGCAAAGCGCAGCCCCTGGCCCGTCGACCCGATCGTCGCGTCCACCTCCACGAGCTGGCCGGCCGACACGGCCATCACGTACAGCGCGCACCCGCCCTCCGGCAGATAGCCCTCGATCAGCGCCTGCGTCGCGCCGGGTGCAAAGAGAATGCGTTCCACGGGAGGCAACGGCACGGATGTCGCCGGCGGTGGTTCCGCCGGTCGCTGCGTGGCGGTGGGGGTGGGTGGACGCGGCGTGTCCGTCGTCGCGGGCGCACTGGTTGCTGTCGGGCTAGGTGTGCTCGTCTCCATAGGAGTGGGTGCCATGGCTGTTCCAGGCGGCGCCGGCGTCGGGTTCGCGTCCAGGAATGCCGCCACGTCCGGGTCGGCGTGCCCAAATGCGCGCACCGCTCCATCATTGGGCGCCACACCGGACAGGTCGTGTGCCAGTTGCCGCACCCGCAGCGCGCCGTCGCGAGTGGTGACCAGGAAAAGTGTTCCCGCTGCGAGGTCGTAGCGATCACTGCCGATGCGTATCTCACCCGTCCTGCCGTCCGCGGTCTGCAGCATCCAGTCAAAGCTCCGTCCATCATGGGCAAAGGCGGAGCCGCGCTCGACATAGACCTGGCCGGCGGGAGAGCCGGCGCTGTCCGCCGTGCTCTCACCGGCCAGGTCGTGCCAGATCATCACTGTCAGTCCCTCTTGCCAGCGCAGGAACAGGTAGCCACCCTGTTCGACGGACCCCAGTACCTTGTTCGCCCCGGGTGGGATCGCGCTATGGCTGCAAGCCACGATTGTCGCCTCGATCACGATCGCCAGTAGCACTACACGTACCAGTCGGACGAAAATTCTGTTCTTCATAGTGTGTCTATCGAATCCTGGATTTGCCTTTGTACATGTCGGCAAAGTAGCCGACGGGATGCGTGGCAGGCTTCTCTTGCTGCGTCTAGTTGTGCCATCAAGCGCTCCTTCCTGCCGATGAGAGAACAATCTCAATGTACCGGCTTGCCGATGCGTGACAGGGCGGCTGGCCTGGACCAGATCACAACGATCACCGCCCAGACCATGACGACGGTGCTTACTACTGCAGCCGCAACCCCGGTTTTGCAAGCGAGGCAGCCTGTCACAAAGTTAAAGGCTGCATGCCACACGGCAACCAGCAGAACGCTGCCGCCGGTGCTGTTGTACAGCCAGGTGAAGACGATGGCCCCGGCCAGCAGCCCCAGGAGAAAGCCTACGAGGATGGTGGCGTCATACAGGTAGAAAAAGAGGGGCAGATGCCACAATGCCCACAGTGTCCAGAGGATGACCGTGGCCGAGAGCGCGCTGCGCCCCTGCTGCAATCGGGGCAGGGCGTATCCGCGCCAGCCGGTCTCCTCGCCGAGACCGAAGGTTAGGAGCCACACGAACGGTGCACCTGCGCCCAGGTCAGGCAGAAAGTCGATCTGTCCCAGGGCGGCGAGGCCTGCACTCTGTCCCGGGATGAACCGGAGCACCAGGGCCAGGAGGGCGTACAAGACCAGGGGCGCGAGGGCCACCAGCCACCATATCGGCCGCACACGCCATTTGAGCATTCGCCCGAAAAGCTCCTGCAAGCCCTCCCGGCCAGTGGTGACGCCGATCACGATAACCGCCGCGAGCAGGGGGCCATAGGCCGCCAAGTAGTGCAGCGACCAGGAGATAGGGACTGCGATCAGGCCCTGCACCTGCAGAGCCAGGGGAATCTCCACCGCCCAGGAGAGCGCATAGGCCAGGATAAAGAATAGAGCAAGCGAATGCCTGTTTGCAGAGCTGGATCTGTCAACTGCCATCTCGTTTTCCTTCCTCAATAGTGCTTTGTCAAGAGACGCGCACTGATTTGAGATCAGCATACCTGATGCACCCGCTAGACGGAAACCTGAATCCTCTCGTCTCTAGAAGTGCAGATGTCATACGGATTGACCTTACTCATACCTCCCCCGTTTCGTCAACCATCAACCCCCGATAACGAGAGGCGAGCCCTCGCTGCCGGTCATGGGTCTACTATATCCGAAAAAGGGGTGGAGCGTCTTCCACCGAAGGTTGAGTTTGGGGGTGTAAATGGGGGGTGGATCTGAGCAGGGCTACAGCAGTTCCAGTTCTCGCCCTCGGGCGACCGCCTGGGTACGGTTCTTGACGTCCAGTTTGCCATAGAGGTGGTTGATGTGCGATTTGGCCGTGCTGAGCGAGATCACGAGTTCCTCTGCAATGTCACGGTTCGACAGCCCGGCAGCGATCAGGCGCAACACTTCTACTTCGCGCGGCGTGAGCGGCTCGACGAGCGGGTGATTCAACCCGGTTTTTTCTGCTGTCGGCTCTACCCTGGTCCGATCTGGAAAGGCCGACCGCAGCCCGGCCGCATAACCGGGCGCGATGCCTTCGACAACAGCACGTTGCAGCAGGCGAGCCACTGGCTCGCCCTCGTCGACGAAAGTGCGTGTATACCCTTCTGGCTCGGCAAGGGACAGCGCGCGCGACAGGGCTGCCATTGCCTGCCCCGCGTGCCCTTGCGCCTCGAATGCGATTGCCTGGAGCGCCAGGAGCTTGATTGTGCTCGCTACCCGCCCCGCAGCGCGCGCCATCTCGATCAGCCATGCTAGCAAGCTCTGTACTTCGCCCAGGCGATCGTGTTCGCCCAAGCGAACAGACGCGATCAGCACCTGTGCGACGGCGGTTTGCTCGATCTCGACCGCCGCGTCGAGTTCGGCCGCCGAGTGGAGCCGGTGCCCTTGCGCCCAGTCGGAAGCACGTGCCAGATCGCCCTGCGCCAACCACAACCGGACCCGCATCTCGGCGACCAGGGCCATCACGAGCGCGTACCGATCCCCCTGCCGCAACTGCTCGGCCTCCTCGACGTGTGCCATTGCCCTGTCGAGATTGCCCTGTGCATGGTGGATCCGCGCCAGCAGGCCGTGTCCGAACACCTGGTATGCGACGAACCCACCCATCTCGCTCAGTCTGATGCCCTCCAGCACATGGTGCATCGCCCTGTCCAGGTCGTTCCATTCGTACAGCACGCCTGCCTTGCCAATGTA
>JAFGIA010000329.1 GCA_016929795.1 Anaerolineae bacterium
TCATCCTTGGCGTCGAATGCCTGTCGGTCGAGCACGCTATGCACCGACCACCAATCAGGGGGACGCAAAATCTTGAACCGCACTCCAGATACGATTGGCACTTGACAAGCGGCGCACTCTTGGGTATAATGATGACGTGATTCACCTCGCGGTGAATCACGAGTTCTCAGGCAGGCTGCCCGGGCGGACGGGAGAAAGAATCGAGATCGTGGATTTGCCCAAGTCCACCCTTCGAATGCTTCTTCTTGGAGCCCGGCAGCCGGGAAAGGCGCGAGAAAGGGGGTGCGAAACTCATTAGTCGCTGTTCTTGCAGGAAATCGGCGTTCTGTACCATTCAAAACTATGCTGATTAAGGAGAATGCAACATGAAGCGTGTACTGTATCTGCTCGTCCTGGTGACGATGCTGCTCGGTTCCTTCAGCACTGCCTTTGCGCAGGAGCCGCAGCGCGTCGACACCCAGCCACTGGAAGCCACCCTGGGTGACGTCTGGTGGTTCTACTTTGACTTTGGCGTTCCCGGCATCCGGGTCGACGCCTACCTGTACCGGCCGGCAACCGCCGTCTGGGATCCCGCATCCCTCGCCTGGCTCGAGCTCGGCTGGCCATTCGCTGGCGGCCCGCAGTTCGGCACCTGGTGGTGGACGCCGACAGACTATCCCGACAACCCGTTCGCGGCGACGCTCAACGACTCTGACATGCGCCGGCAGTCGTGGCCTAGCTATCTCTACACGGATATCTTTGGCTACTACTATGCCGAGTTCATGCTCCCGCGCGACGAAGTCTGGTTCCCCTGCAGCTACCCGCTGAAGTGGAAGTGCAACTACCTGCTCGATCCGTTTGGGACCATGGAATGGCACTCGCCCGTGCAGATGGTCTACGAATGCCGCCCGATCGACCCCAACTTCCTGGTCTGGGAGTGCTTGAACTGGCCGTGGGCCGTTGATCCTCAGGACACCATCTCCCCGCTCGAAGTCTACCTGATCGACGAGTATGGCTTCGGCTACATCATCCCGTTCGAGGTCACCGGCATGTACTGGAAGTTCAGCGATTTTGAATAAGCACCAGCCGCTCGCGCCTGACGCCTGAGAACGACAAAGGGCGTACTCCGAGAGGGGTACGCCCTCACCTTTGCCTAGAGGCAGTGATGACGCATCCAACCCCCCCGGCACCAATTTCCAAAACCCGGCACAGCCCGACGTCAAGTCCAAACAAACGCTCGACAGCCAACCACCATGTGTATTTGGCGACGCTGCGCATGCAGGAGAAAAACATGAAGCGGACTCAATATCGTTCAATCGTTATCGCACTGTTGATGGGGGCCTTGTGCCTACAGATCGTACCGGCATGGAACGTGAGCCGTGCCGCTTCGGTGCAGGATCAGCCAGCGTGGCAAATTCACCCCTCTTCACCCACTGGCTCCCTCTACAGCATCGACATGGTCGGCTCGGGACCAGGCTGGGCCGGCGGCGTCATTGGCTCGATGCTCAAGTTCGACGGCTCCGATTGGCAGACAACCTGGCTCGATTTTGACGAAGTCATCATGAGCATTGATCTGTGGGACGCATCGCTTGGCTGGGCCGTCACCAACCGTGGCAAGATCCTACAGTACAATGGGGCGGCCTGGCAGACCGTGGCCACCCCGGGCGAGTGGAACTGGCTTTCGGCAATTTTCGCCGCCAGTCCCCAGGATATCTGGGCGGTGGGTGAGGGCGGGGCAATTTTGCACTCGACCGGTGGAGGTTGGCAAAAGGTCGCTACCCCGCGGCCCACGTGGCTCAGCGGCATCGACATGGTCAGCCCCACCGATGGTTGGATCGTAGGCGGGGGGGTTATTCTCCACTGGGACGGAATGAGCTGGCAAGTGGCATACGAGCCGCCGAATCACGAGTGGATGCGCGGCATCGACATGCTCTCCGCCACCGACGGATGGGCCGTGGGCACTGGCGGCTTGATCCTGCACTATGATGGCAGCCAGTGGAACCAGGTGGGAAGCGGGACACAAATGGCGCTCAACGACGTGTCGATGGTGGATGCCGATTCAGGCTGGGCCGTGGGCGAATCCGGGGTGATCCTGCACTACGACGGTGGGAGTTGGCGTGTAGAAGACAGCAAGACGTTCAACGAGCTACGCTCGATTCACATGGTGAATGAAACGTGGGGTTGGGCCGTCGGCAAGCACGGGGTCATCCTCGAGTACCGCACCAGCGGCGCCTATCCCCCAACGGCGACGCCCACCCCTCGCCCCACGCTGACGCCGATCCCGTCTGCCACATCCACGGCCACCAAGGCCCCCACTCTGACACCCAGCACGACGCCCACCAGCGGCCCCACGAGCACCCCTCAACCGAGCGCGACAGCCACGTCGACGGGGGCACCTACCACTACCCCTTCGCCCACGCAGCCAGGCCCAACCAACACGCCCAGGCCAGGGACCACCGCCACACCCATCCCTGCGGCCAGCGCCACGGCCGCGCCGACCAACACGAGCGAGGCCTTGCCAGGTGCCGAGCCGGCGACGCCGGAACCAACCAGCACGCCACTGGCCGAGACGCCTGCCACGTCCCCTGGAACGACTGGACAGGTCGAGAGCAGCCCGACGACGGAAGCGCTGGCCCAGGTAACAGCCACGCCCGAGCCCACGGCGCCGGCGATTGCCCAGGCCTCGCCCCTTCCCGTCGAGCCGCCGGCTTCAAGCGGAGAGGCCGCACAGGACGACGAGCCCGGGCCGGGGCGGTGGGTAATGATCGCCATCATCGTGCTGGTGCTCGGCATCGGTGCCCTGGTAGCCATTGGCGGCGCGGTGGCCGGTGGACTGTGGCTGCGCAGGAAAAAGATGTAGCGCCCACTTGGGCCCATCCTCGATGACCAACTCGGCGTCCCGGCGCCCGCGCGACGTTCTGATCACGATCGTCCTGGGGCTGGCCCTGCTGGCCCTGGCGCTGGCCACGCGCCACACCTCACTCGGCGCCTTTGCCTGGCCCGACGAGCAGACGTGGCTCGAGCGCTCGGCCGCCTTTGTGCTGGCCGTCGAGCGGGGAGACCTGGCGGGCACCTACCTGGCCGATCATCCCGGCGTGGTGCCGATGTGGGGCTTTGGCACCGCACTTGCCCTCCGCGCCCGGCTTACCGGCGACCACCAGGCCCTCGAGACCCTGGCGGCGGGTGAGTACGAAGGCGACTATCCAGCCCAACTGGCCGCGGCGGCGGCATTCACGGTGGTCTTGACCTCGCTGACCGTCGCCGCCGCCTACCTCCTGCTCATTCCACTCCTCGGGCGGGCGGGCGCCGCGTTGACCGGGCTGCTCCTCGCCCTCGATCCCTTCTACCTCACCCACTCGCGCATCGTCCACGTCGACGGCATCCTGGCCAGCGCCATGCTCCTCTCTGTGCTCAGCCTGCTCGTCTATTTGAAACGCCGCTCCACGAGTCTGTCATTGGGAGTTGATCCAGAGCGCGCGCCACTCAGCATCCAGGAGCCTGTCGTTGCGAGCGAGCGTCAGCGCGCGAAGCAACCCCCACATCAGGTCACGTGCCCAACGACGGGCCTGGGGATTGCTTCGGGCGCGAAACGACCGCGCCCTCGCAATGACAGATTTTCAACTGCCTACCTCCTCCTCTCGGGGTTCACCGCGGGTCTGGCCTTGTTGACCAAAACACCGGCGCTCTTTCTTGTCCCCTTTACCGCCCTGGTGCTCGGCGGGCAGTGGCTCTGCCGCCGGCTCGGGCGCGATGGGTGGGGCAAGCTCGGGCAGCTCGCCGGCGCGTTCGGCATCTGGCTGGCGGTGGCCTGGGGCACCTTCCTTGCCCTCTGGCCCGCCACCTGGTCGGACCCCCTCTTTTTTCTGTGGCGCCTCTATCGCGCCTCGCGCTGGGGCGTGGTCGTGTCGCACGGCACCAACTTTTTCCTGGGACGCGTCGTGGAGGATCCTGGCCCTCTCTTTTACCCCGTGGTGCTCGCCTTTCGCCTGTCGCCCGTCGTCGCCATCCTGCTGCCCGTGGGGATCGTGCTTGCGGCACTCGCCTGGCGCCGCGGGCGGGACGTGCGCCTGCCGCTCGCCGGCTATGCCTTTCTCCTCTTTTTCACAATCATGGTCTCGCTGGCGGCCAAAAAAGGGGATCGCTACCTGCTGCCCGTCTTTCCAGTCGCCGCCGTCGTGACAGGTTGGACAGCGATGGAGCTGGTGGCTATCGCACGCGCGCAGGGGTGGATGTCGCGGCGCGTGGCCTGCGCCGCGGCCGCCGGCCTCTTGCTTCTCGCTTCACTCCTGTGGCTGCCGCTGGCACCGCACTATGGCGCCTACTTTAACCCCCTCGCCGGCGGCGGCGCAGTGGCGGCGCGCACCTTCCCCTTTGGGCAGGGCGAGGGGCTGGAGTTGGCCGCCGAGTACCTGAATGCGCGCCACGAACGCGGCGACCTGGTGGTCGTCACCTTCTACCCACCCCAGTTCCGCTACTATTTCCACGGCGAGGCCACGTCGCTGCGGCGTGGCGAGTGGGACGAGACGTGGCAGTTTGCCGATTACGTCGTCTTTTACATCAGCCAGGTGCAACGCGACCTTCCCACGCCCGAGCTGGTGCACTTTTTCCTGGCGCAAGAGCCCGAGTACGTGGCCCGGATCGACGGCGTGGATTTCGCGCGCGTCTATCGCTCGCCGCTGCTCCTCTCGGGAGAGGGTCCGGGGGCCGAGCGCGCGCTCGACAGCCGGGTGGTGGGCGACAAGCTGGCGCTCACCAGCTATGCCCTGAGCGATCCGCTTCCCGCGCCGGGCGACACGTGGTATGTGACGCTCGCCTGGCAGGCGACAGAGCAGCTCGACCGTGACTATTCCTTCGAGACACTGCTGGTGGACGACGCCGGGCAGGTAGTGTGGCAGGAGATCGGGCCACCCTTCGACGGCCAATTTCCGACCTGGTGGTGGCGGCCAGGGCGAACCCATTATCAAAGATATCACATTCCACTGCCGGCTGCCCTCCCGCCAGGCAACTACCGGCTGCTGGCGCGCGTGTTCGACCCTGCCGGCGGCCAGACACTGCCCCCCGCACAGCACAAAGCAGTAGACCGGCCCGGCTACCTGGACGTGATCGGGGTCCGGATCGCGCCATAATGTCTCTGTGTATCTCTGTACCTAGCCCTCCCCTACGGCTGCCAGTCGAGCGGGTATACTCCCTCGTCGATGCTGGTGTTCGTCAGGCGTAGCTGGCCGCTGCCGTCGGCCTTCATCACATACACCTCCAGGTTGCCGTCGCGTTTGGACAAAAAGGCGATCCAGCTCCCATCTGGCGACCAGCGGGGCATAAAGTCCCCTCCAGCCATGTTGGTCAGGTTTACGACACTGGTGCCATCGATCTCGATCGTGGCGATCTCGTAGCTGCCATTCAGGTAGGTAGAAAAGACAATACGCTGGCCATCAGGAGACCAGTGGGGAGTATAGTCGGCATACTCATTTTCGGTGAGTTGCTCCCTGGTATCGGTCAACAGATCGTATATCCAGATCTCGCTGTCCTTTTCATTCGGATCCATAAAGTGGATGTAGGCCAGCTTGGTGCTGTCAGGCGCCCACGTCACCGACCTGTCGGGTACCTCGTCGTGGGTCACTCGATCGCCCGAGTAGGCGACATTCGGGTCCAGGAGAAAAACATCTTCCCAAAAGTCGAGCCCGCAGATGTAGGCCAGGTAGGCGCCATCGGGTGACCAGACCGGATCGTGGCTCTGGCACGAGTGATTGGTCATCCTTCTCTGGTTACTGCCGTCAGCATCCATGATGTACACTTCGTACCGGTCGTCGCGATGCGAGTGAAACGCAATCTTGGTCCCGTCCGGCGACCAATCGGGCGCGCGATCCGAGCCCGCCGAGTTGGTCAGGTTCCTGACATTGGTGCCGTCGGCGTTCGCGACATAGATCTCTTCGTTGTCGCCGGCGTGCACCCAGGCGATCTGGCTGCCGTCAGGCGACCAGTCGGGGTCGAAATCGCCGCCATCCAGGCGGCTGACATTGACGAGATCGCTCCCGTCCGTATTCACGGCATAGATCTCGTAGGTCGACCCCGCCTCATTCGCCTTACTTTCGAAGGCGAGGCGAAGGGAATCGGGATCGCGCGTGGGGGTGGGCGTAGGCGTGGGCGTGAACGTCGGCGTCGACGTCGGCGTGGCGGTCGGTGGGACGTAGAGACGGAGCACCAGGGGCAGGTAGAACTTGAAGATGATCGGAGTTTCCTCGGCGGCGGGACGCGCACTCGGATCGTCTACATCGGTCACGAAGAGAGATAACCCCGACCCGGCACCAGCGGCAGCGGGTGTGAGGGCGAGAAGAGCAATCAGAAACAACGACACGGCCGCGACGACGCCGGCTGCGGCCATCCATCGAACGATCATACGCATACAGGTAACCTCCTTGTCCTGTCGGCCTGACCGACCGCGACGCGAGCACGGCGCCTTCGCCGCGACGGGCCGGGTCGGGGGCATGAATTGATTGGCACTATCATATCATAAAGGGGAAAAAGCGCCAAGCGGCGGCTGGGGTGGTGACTGGTGAGCACCGGTCGTGTTACAGCAGATGGACAGGCCAGGCCGAGTACGCTATAATGGCGTGCGAGGTGCACACCGCAGCGCGTAGCGTGCCGCGCGGCTGTATGCACCGCCATGAGGTGACCAAGATGATTCCGACCGGTCCTATCGAGGACGTAACCCTGGTTGTGACAGCCCACCAACCGACAGACGGGCTGGCCCACCTGGCAGCCGAGACGCTGCCCTGGCTCGCCGGCCACTATGCCGCGCTGGTTGCCTACTGCTCACGCGATACCCATCCGGCCATCCTCCACCTGCTGGCAGAGCACGGCGCGACCGTGCGGCGCGATCCCAGGGAGTCACAGGGTATCCTCGGCATCGGCGAGGTGCGGCGCGCCACGCTACGCGCCGGCCTCGAAGCGGGCACCGCCCACCTTCAGATGTGCGACTTTGACCGCGCCCTCCACTGGGCGGCGCACTATCCGGACGAGATGGAAAACACAATCGCCGGCGTAGCAGGCCACGACCTGCTCGTGCTCGGCCGCACAGCGCGCGCCTGGGCCACCCACCCAGCCTACCAACGCGACACCGAGCCGCTCTTCAACCACGCCTTTGCCCTCGCCACCGGCCTGGCGTGGGACATCGGCGCCGGGTCACGCGGGTTGTCGCGGCGTGCCGCCGAGGCGCTGCTGGCGCTGTCGCGCGAGCAGACGGTGGGGGTGGATGCAGAGTGGCCCCTCCTTCTCCTGAACCACAACCGCCAGGCAGAAGCCAACGGCCTCCCCCCCTTCGGCTCAGCTACCGATCATGCGAAGGGCTCGAGTTCGAAACAGCCGACAGGTTTGGCCCCGAGATCGAGGCCGCCGGCGGCTACGAGACGTGGCTGGCCGGTGTCGAGGCCAGCCCGGCCCGCTGGGCCTTCCGCCTGCATGTGGCCTATCTCATCACCCAGGCCATCGCCAACTATGCCCCACCAATCGCCAAACGTAAATCGTGAATCACAAATCACAAATCGATCCGCCTTGACAGATCGACGCACCTCTGATATACTAAATCGCGCTTGTCAAACAAAGGCGAGTGAAGATTCGTCGTTTCGCCAGACAATGGCCCGTGCTGGTTGGAAGAAACGACAGCGCGTACTTTTTTCGCAACAGGAGTACGCCGAGCGACATCTGGAGAGGGGGTGATCATAAGAAAAGCCTGAGCAGTTCGATGATTCGACTGAAAGATTGCCGAACCATGAAGTGACTGAAGGAGGAGACTACAGTGACAGGCAAACGTGCAGTATTTTCTATCCTGCTGGTTCTCGCCCTGGTGACCAGCTTTCTAAGTGCATGCGGCGCCACCCCTGTGCCAGAGGCCACCCAGGCACCGGCACAGCCCACCTCCGCTGAGGCCCAACCGGAGGCCACCGAAGCCCCGCCGCCCGAGCCCACGGCTGCCGAGCCCGAGCCTGCCGCCGGCGGCACCTTCATCTTTGGCCGCGGCGGCGACTCGGTCCAGCTCGACCCGGCCATCGTCACCGACGGCGAGAGCTTTCGCGTCACCGGCCAGTGCCTCGAGCCCCTCTACCAGTACGAGCCCGGCTCCACCACCCCCATCCCGGCCCTCGCCACCGAATGCTCGCCCAACGACGACGGCACCGAGTGGACCTGCGCCCTGCGCCAGGGCGTCAAGTTCCACGACGGCACCGACTTTAACGCCGACGCCGTCATCTTTAACTTTGAGCGCTGGCGCTTCACCGACAACCCCTACCACTTTGAGAGCCAGGTCTTTGAATACTACGAGTACATGTGGTCCGGCTTTGACGACGCCAGCGTCATCACCGCCGTCGAAAAGGTCGACGACTATACCGTCAAGTTCGTCCTGGGCGCGCCCGTGGCCCCCTTCCTGGCCAACCTGGCCATGGACATGTTTGCCATCTCCAGCCCGACGGCCTTTGAGCAGTACGGCGAGGACTATGGCCTGCCCTCCGCCGGCTGCGTGGGCACCGGTCCCTTCAAGTTCGTCGAATGGGTCGAGGCCGACCACATCACCGTCGAGGCCAACGACGACTACTGGGGCGGCCGCCCAACCATCGACCAGATCGTCTTCCGCGTCATCCCCGACGACTCGGCTCGCTACCTGGCCTTGCAGGCCGGCGACATCCACGCCCTGGAACAGGCCACGCTCGAGGACATCCAGGCCGCCGAAGCCGATCCCAACCTCTACGTCCAGGCCCGCCCCGCCCTCAACACCGGCTACCTCGCCTTCAACTATGCCCTCGAAGAGATGAAGGACATCAACTTCCGCAAGGCCGTGGCCCACGCCATCAACCGCCAGGGCCTGCAGGAGAACTTCTTTGGGACCTACGGCGAAGTGGCCACCAACTTCTTGCCGCCGCTGATCCTGGGCCACAACGACGACATCGAGGATTGGGCCTACGATCCCGACCTGGCCAAGCAGTATCTGGCCGATGCTGGCTTCCCCGATGGCCTCAGCGAGGTGACCCTCGCCCAGGACATCGTGGATGCGGAAGGCAACGTCGTCTATGCCGCCGGCGACAAGATCCCGCTGCGCCTCTACTACCTGCCCATCACCCGCTTCTACTTCCCCAGCCCCAAAGAGGTCGCCGAGGGCATGGCGGCCGACCTGGCGCGGGTTGGCATCAACGTCACGCTCGAACTGGCCGGCGACTGGTCGACCTACCTCGGCCTGCGGCGCACCGGACAACTGGTCGGCCTCTACCAGCTCGGCTGGGGTGGCGACAACGGAGACCCGGACAACTTTCACGGCTACTTCTGGGGCTTTGGTGGCGACGACAGGGTTGGCGACGATCCTTCAGCCTGGGTCAAATCACCCGACAAGCGCGAGGGCTTTTACGCCAACACCGAGGTGGCCGCCCTCTGCTACCAGGGCCAGATCAACCCCGACCGCGCCGAGCGAGAGCAGATCTACAAAGAGATCGAGCAGCTCCTGCACGACGATGTCGCCCGCGTGTGGTTGGTGCACAACAACACACCGCTTCTCTTCTCCAATGTCGTGAGCGGCTACGTCGCTCAACCCGTGGGCGCCGACTACTACGAGTTCGTCGTCCTGGAGCAATAACCGTAGTGTGGAAGAATATCTGCTCAATAATCGGGGATTGGGGTGTGTGCGGTGCCCGCACACGCCCCAACTTCCCCCCCTTTATTGAGATGATACGTGGAAGAATCAAATAACCAAAGGAGGAGATTGTGATGATCGGTAAGCGTTCACTCTTTTCTGTGCTGCTGGTCCTGACCCTGATAGCCAGCATGTTAGCGGCGTGTGGTGCCACGCCCGAGCCGGAAGCGACCACCGCTCCCCAGGAACCGGCGGCGCCGCAGCCCACCTCAGCTCCAGCCGAACCGGGTGAAGAGGACCTGCTCGACCAGGTCATGGCCGCTGGCAAGCTGGTGGTGTCGACCGACCCCAACTATGCCCCGCAGAGCTTTATCAACGATGCGGGCGAGCTCGATGGATTCGACGTCAAAGTGGCCCAAGAAGTTGCCGGGCGACTCGGCGTCGAGGTCGAATTCGTCACGCCTGACTGGGACCTGATCACCGCCGGCAACTGGGGCGGACGCTGGGACCTGAGCGTTGGATCGATGACCCCCACCGAGAGCCGCGCCGAAGTACTCTGGTTCACCGCCCCCTACTACTACACTCCGGCTTCGTTCGCCGTGCACAAGGACAACACAAGCATCAAGGACGTGTCTGACCTTTCGGGCAAGACCGTCGGCCTGGGCACAGCCACCACCTACGAAGCCTATCTCGACGGCTCGCTGGCGATCATGGGCGGCGAGATCATGTACGATCCGCCCTCGGGCATCACCGTGCAGCCCTATGCCACCGACGCCGAGTCGATCGAGGATCTGAGCCTGGGTGATGGCGTGCGTCTCGACGCCGTCATGTCGGCCCAGCCGACGATCCAGAACGCCATCGACAGCGGCCTGCCGCTCAAGTACGTGGGCACGCCGGCCTTCTACGAGCCGCTCGCCTTTGCTCTCGACAAGAGCCGTGGCAAGTCGGATGCGATGCTCGCCCGGCTCAACGAGATCCTGGCCGAGATGCACGGGGACGGCACCCTCACGGCGCTGTCCACCGAGTTTTACGGCATCGACCTCACCACGCTGGTCAAACCCGGCGAAGCCCCGGCCGTGGGTGGCGGCGGCACCTTCATCTTTGGCCGCGGCGGCGACTCGGTCCAGCTCGACCCGGCCATCGTCACCGACGGCGAAAGCTTTCGCGTCACCGGCCAGTGCCTCGAGCCCCTCTACCAGTACGAGCCCGGATCCACCACGCCCATCCCGGCGCTCGCCACCGAGTGCACGCCCAACGACGACGGCACGGAATGGACGTGTGCGCTGCGCGAGAACGTCATGTTCCACGACGGCACTCCTTTTAACGCCGACGCCGTCATCTTTAACTTTGATCGCTGGCGCTTCACCGACAACCCCTACCACTTTGAGAGCCAGGTCTTTGAGTATTACGAGTACATGTGGGGCGGCTTTGACGACGCCAGCACCATCACGGCCGTCGAAAAGGTCGACGACTATACCGTCAGATTCGTGCTGAGCGCGCCGGTAGCGCCCTTCCTCGCGAACCTGGCGATGGACATGTTCGCCATCTCCAGCCCTGCCGCCTTTGAGCAGCACGGCGAGGACTATGGCCTGCCCTCCGCCGGCTGTGTGGGCACCGGTCCCTTCAAGTTCGTCGAATGGGTCGAGGCCGACCACATCACCGTCGAAGCGTACGACGACTACTGGGGCGGCCGCCCGACCATCGACCAGATCGTCTGGCGCGTGATCCCCGACGACTCGGCTCGCTACCTGGCCCTGCGGGCCGGCGACATCCACGCCCTGGAACAGGCCACGCTCGAGGACATCCAGGCCGCCGATGCCGATCCAGATCTGTACGTCGAGGCCCGTCCGGCGCTCAACACCGGCTACCTGGCCTTCAACTATGCCATCGAAGAGATGCAGGACATCAACTTCCGCATGGCCGTCGCCCACGCCATCAACCGCCAGGGCCTGCAGGAAAACTTTTTCGGGGAGTATGGTGAAGTAGCCACCAACTTCTTGCCGCCGCTGATCCTGGGCCACAACAACGACATCGAAGACTGGGCCTATGATCCCGACCTGGCGCGGCAGTATCTGGCCGATGCCGGCTTCCCCGATGGCATCAGCGAGGTGACCCTGGCCCAGGACATCGTGGATGGTGAGGGCAACGTCGTCTATGCCGCCGGCGACAAGATCCCGCTGCGCCTCTACTACCTGCCCATCACCCGCTTCTACTTCCCGAGCCCGAAAGAGGTCGCCGAGGGGATGGCTGCCGACCTGTCCCGGGCCGGCATCAACGTCACGCTCGAACTGGCCGGCGACTGGTCGACCTACCTCGGCCTGCGGCGCACTGGCCAACTGGCCGGGCTGTACCAGCTGGGCTGGGGTGGCGACAATGGTGACCCCGACAACTTCCATGGCTACTTCTTTGGCTTTGGTGGTGCTGACAAGGTCGGCGACGATCCTTCAGCCTGGGTCAAGTCACCCGATATGCGCGAGGGCTTTTACGCCAATCAGGAAGTGGCCGCCCTCTGCTACGAGGGACAGATCAATCCAGACCGGGCGGAGCGAGAGCAGATCTACAAAGAGATCGAGCAGCTCCTGCACGACGATGTCGCCCGCATCTGGCTGGTGCACAACAACACGCCGCTCCTCTTCTCGAACGTGGTAAGCGGCTACGTGGCGCAGCCCGTGGGCGCTGACTACTACGAGTTCGTCGTCCTGGAACAGTAGCTGCTGCATCGTGGCTCCGTTCAAGGATGAAGCGGACGTGAACTAGGATCACACAGGGGGTGTGGCTGCCTTCTGGCCGGCCGCACCCCCTGTCTGCTTGAGCACCGGGATCCGGGCCCACGGCCGGGCCGATCTCCTGTGTGTGAGCCGGTACTAGAGTGGAGGAAGCTTGACCCGATACGTAGTCCGTCGCCTTGTGACCCTGCTGCCAACGCTGCTGGGGGTGACCATTGTCATCTTTCTTTTCCTGCGCCTCATCCCCGGCGACCCAGCCGTGGCCATGCTTGGCGAGCACGCCGCTACCGAAAATGTCGAGCGCATTCGCGAACAGCTTGGCCTGAACCGCCCCCTCTTCCTGGACCGGGAGGCGCTAGAAGAGGGTGACATTGGTGGCTTCTTTGACACGCAATACATTCGATACGTGGGCCGGTTGCTCCGCGGCGACCTGGGCGACTCGATTCACCGGCGCATTCCCATCAACGACACACTCAAGGA
>JAFGIA010000330.1 GCA_016929795.1 Anaerolineae bacterium
GTACATCGACTTTACAGCAATGGCCATGGATCAACTCGCCAATCAGGCAGCCAAGATCCGCTACATGTCGGGTGGACAAGCGAGGGTGCCCGTCGTGTTTCGAACCCAGGGCGGGCCTGGGCGCTCGTCGGCAGCGCAGCATGCCCAGAGCCTCGAGGCGTGGTTCCACCACGTGCCAGGGCTGTTGGTAGCCATGCCGTCCACACCACACGACGCCAAGGGATTACTCAAGACGGCCATCAGGCTAGATGACCCGGTCGTGTTCGTCGAGCAAAAGCTGCTCTACAACATGACAGGGCCGGTGCCCGAGGAAGAGTACCTCATCCCCTTTGGCGTTGCCGACGTCAAGCGTGAGGGCACCGACTGCACGGTGGTTGCCACGTCGATGGCAGTTGTCAAGGCCCTGCGCGCCGCGGACCTGTTGGCAAAAGAGGGGATCAGCGTCGAGGTGGTCGATCCGCGCACGCTCTTCCCGCTCGACATCGAAACCATCGTCCACTCTGTCAAGAAAACTTCGAGACTGGTGGTCACGCATGAGGCGCCGGAACGGGGAGGGTTCGCCGCCGAAGTCATCGCCCAGATGGCAGACAGGGCCTTTGGATACCTGGACGCGCCGATCCAACGCGTATGCGCTCCATCGGTGCCGCCGCCTTTTGCGCGCAACATGGAGGACTATATCATGGTCGACGAGCACAAAATCGCCGACCGGGTGCGCAAGCTCGTCCGTGGCGAGATCTGAGCAAGTGTAGAATATCCAATCTCTAATACCCAATACCAACGATGGGGGGTAAAGATGAGCAACCCAAAAGTAGGCGTGATCGGCTATGGCACGATCGGCACGCGGCTGGCCGATGGGGTTGCCGCGCAGGGGGATATGGAGCTGGTGGGTGTGGTAGACGTAGCGCCAACCCTAGCGGTGCGTGCACTCTACGAGAGCGGCATGGCCTATCCCCTCTATCTCGTCGACATGGGCCGCCGGCCTGACTTCGACAGGCTGGGCATCCCGGTCACCGGCTCGTTCGAAGATCTGTTGGGCCAGGTGGACGTTGTCCTCGATTCGACGCCAGGAGGAATTGGCGCCAGGAACAAGGAGCTGTACCAGAAGCACAGAGTCAAGGCGATATTCCAGGGCGGGGAAAAGAACGAAGTGGCGGACGTCTTTTTCCACGGGTATGCCAACTATGAGAAGGGCATCGGTCAGAGCTTTCTCAAGCTCACGTCGTGCAACACCACCGGCCTGATCCGGGCGGTGGATGCCATCGACCGCGAAGTGGGTGTCGAAAAGGTGGCGATCACCATTATCCGTCGCGTAGCCGACCCGGCCGATACCCATCGAGGCCTGGTCGACGTGCTGCAGGTGGACAAAGTGCCGAACCACCAGGCGGCAGACCTGATGAACATCATGCCCCACGTCCAGGCCACCGGGTTGCTCGTTCACACCCCAGTCACGCACGGCCACATCATCAGCATCCTCGCCACGCCGCACCGCACCATCGGCAAGGAACAACTGCTCGACATGTTCCACGCGCATCCGCGGATCCGCGTGGTGCGCATCGCCGACGGCTTTAACTCGAACACGTCCTTGTTCAAGTACGCGCGGGACCTTGGCAACAAGCGTGGCGACATGTACGAGATCGCCGTTTGGGAAGAGTGCATCGGCCCGTCCGGGGATGACATCCTGTTCGCGATCAACATCCCTCAGGAGGCCGTGACTATCCCGGAGACGATCGACGGCATCCGCGCCGCGCTGTGCATGCAGACCGATCGCCTGGAAGCGGTAGGTCTGACCAACCAATATCTTGGGATGAAAGCGGGTCGTTAGCAAAGATGGAAGCAGGGATTCTGACACTCGACGATTTCGATTTTCAGAACAAGACGGTGATCCTGCGCGTCGACATCAACTCGCCCATCGATCCTCAGACGGGCGAGCTGGCCGACGACAATCGCATCCGCAAGAGCCTGCCGACGATCCGCGAGCTTGCAGGCGGCGGTGCGCGGGTGGTGATGCTCGCTCATCAGGGTGACATCGAGGACTACCAGAATCTGATCTCGCTTGCCCCACACGCGCGCCGGCTGAGCGAGCTAATGGGACGGCCGGTTGAGTTCGTAGACGACATCTGCGGCCCGGGTGCCATCGGCTGTATCCGTGCTCTCGCGCCCGGCGATCTGCTGCTGCTGAACAACGTGCGCTACCTCACCGAAGAGGTGTCGACCTTTGTCCACTATGTGAAGCTAACGCCTGAACAGATGGCGCGCACCCGGCTGATCCGCAACCTGGCACCCTTGGCGGATGTCTATGTCTGCGAGGCGTTCGCCGCCGCCCATCGCTCGGCCCCATCGCTCATCGGCTTTGCCGAAGTGCTGCCGGCAGCCGGCGGGCGTCTCTTCGTGGACGAGTTTGGGGCGCTGGCTCGCGTGAAAGAATGCCCAACCCATCCTTGCGTGTATCTCCTCGGTGGGGCACGCATTGCCGACGCGTTCAGCATGATGCAGCGGGTGCTGGCCGAAGGCTCGGCCGACATGGTTCTCACTTCGGGCTTGACCGGTGAGGTGATGCTGCTGGCTCAAGGCGTCCGCCTGGGAGAGCCGAGCGAGCAACTGATCGAGGACAAGGGCCTGAACCCCTTTGTAGACAAGGCACGCGCGCTGCTGGAGCGCTACGGCGAGCGCATTCTCTATCCAGACGACGTGGCGGTCAACGATCGCGGGCGCCGGGAACTGCCCGTCGGTGAGCTGCCGGTCGACCAGTTGATCGTAGACATCGGCCATCGGACGATCGCCCGCTACGTCGACACGATTCGCGAGGCGGCGACCATTTTCGTCAACGGGCCGGCGGGCGTCTACGAGCTGCCGACCAGTGAGCACGGCACGCAGGCTCTATGGGAGGCCGTTGCCGACGCGCCGGGCTACTCGCTCATCGGCGGTGGCGACAGCGTAGCCGCGGCAAAACGGTTTGGTATGTCGGAGCGGATGGGTTACGTCTGCACGTCGGGCGGCGGCATGGTGCGCTTTTTATCGGGGCAGACGCTGCCGGTTGTAGAAGCGCTGCGGCGCGCGGCGTGCTGGTACGCGAGCGAGCAGCCAGAGGAGAGATCGTGACCACGGCCGCTGTTGTGCTTCCGTACGGACGGGGTTCCTTTGAGGTCCGTATCCCTGCGGGCCAAACCTATCGCGTGCTCCTCCCGCGCAGCCTCGCCGCACCCGACGACGATGAGGGGCTCGTCGAGCGTGCACTGCAGCATCCCATCGGCACGGCGCGGCTGCGCGACCTGCTTTACGGTGGGCACACCCAGCGTGTGGCGATCGTCACCAGCGACCTGACCCGGCCTTGCCCATCCCACCGGCTGATACCGGCGGTATTGGACGAGCTGGGAGCCGCCGGTGTACCCGACGACCAGATCATTGTGGTTATGGCCCTGGGACTGCACCGGCCGATGACCGACAAAGAGATCGTAGCTGCTGTCGGCCCTGAGGTCGTGAGTCGAGTGCGCGTCCTCAATCACGACCCCAACGACGTCACGTACCTGGGCACCACGTCCGCCGGCACGCCGGTCGAGTTCTTTCGACCGATTGTCAATGCCGATGTGCGCATATGCCTCGGCAACATCGATCTGCACTACTTTGCCGGCTACTCGGGTGGTGCCAAGGCGGTGCTGCCAGGCTGCGCTTCTCGCGCGAC
>JAFGIA010000331.1 GCA_016929795.1 Anaerolineae bacterium
CAGCTCCCCTTCGCCTCCCCCCCCCCCCCCCCCCTCTTTCACGGCTTTGACTGGCAGGTTGGGGCGGGCGAGGCGTGGGCCGTCATCGGCCGCTCTGGCTCGGGCAAGTCGACGCTCCTCTACCTGCTCGCCGGCCTGCGCCAGCCGGCCGGCGGCGAGATCCTCGTCGGCGGCAAGCGGCTCGTCCGCCCGCGCCCGCGCACCGGGCTGATCCTGCAGGATTACGGCCTGCTGCCGTGGGCCACCGTGGCGCAGAACGCCGCCCTCGGCCTGCGTATGCGCCGCTTCTACGGCCCCGACGGCCGCCATGCGCCGGAAGGCGAGCGCCTGCCACGGGCCGAGGTGGAGCGCCGCGTCGACTTTTGGCTGTGCCGCCTGGGCATCGAGGCCCTCGCCGCGAAATACCCGGCGCAGATCTCGGGCGGGCAGCGCCAGCGGGCGGCCATCGCCCGCACGCTGGCCATGAACCCTGACCTGCTGCTGATGGACGAGCCCTTTTCCTCGCTCGACGCACTGACACGCGAGGATCTGGAGCGCCTGACCCTCGAGCTGCAGGGTGAGACGGGCCTGGCGACGGTCATTGTGACGCACAACATCGAGGAAGCGGTCTATCTCGGCCGCCGCCTGCTGGTGCTGCGCCATCCACCGCACGAGGTGCCGCTCATCGTCGACAACCCTGCCGCCGGCCGGCCAGACTACCGCCACGACCCGGGCTTTCAGGCCCGCTGCAACGAGGTGCGCGACCTGTTGGGAGGTAGCGATGCCCTCCCATGACCGCCGCATGCGCCCGTGGCACCTGGCCGCCGCCGCCCTCGCGTTGCTCGCCGCCTGGCAGCTCGCGGCCATGGCCGTCGATCGCGCCGTGCTGCCGCCGCCGGGCGAGGTGCTGCGCGCCTTTGTCACCGAGATGGGCGCAGGGTTGGCCCGCCATCTACTCGTCAGCACATGGCGTGTCGTCGCCAGCATCTTGCTGGCCGTTGCCGCCGCTGTGCCTGCCGGCCTGGCGCTTGGCCTCAGCCCGGCCGTGGATCGCCTCGCCGCGCCGGTCATCTACCTGCTCTACCCGATCCCCAAGATCGTCTTTCTGCCCATCGTCCTCCTCCTCCTCGGCATCGGCAACCTCTCCAAGGTGGTCATCATCGGCCTGATCCTCTTTTTCCAGATCCTCGTCGTCGTGCGCGACGAGGCAGCCGGCATCCGTCCCGAGCTGATCGCCTCTGTACACTCGCTCGGTGCCGGCAGGCGTGCCATCTTTCGTTTTGTCTACCTGCCGGCGTCGCTGCCGGCGGTCCTCACCTCGCTGCGACTGAGCATCGGCACGGCCATCGCCGTCCTCTTTTTTGCCGAGTCGTTCGCGACCACCTCGGGCCTGGGCTACTATATCATCAGCGAGAGCTGGGGACGCCTGGCCTACGCCGAGATGTATGCCGGCGTCATGGCCATGAGCCTGCTCGGGCTGGCGTTGTACGTCGTCGTCGACCGGCTGGAGCGCGCCCTATGTCCATGGCTGGCAGTCCTGGCATGACCCCCTTGTGGCCCAATCCTCCGCATTGCTCAAGCTCACAACCCGGAGGGTTGTGGCACAACGCCCGAAGAGAATGACCATGACAGAGTCTCCTATCCCGCCCAGCCTGCGCGATATCCTTTCACACTACCACCGCGTCGCCGTCGCCTACTCGGGCGGCACCGACAGCGCCTACCTGCTGGCCGCGTGCGCCGACATCCTCGGCGTGGAGCGCGTCCTCGCCCTGACCGCCGACTCTCCGCTCATGCCGCGCGCAGAGCTGGCAGCAGCCCGCGCCCTGGCGCGCGACCTGGGCGTGCGCCACATCGTGCTGCCCCACGACGATCTCGCCGTCGAGGGGGTCGTCGCCAATCCGCCTGACCGCTGCTACCAGTGCAAGCGCGCCCGCTTTGAACGTCTGCTTGACGTCGCCCGTGGCGAGGGCTATCCCCCACTGCTCCACGGCGAGAATGCCGACGACGTGGGCGACTATCGTCCCGGCAGCCGGGCTGCCGAGGAGCTGGGGGTGGGCGCCCCGCTGCGCGATGCCGGGCTGACCAAAGCGCAGATCCGTGCCCTGTCGCGTGCCCGGGGGCTGCCCACCTGGGACCGGCCCGCCGACGCCTGCCTGGCCAGTCGCTTTCCCTACGGCACGCGCCTGACCCGCGAGGGGCTGGCGCGCGTCGAGGCGGCGGAAGAAGCGCTGCGCGCCGCCTGGCAGGTGCGTCAGGTGCGGGTGCGCGACCACCTGCCCCTGGCCCGGATCGAGGTAGCGGCAGCCGACATCGCCCGGCTCGCGGCGCCAGGCCCCCGCCAGGCTGCCGTGGACGCCCTGCGCTCCCTCGGCTACCGCTACATCACCCTCGACCTCGAAGGCTACCGGATGGGCAGTTTGAACATGGAGTTAAAGAGATGAACGACCCAGACAAGGCCAATGCCGCCGATTGGAACCCCGGCGACAGCCAGGCCGCCGCCCGGCCCGATTTTCACCGCCACGGACGCAAAGGCGTGCCCGAGGTGATCATTGCCGAGCGCAAAACCGTCGAGCAGTCGATCGCGATCGCACACCGCTTTCTCGAGGCCACCGGGCGCGCGATCCTGAGCCGCTGTCCCGCCGCGCTGGAGGCGCGCCTGGCCGCCGAGTTCGAGGGGGCAGCAGAGATCGAGTGGCTGCCGGCGCCGCGTGCCGCCGTGCTGCGCCGCCCCGATTTCTCGCCGCCCCAGACAGGCGGCAGCGTGGGCATCCTCACGGCCGGCACCTCAGACGTGGCGCAGGCCGAGGAAGCCGCGCTCCTCTGCCGTGAGATGGGCTGCCAGGTGTACACGGCCTACGACGTGGGCGTGGCGGGCATCCACCGCCTGTGGGAGCCGCTCCAGTACATGGTTCAAGAGGCACGCGTCGACGTCCTGATCGTCGCCGCCGGCATGGATGGCGCGCTGCCGTCTGTTGTGTCAGGCCTCGTCGACGTGCCGGTCATTGGCCTGCCCACATCGGTCGGCTATGGCCTGGGGGGCGGCGGCGAAGCGGCGATCCTGTCGATGCTGCAAACGTGCGCGCCGGGCATGGCCGTCGTCAACATCGACAATGGCATCGGCGCCGGTGCCATTGCCGGCCTGATCGCCAACCGCGCTGCCGCTGCGCGCAACCAGATCCCCGCCACCCCTTCCGAACCAGGCCTACGCAAAGACTCTTGAAATCGTGCCCAATTGAACCCAACAGGATATGCACAGTCTATGTCAAGCTTTTTGCGCAGCCACTGGGGGCAGATTTGACAGTCTCCCCACTCTATGCTATCCTTGACGCCGGTCCTGCGGCCGGTGAGGATCCCTCTTCCCCGGTCGCAAAAAAACCTGACGTCCTAGAAGGAGGCACGCAGTCATGGAAGAGGGATTCCAAACTGGAACAGAGGCCATTCTGCCCCAGATCGTAGAGGATGGGTTTCTCTATGGGACGGTCAAATGGTTCAGCAGGATGAAGGGCTGGGGATTCATCGAGCCCGACAATGGCGAGAGGGATGTGTTCGTACACTATGAGAGCATCGTAGGTGAGGGATTTCGCAACCTGGAGCAGGGGGAGCGCGTCAAGTTTCAGATGACGGACACCCCCAAGGGACCAAAGGCCCTGACCGTCGTCTCGGTGAACGGCAAGACTTACGACTAGACAGACATCTATACCATCCCCAAGCCCTGGCGCTGTTGCGCGCCAGGGCTTTTTTTTTCGACCCACGCTGTCATTGCCAGTTCATCCATGGCGCCGGCACCACTCAGCCTGTGAGAACCTGTCATTGCGAGCCAGCGCCAGCGAGCAAAGCAATCCCCACCTTGTGGCGCGCCTTGCTTTCGAGTATAATGAGCTCTCGGAACAAACAAACCAGGAGCTGACCGTGACAGAAATCAAACAACTATCTGCCTCTGATTTTGCCGCCCTGACCCACCTCTGGGCCGCCGCCTACCCGGGCGCCAGGGTATTCTCGGAAGAAGAGCGAGAGCGATTCCGAGCGCGCGCGCTGAGCCTGCACCAAGAGGACCCCACCGCCAGCTTTTACGGGCTGTTTCGTGACGGCGATCTGCAAGGGATCATGTGCCTGTACGATTTTCGGATGAACTTTCTCGGCACCGACGTGCCTGCCGGCGGCGTCGGCCAGGTGGCTGTGGACCTGCTCCACAAAAAAGAGCACGTGGCGAAAGAGCTGATGGCCTACTTTTTGCGCCACTACCGCGAGCGCGGTGCTCCCCTCACCCTCCTCTACCCCTTCCGCCCCGACTTTTACGCCGACATGCACTTTGGCTACGGCACCAAGATGAGCCAGTACCGGGTCAAGCCGGCCGACTTTCCGAAAGGGCCTTCGAAGGCAGGCGTCCGCTACCTGGGACCCGACGACAAAGAGGCGATCGCCGGCTGCTTTGACCGCCTGGCCGCGCGCACCCACGGCATGTGCTACAAGACAGAGCGCGAGATGCGTGGCCTATTCCGGAACCCGCAGAACCAGATCGTCGGCTGCGAGATCGACGGCCAACTACGCGGCTACCTCGTCTACACCTTTGAACAGGGTGATACCTTTATCACCAACGATCTGCACATCCAGGAGTGGGTCTATGACACTCCGGAAGCGCTCTCCCGGCTGGTCACCTTCCTCCACACCCAGGCCGACCAGGTCCGCGACGTGATCGTCGACAGCCAGGACGAGGATTTTCACCACCTGCTGCTCGATCCGCGCAACGGCTCGGGCCGGCTCATCCCCAGTGTCTACCACGAGAGCAACGTCCAGGGGGTGGGCCTGATGATCCGCCTGGTCGACGTGGCGCGCATCTTTGAACTGCTCGCCGGACACGACTTTGGTGGGCAAACGTGCACGCTCAGGCTCACCGTCGACGACTCTTTCCTGCCCGAGAACGCCGGCAGCCTCCTGCTTCACTTCGAGCGCGGTCACGTGCAGCACCTGGACGGCGGCGCGCACGACGTCGAGGTCACGCTCGACGTGGGCCGCCTCTCGGCGCTGCTCGCCGGCACGGTCGGGTTTCGCTCCCTGTACGACTATGGCCTGGCGCGCATCTCTGACACGACTTATGTCGAACCGGTCAGCCGCATTTTTGCGGTGGCGCGCCAGCCGGTGTGCATGACACACTTTTAGCCAACTCTTGTCGCGGAACATCGTATAGTGTATAATGACATGGGCACAAGGCCATGGAACGGGTGAGAAGAAGGAATTGAGCAAAGTCAAAATCTACATGTTTGAGAGCAAGCCGGAGGCAAAGTCCCATTGAGCCGGGAAACCGACCGCTACGCCGCCCAGAGACGGTTCGCGCCGCTTCTGCTTACCATCGTGGCAGCAGGTCTCATCCTGCTGGCTTTGGGATTACTCTACGACCATCTCACTCCCGATCCTGCCGCCGCGACGACAACGCCGGTGCGCACCGCCACCGCCGGCGCGGCCGCGCCCTGGCCCACCCACCCCGCCACCTTCACCCCCGCGCCTTCCTCCACCCCTTTGCCCACGCGCCCGCCCATCCCTACCGCCACCCCAACCCCGACCATCACCCCTTCTCCGACGCCCACGCTCCCCCCCGTGAACATTGCCGACGTCCGCGAGATCCTCGAGCTGAATGTGATCGAGTTCGAGGCGTCGACCATCGTCGAACGGGAGCGTCGAGAGTGGTGGGGGCGCGACTGGGTGGTGCTGATGGCCGTCGGCACCGTGCACATCGGCTTTGACCTGGGCCAGGTCGAGCCGCCCGATCTGCTGGTGAACGGACCCCACCTCACGCTGATCCTGCCCCGCGCCACCGTCACCGCCGTCGAGCTGATGCCCGACCGGTCACGCATCTATGACAGCAACCGCCGCTGGTTCTTTTCCGAGTACGAGGGGCTGGAGGTCGAAGCGATGGAGGCGGCGCGCGTCGCGCTGCGCGAGGCGGGACAAGACAACGAGGGCCTGCTCGCGTCGGCGGAAAAGATCGCACAGGCCACCCTGTCCGGCTTTTTCGAGCAGCTCGGCTACCGAGAAGTGGAGGTCATCTTTGCAGGAAAATAGCCATGCCCGGCAGGGCACCACGATGGACGAGAATGGAGGCCGAGTGGGTGCTCAGCCACCCCAAGAGGATGGGGGCCGAACGGGCACTCGGCGATCCCAGGAGAATGAAGGCCGAGCCTGCCTGAAGCAAGCCGTGATCATAACCTGGAATGCCCTGGCCGCCGTGGCCATCATCGTCGCGGCCTTTCTCGTCTTTCGCACCATCTCGCGCGAGATCAAGCCCGCCCCCACGCCCACGCCCGTGCCCGGCCCCACCGTCGTGCCCGGCACCGTGCTGCTCGAGGCCGTGCAGCACGTGAACAAGCAGATCTTTGTAGAGCACTATAACGCCGTCGACGTTCACTACAGCGAAGCCCCCAGCGACTGGGCCGACGCGATCGGCATTCGCCAGGAATTTGTCGTCCTGGTGCGCGGTCGCGTGCCCGCGGGGTTCGATCTGCGACAGCTCTCAGCCGAGGACCTCTGGATCAGCCCCGACGGGCAGCGCGCCCAGCTCACGCTGCCCGCCCCGATCATCCTGGAGGACCAGGTCGCGATCGATTTTGACAACAGCTATGTGCTGGTGAACCGCGACCTTTGCCCCGGCTTTCTCTGCCGCGACGACATCGAAGCCTACCAGGATGAGATCCTGAATGAGGGCAAGACGTACCTGATCGAATATGCCCTGCAAAACGGCATCCTCGAGCAGGCAGCACGGGACGGGCAGGCATACTATGCGCAGTTCCTGCGCGCATACGGCTTTGAGGAGGTGCGCGTCTCGGTCACTGGCTACGACTGAGATTTTCTCCGCGCATCACCGCTGCCGCGCGATTTGACAACCCTGCGGGAACCGTCTACAATCCAGCCCATCACAGGGGGAACAGTATGGGCTACGAACTTTCAATACCCGCCCGGATAAACATCCTCGGCAATCCATCCGACGCCTGCGAGGGCGACTTTGCCACCATCTCGGCAGCGGTCGACGTGCGCGCTGGCGCCCGGGTCGACGCAGCCAACGACCTGATCCTCGAGGCAGTGCAGCGCACCGACGGCACCTTTACCCTCCTCACCCACCTCCAGTTCGACCGCGACGCGCTGCCGCTCCCCTACGACGGCGAGCTGGACCTGGTCAAGGGGGCCGTCAACCGCCTGCACGCCTACAGCGCCGAGTTCCGGGTCAAGTTCGCGCAGCGCGGCGTGCACCTGACGACGTGGACCGACGTGCCACGCCAGAGCGGCCTCGGCGGCTCATCCCTCTTTGTGCTCCTCACGCTGGCCGGGCTGCGCGCCTATTATGACCTGAACCCGCAGGTGCACAACGACTATGTCTTGGCCGAGCTGACACAGCGCGTCGAGGCCAAGGAGCTGGGCATCACCTGCGGCTATGCCGACCGGTATACTCCGCTCTTTGGCGGCCTGGCCTACATCGACTATCGCGGCAAGCTCCACCAGGGCCAGCTCCAGGCCGAGCCCTACGCCACCTATGAGCGCCTCGACCCCTGGGTGCGCGACCTGCCCCTCGTCGCCATCTCCACCGGCATCGTGCGCGACTCGGGCGACGTGCATGGGCGCATGCGCCCCCGCTACGTCGAAGAGTATGACGCCTGGGTCGAGCGCGGCGGGGCCCCGCCCCCCATGGTGCGCTTTATGCAGGGCGCGTGGGCCACAGCCTGGCAGGGCAAGATCGCCCTCCTGGCCGGCGACCTGGAGACGTTCGGCAAGCTGATGAGCGAGAACCATCGCCTCGTCAACGAGATGATGGCCTACTGCTGCTTCCAGGACGGCGCTGGCTGGGCCAACAACCTGCTGATCGACACGGCGCTCAGCAGCGGCGCGTTCGGCGCCAAGCTGACCGGCGCCGGGGGTGGCGGATCAGTGTTCGCCGTGACCCGGCCGGGGCACGAAGGCCAGCTCATGGAGCGCTGGCGGCAGACGGCGGCGGATGCAGGCCTGACCGGGGCGCGCATCTATCGCCCCCACGTTGCGCCGCGTGGCCTGACGGTCAAGGAGATGTAACATGCAGGGAGTCATCCTCGCCGCCGGCCACGGCTCGCGCTTGCAGCCGATCACCCTCACCCGCTCCAAGGCAATGGTGCCGATCCTGGGCAAGCCGATCGTCGAGCGTGTGATGGAGCACCTGCTTGCCAATGGCGTCGACGACTTCATCCTGGTCGTCAGCCCCAACGACCGGTACATTACCCGCTACTTTCGACGCGACACCGAGATCGAGGCCGAGGTGCGCTTTGCCTACCAACCCGACAGGCTGGGCATGGCCAACGCGCTGGCCTGCGCCGCGCCGCTGATCGACGACGACGTGATCCTGTCGGCGTGCGACAACCTGATCTCTGCCGCGCACGTGGGCAACATGCTCGCTGCCTGGCATGCCGACCCGCCGGCGAACGCCGTCCTGACGCTCATGCCCGTCGAGCCGGAAAGGCTGGGCGCCGTGGGCATCGTCGAGCTGGAGGGCGAGTGGGTGACGCGCATCGTCGAAAAGCCGGCGCCCGAAGAAGCGCCTTCGAACATCTCGAGCCTGCCTCTCTACTGCCTGTCGCGGCGTATCCTTGATTACCTGCCCCAGGTGCCATTGTCGCCCCGCGGCGAGTACGAGCTGCAAGACGCGATCCAGATGCTCATCGAGCGCGACGGGCACGTGCGCGGCGTGATGGTCGAGCGCCGCCTCACGCTCACCAGCCCGACCGATCTCCTGGCCATTAACCGCCACTACCTGCTCAACGGCAACGACCAGCCGCAGCTCGCCCCCTACACCGTCGGCCCCAACACGCAGCTCATCACCCCGCTGCGCATCGAGCAGGGCACCCTCATCGGCCGCGATTGTGTCATTGGCCCCAACGTCTATGTCGAGCGCGACTGTCGCATCGGCCACGGTGTGACCATCCGCGATGCGGTAGTTCTGCGCGAGTCAACCGTAGCCGATGGGGCGATGGTGGAGAACCAGGTGGTGTCGTAACGCATCACGTTTGTAAGGAGAGAAAGGATGTCTGAAGAAGCACGGTTTTACGAGCGGGCAGAGCATTGGTTCTATCGGCTGCTGGAGTTCAACCCCGTGGCCGCGACCCAGATCGGCGATCATCGGTTCGACGACCAGTTGGCAGACATGAGCGGCCAAGCGCTCGATCGCCAGCAACAAGAGATCCTGAGCGCCCTGGCCGAATTTCGGGCGATCGACCGATCCGGCTTGGCCCTCAGCGCGCAGATCGACCATGAGCTGACGGTCGCCATCTTTGAGATGTTTGCGCGCGAGTACGAGCAGGGGCGCGGCCACCTGCGCAATCCCGGCACCTACCTGGACGAGGTAACCGCCGGCGTCTTTTTGCTGACCCTGCTCGACTTTGCCCCACTGCCGCAGCGGCTGGCATCGGCCCTCGGCCGCGTGCGCCAGGTGCCGCGCGTGCTGCGCGAAGGGCGCGCCAACCTGGTTCCGGCCGAGGTGCCGCCCGTGTGGGCCGAGATCGCGCTGGAGCAGGCAGCGTCTGTGCCCGGCCTCTACCTCGGCCTCCTGCCCATGATCGCCTCCCAGGCTGCCCCCGACCTGGTGGAGCCGTTGACAGAGGCAGGACAGGCAGCCGCGGCAGCAGTACAGGAGTTTGCCACCTACCTGCAGGAAGAGGTGCTGCCGGTGGCCAGGGGCGATTTCGCCGCAGGCACCGACCTCTTTAACCAGAAGCTGGCCCGCGAGCACATGGTGGATTACGATGCCGACCAGTTGATCGAGATCGGATGGGAGATATTCCACCACACGCGCGAGCAGATGCAGACTGTCGCCGCCGAGATCGACCCCCACCGCACCGTGCGCCAGATCCTGGAAGACGCCAAGAACGATCACCCCACGGCCGAGATGCTGATCGAAGCGTACCAAAAAGAGATGACTGCCATCCGCCAGTACGTGATCGACCAGGGCATTGCCACCATCCCACCCGGCGAGCAGCTCAAGGTGATCGAGACCCCATCCTTCTTGCGGCCGATCCTGCCCTACGCGGCCTACATGCAGCCCGGCCTGCTCGAAGAAAAGCAGGAAGGTCACTTTCTGGTCACCCCCATCGATCCCGATTCGCCGCCGGAAGAGCAGGAGCAAACGCTAAAGGGCCACTACTGGGCCAAGCTGCCCATCACGGCGCTGCACGAGGCCTATCCGGGCCACCACCTGCAGCTTATCTGGGCCAACCGCCAGCCCACCATTCCACGCCGCCTCGGCTCAATCATCGCCACCCTATTCATCGAGGGCTGGGCGTTCTACTGCGAAGAGCTGCTCGAAGAGCTGGGCTACATCTCCCAGCCTGTGCAGCGACTGGGCCGGTTGTCCGATCAGCTCTGGCGCGCGGCGCGCATCATCCTCGACGTGTCGCTCCATACACGCGGCATGCCGGTGGACGATGCCGTGGCCATGCTCGTCGACGAGTGCGGCCTGGAGCCGGCCAACGCGCTGGCAGAGGTGCGGCGCTACACCCAGACCCCGACCCAGCCCCAGTCGTACCTGATGGGCAAGCGCGCCATCCTCAACCTGGTGGAGGATTATCGTCGTGCCCACCCCGGCGTCACGCTGCGCGAGCTGCACGACGCCATCCTGGGCGCAGGCTCGCTGCCGCCGCGCCTGATGCGCAGGCACCTGGGGCTGGATTAGAACGATAGATTGGTAGATTGGTACCAATTTACCAATCTACCAATCTACCAATCTACCGATCTACCACCACACACACCATGGACTCGTACGACGTCCCGGCGCACGAGACCCGCATCGAGATGTGGGCGGGCAACTCGCGCTTTATCGCCACTGCGGCGCCTGCGTTCAGCGTAGAAGAGGCGCGGGCGTTCGTGGAGCGCATCCGGGCCGAGTTTGCCGACGCGACGCACAACGTGCCGGCCTACGTGGTGGGGCACGGCAGCAGCGTGATTGCACACACACACGACGACGGCGAGCCATCAGGCACGGCGGGGCGGCCCGCGCTGGCCGTGCTGCAGGGGAGCGGGCTGGGGGACGTGGCGGTGGTGGTGACGCGCTATTTCGGCGGCACCAAGCTGGGCACCGGCGGCCTCGTGCGCGCCTACGGCGACGCGGTGCGCGAGGTACTTGAGGTCCTGCCCCACGCGCGCAAGGTGCAGACCCACGTCGTCATGGCCGAGCTGCCCTACAACCTGTACGAGCTGGCCCGCCAGGCCGTCGAGGCGCATGGGGGCGTGCTGCTCGACCAGGAGTTCGCGGCCAACGTCACCCTGACGGCGCGCTTTGCCGTCGAGGCGTTCGACGGCTTTCAGGCGGCGCTGCAAGAGGTATCGAACGGGCAGGTGGCAGCCGAGATCGTGGAGCGCGACCAGGCGGCGATCGTGCCCATCGCGGCGGATGCAGATCCCGAGCAGTAGCGTGAGCCACACTGCCGGCAACCTGGTGCACCTCGACTTTTCCGCGCTCGACGTGGAGGCAGCGCACCGGGCGCTGGGCCGGGACGTGAGCGCCCAGGTGCACGCGATCCTCCACAGGAAACTCGACCACCTCGACGCGCCCGCGCTCGCCATCCAGGCTCGCCTCGTCAGAGCGTGCCGGTCCGCGCTCGACAGCCGGCTGACAGCGCCCGCGCTCGACCTGCCGGTCCGGTCCGCCCTGCGCCACTACCTGGGTTCTCTATCCGCCTGGGCCAAAGGCGCCGGCCTCGACCGGTTCGCCGCCGAAAACGCGCCTCGCCTGCGCGTGGATGGCACGCCTCTCACCGCAGACGAGCTGGCCCTCTGGCTGCAGAGCGAGCAGGGGGGCTGTCAGACGGGGATCTACCGGGATGATGATGGCTCGATTATCCTGTGGCACACCGAGGAGGACATAGAATCAGCCCCGGGCGCCCGCTTTGACCGGCTCAGGCTCTTTTCCTACCAGGCTGCCACCCCCGGAAAGGTGGCGACGTCCTTCATCTATCCCGACCTGCTGCCCGGCCCGACCTTTGGCTGGAGCAGCGATCTCTACCTCCAGGCCGTCGATTCCCTCTTTGTGCGCGTCCAGGAGACTCGAGGTGCGATTTTCCCCAACGTGGTCGCCTGGATGCGGCTCTACCTGGGACGGGAGATCGGCACAGAACGCCTGATCCGCGCGTTGGCCCCCTACGCCGGCGGCTATGCCCTGCTGACGGTGCACCGCGACGAGCAGGGCTGGCAGGGGAACAAGATCGAGTTCGCGGGCAGCCAGCAGCTATCCGCATCCCTCTCCGACCGGCCCGGTGACTTGATATTCCAGGCCAACGTGTTCTCCGACAGAGAATCGCAGATTGCACAGGCGTACGAAGAGATTGGTGCCCCCAAGAGAGAACTTTTTGAAAAGAGAATCACACGGACCGCGCAAGAGATCGGAACGATCCGGCGATCCGGCAACAAGATAGAATGCTTCCGGAGGCTTCTCGCTTCCAAAACTGGCGGAGATTTCGCCTACAGCAACCCGGACGTGAAGGCCACCTTTCTGTGCCACGCCCGCGGGCAAGCGCCACTGATCTGGGTTGGCGCGGGGCCTGCATCGTGCGGGGATGAATTGCTGTCAGTCACACAAGCAGTGACTACCCGCTGAGCCCATGATCAAAAAGCCGCCAACTCACACCCCTTTTACATTCCTCCTCATCACCCTGCTTCTCGGCGCAGCTATCTTGGCCTGCGCCGGCCCGGTCGCGCCGTCACCCACCCCGCCACTCCCCAACCCACAGCCTGGTGTCGTCGAGGTCGTGCCCGGCGCGCACGGCAGCCACGTGCGCTACGTACCCACAGCCCTCACCTCTCCGCCGCCTCTCGTCGTCCTGGCCCACGGCACGCCTGGCGACGGCGAGACGGCCCAGGCCGCGGCACGATATTATGTCGAAAACTGGAAGGCGTGGGCAGAGACGCACGGCGCCATCCTGATCGCCCCGGCGTTCGACCAGGCGAACTTTGGCAGCAAAGAGGTCGACATGACGCATGGCGGCTATCGCGGCCTGTTCGGGCGCCAGGTCGGCGCCGACGCGTGGGTCATCGAGCTGGTCGATGCCTACGCGGCACGCTACGACCTCACCAACCGGCGGTTCTACCTGTACGGCCACTCGGCCGGCGGCCAGTTCGCCGCACGCTTCCTGGTAACCCACCCCGAGCGGCTGCACGGCGCCGTCATCAGTGCACCGGTGACCTACCCCCACCCCGACCCTGACATCGCCTGGCCCTTCGGACTGGCACCCTTTGACGGCACACTTCAGTGGACCGATCCACCGGGCGAAACGCCGGCGCGCGTCGAGCCGGATCCTACCACCTGGCTGGCAGGCGTGCAGGTTCCGGCCGTCGTCGTCGTCGGGCTGAACGACCTGGAGCCTCAACTGGCCTGGCCCGGGCAGCGCCCCACCAACCGGGTGACCATCGCCCGCGATTGGGTGGCCGAGATGGAAGCGTGGGCCAGCGCGCACGGCATCGAAAGCCGGATCGAGCTGTCGATGATCCCCGGACTCGGCCACAGCGCCTACGGCCTCCTGCCCCACTGCCAGCAGGCAATGGCAACGCTCCTGGAAAAGTGATCTGTGTGCGTCTCGAGCGCCAAGAGCGGCAACGTGACGCTTGACGCCAGCACGATCTCGCGCTATACTGGCGTCCATGTTCGACAATATGCTGATCGTCATCGCGCTGGCCGTCGTGGTGGTGCTCGTCTCCCGCGCCGCGCGCATCTGGATCGACTCGCGCGCGCTCGGCTGGCCCCTGCTGCGCCGGCTCGGCTGGGCGCTGCTCGGCGCGGTGGCACCCAGCAGCTACTGGTGGGAAGCGCGCGTGCAGGCGCTCGAGGGCGAGGCGCAGGAGGCGCTGGTTGACGCCGAGATGGCGACGCTCGATCTCGACCAGCCCGACGCGCTCGAATGCCCCCTGTGTGGCGCGCAGGTGCCGCGCGCCTGGACGGTCGATGCGAAAGGGCGCGTCACCGTCGCGCCGGGGCCGGTCGAGTGCCCCGCGTGCGACTTTCGGCTCGACGCCTGCCGCCACTGTGCCCACTTTTTGCCCGGCCTGCCACACGGCTGGGCACAGCCGGCATTTGCCGACGACGACATGACCTACGGCCGCTGTGGTTTCTACAAGGCGGTTCAGCCCGTGGAGCAGGCCGCCGATCCCGACATGGCACGCCAGCTAAAAGTGCGCGGCTATGACCAGATCCGCGCCCCACGACCCATCGCCGACAGTTTCCTTCCCCCCGATAGCTGCCGCGCCTTCAAGCCCGACCGTCGCCGGCTCAAGATGGGCGGGGTCAAGTGGCCCGACACGCGCCGCACGGCGCTGATGAAAGGGGCAAGGGACAGGGGTGAAACAGGTTAGCATCCTCAACGACGTGCTCGGCCCCGTGATGCGCGGGCCGAGCAGCTCGCACACCGCGGCGCCCTTTTACATCGGCGCCATGGCGCGTGCCCTGGGCCGAACCGGCCTGGGCGACGAGCCGGCGGCGGTGACGTTCACCTTCGACCCGGGCGGGTCGTGGGCCGAGGTCTACCGCGAGCAGGGCAGCGACCGGGGCTTTGCCGCCGGCATCCTCGGCTGGACGCTCACCGATCCTCGCTTTCGCCAGTCGCTCGACGCGGCGCGGCAGGCAGGCGTCGAGATCCGTTTTCACGTCGCGCCACTGGCGAGGGCCGATCACCCCAACACGGTCGACATCCGCCTGACAGGACGGCGGGGAGGGACGCTGCATGTTGTCGCGAGGTCGATCGGCGGCGGCGCGCTGGTCTTTACGCAGGTCGGCGGCTGGGCAGTCGAGCTGGCGGGCGACACCCACGAGGTGCTGGTCGAGCTGGAGGCGGGCGAGGCCGACGAGGGCGAGGTGGCGCGGCTGCTGGCGCCCGCCGAGATCGAGGCGCAGGCGCGGGACAGTCGCCGGCTGA
Source organism: Anaerolineae bacterium (assembly GCA_016929795.1). The sequence goes on from JAFGIA010000331.1 coordinate 14,886, forward strand.
TCCGCGCCAGGCGGCGTGCGGTGCTGCCCGGCGCCGCGCTCGACGCCGTGCGCGCGCTGCCCGGCGTGCGCCACGTGTGGGCCGCGCCGCCTGTCTATTTCGCCATCCAGGGCGACCGGCTGTTCGACTGTGCCGCACAGGCAGTAGCGCTGGCGGAAGAGCGCGGCTGGTCGCTGGGCCGGACCGCCCTGGCCTACGAAGCAGCACTGCTCGACCTGCCGGAGAGCGAGGTGCTCGCCGAGATGGGGCGCCGGTTTGAGGTGATGCGCGCCGCGGCCGAGCGCGGCCTGGGCGACGAGCTGCCGCCGATGCAGCTCCTGGCGCCGAGCGCCGGGCGGATCTATCGCGCCGAAGGCGAGGGCCGGCTGGCGATCGGCGGGCTGCACACGCGCGCGGCGGCGCGGGCCATGGCAGTCATGCACGTCAACGGCGGCATGGGCGTGGTGTGCGCCGCGCCCACGGCCGGCTCGGCGGGCACCCTGCCCGGCGTGGCGGTGACACTGTTCGAGGAGCTGGGGCTGGACGAGGAAGAGATCGCCCTGGCCCTGCTGGCGGCCGGCGCGGTGGGCATGGTGGTCGGCACGCGGGCCACCTTCGCGGCGGAAGTGGCCGGCTGCCAGGTAGAGATCGGCGCGTCGGGGGCAATGGCCGCGGCGGCGGTGGTGGAAACGGCGGGCGGCAGCGCGCGCCAGGCGTGCGACGCAGCGGCCATCGCCTTCCAAAACACGATGGGCTCGGTGTGCGACCTGGTGCAGGGGATCGTGGAGGTACCGTGCCACACGCGCAACGCCGTGGCGGCGTCGAGCGCGTTCGTGTGCGCCGACCTGATCCTGGGCGGCTACCACAACCCGGTGCCGCTCGACGAGACGATCGACGCCGTGTACGCCGTGGGTCAGATGTTACCACGGGAGCTAAAGGTGACGGCGCTGGGTGGATTGGCGCTGGCGCCGTCGGCGCTGGCGATGGAGCGGCGGGCGTTCGACTCGTCGGCTCAGTGAGGCGTGGGGCCGGGCGACAGAGGTACCCCCTCGGCAGCAATCGCACGGTAGAGCCGCAGACGGCCATGAAGTGGCCGTCCTACAGAGCTTCCGCCCGATGAATCGGGCTCAGAACCCCGTTCACGGGGTGTAAGCTTTGTAGCCGGGGTCATTCATGCCCCGGCGGTCTGCGGCACGCCACTAAGAAACTGTCATCGCTCGCTAGCGCTCACTCGCAATGACAGTTTCTTACAGGCTGAGTGGCGCCGGCGCCATAGATAACTCGCAACGACAGGTTCTTGAGTGCTGAGTGGCGCCCGCGCCATGGCTCAACTCGCAACGACAGATTTGGACAGGGCAGGAACAGGCCAGCCGGACGTTTGCCCACACGTCGCACCTGTGCTATACTGAGGCCAGACAAGGAGGCTGCACCGCGTGGCAAAGAAACTCGACCAGATCCTGGTCGTGGACCTGGAATCGACGTGCTGGGCCGGAGACCCCCCCCCGGGAGAAGAGCACGAGATCATCGAGATCGGCCTGTGCGTGCTCGACGTAGCCACGGGCCGCCGCCTCGACAACCGGAGCATCCTGATCTGCCCCACCTGCTCGCGCATCAGCGACTATTGCCGTGAGCTGACGACACTCACCCAAAACGAGGTTGAGGCCGGCGTGACGCTGGCCGAAGCGTGCCGTGCGCTGCGCGAGAATTTTGGCGCGCGCCGCCGGCCGTGGGCGAGCTGGGGCGACTATGACCGGAAGCAGCTCCAGCGCGAGTGCCAGGCCAAAAGCGTCGAGTATCCCTTTGGCGACCGGCACATCAACGCCAAAACGCTCTTTGCCCTGGTGCGGGGCTTGAAAAGAGAGGTGGGCCTGGATAGCGCGCTCGACATGCTCGGCTTCCCACTGGAAGGCACGCACCACCGCGGCGGCGACGATGCGTGGAACATTGCCCGCATCCTGGCCTGGCTGCTGGCAGCGGCCCGCACCGGCGGTGAGGCAGCCCTGGCACACAACCCCAACCCGGAGTGAGCGGCAAAAAATGAGCTACGACTTTGACTTTTGCCCCGACAGGCTGGCCACCGAGAGCGCCAAGTGGCACGCCTACGGCGAGGACGTCCTGCCGCTGTGGGTGGCCGACATGGACTTTTGCGCGCCGCCGGCCGTGATCGAGGCGCTGCAGGCGCGGGTGGCGCACGGCGTCTTTGGTTATCCCACAGAGCTACCCGAGCTGCGCCCCGTGCTGCTCGACTGGATGGAACGATACTACCACTGGCGCCCGGCGCCAGAGGCCATTGTCTTTGTACCCGGCGTCGTGGTCGGGTTCAACGCTGCCATCCGCACGGTGGCCGCACCTGGCGACGGCGTGCTGGCCCAGACGCCCGTCTACTTTCCGATCCTGTGGGCCCCCGGCAACCACGGCTGCCTGCTCGACGAGATGGAGCTGGCGCGCCGGCCCGATGGGCAGTACGAGATCGATTTTGACCAGTTCGAGGCGGCCATCACGCCGCGCACACGCATCTTTGTCCTGTGCAACCCGCACAACCCCGTCGGCCGCGTATTCCGCCGCGACGAGCTGGCGCGCATGGCCGAGATCTGCCTGCGCCACGACGTGATCATCTGCTCCGACGAGATCCACTGCGACCTCGTCTTTCCGCCGCATGAGCACGTGCCCATCGCCGCGCTCGATCCCGAGATTGCCCGGCGCACGATCACCCTCATCGCACCCAGCAAGACCTTCAACATTGCCGGCCTCGAGGCATCAGTGGCGATCATCGAAGATGAGGCGCTGCGCAAGCAGTTCCTGGCGGCGCGCTCGGGCCTGGTGCCCTGGGTAAACCTCATGGGGCAGGTTGCCACGCTGGCTGCGTACCGCGAGGGGGGAGACTGGCTGGCGGCGGCGCTGCGCTACCTGGAGGCAAACCGCGACTATCTGGCGGCGGAAGTGGCACGCCGCCTGCCCGGCGTGCGCATGGCCGTGCCGGAAGGCACCTACCTGGCCTGGCTCGACTGCCGCGAAGCGGGGATCGACGGCAACCCGCACGAGTTCTTTTTGCAGCACGCCAGGGTGGCGATGAACAATGGCGCCACTTTTGGGCGCGGCGGGGAGGGCTTTGTGCGCCTGAACTTTGGGTGTCCACGCCGCACGCTGGAGGAGGCGCTGGCACGCATGGAGCGCGCGCTCGCGGAGCGATAACCGCTGAGCCGTGGTGCACTAGCCTGCGATCAGGCGCCAGAGGAGAACGGCGGTGATCGTCGCAACGACGACCCACAAGTGGAAAGTTGGAAGGCTGGAAAGCCAGCTTTCCAACCTTCCAACTCACCTATCCACCTCTTCCCCCTCCCCGAACAACGCCCGCCGGAAGGCGATCCAGGGCAGGAGGGCGCACTTGAGGCGGGCGGGGCGGGGCTCGGCCTGGAGATCGGCGAGGAAGGCGGCCTGGTCGAGCGCGGCGAGGGCCTCCACCGGCTGGCCCTCGACTGCCTCGCACAGGATGCTGGCAGCGCCAAGACAAAGGGCACAGCCGCGCCCCTCGAAACGCGCGGCGGCGACCTGCCCATCGAGCAGGCGCAGAGCGACCGTGACGCGGTCGCCGCAGAGGGGATTGTACTCCTCCACCTCTCTGATCTCGCCCTGGCCGGGTTCCAACCTCCCCTTGCGGCGCGGGTTGCGGTAGTGGTCGAGCAGGCGGTCGGTATAGATCTCAGCCACGGGCCACACCTTCGCGCAGGAACCCGGCCGGCCGCCCATTTTTGACCGCCACGACCTCGGCAATGATGCTCAGTGCCGTCTCAGCCGGCGTCTTGCCGCCCAGGTCGAGGCCGACGGGGCCGTACACACGCGCGAGCTGCTCTGGCGTCACGCCCCACCTGGCCATCCGCTCGTAGCGCGCCGCGTGCGTGCCGCGGCTGCCGATCGCGCCCACGTAGGCAGCATCTGTTTGCAGGGCTGCCGCCAGCGTCGGCTCGTCGATCTTGGGATCGTGGGTGAGCAGCACAATGTAGGTGGCATCGTCCACCTTCAGGTGGGCCAGCGCCTCGTCCGGCCACTCCACCCACACCTCGTCGGCCTCCGGAAAGCGCTCCCGATTGGCAAACTTTTCCCGCGGATCGGTGACCACGACGTAAAAGCCCAGCTCCTTGGCCAAGCGCACCAGCGGGATGGCAACGTGCACCGCGCCGACGATCAGGAGGAGCGGTGGCGGGAAGAAAGGCTCGACAAACACCTCCACCCCGGGCGCCACCCGGTGCACCTCGCCGCGCGGAGCGCGGGCGTCGAGCATGGCGCGCGCGGCCTCGATCACGGCCTGGCGCGCCTCTCCTACCACCAGGCCTTCGCCGGTCACCAGCGCCACTTCACCGATCGCAGGGCCAGAGAGCACCGTCGACAGGGCAAAAGGTTCCGCCTCGTCCGCCTGGTCGACAAAGGCATCGACCAGATCGGGATCCAGCTCGTGGCAAAAGACGTGGATCGTCCCGCCGCACGCCAGGCCAACGTCCCAGATCATATCCTCGGTGATGCCAAACTCGAGCAGGCGCGGCGGCCCGCCCTGGAGCACGTCCATCAGCTCTTCGTACACAGTCGTCTCGACGCAGCCGCCGCTGACCGAGCCATCCATCCGCCCGGCCGAGGAGACGACCATGCGCGCGCCTACGGGCCTCGGCGCCGAGCCCACGACGCGCACCACCGTGGCCATGGCCACGCGCTCACCGTTGGCAAGCCACTCCAGGGTGCGCGGCAAGAGATCGATCATGCTATCGCTCCCACGTCAACAGGCGCACGCCACCGTGGCGCTTGACCTGGCGAAAGGTGGCGCCCTGCCCGACAGAATCGAACACGCGCCCCGGGTCGGCCACCACAGTGCCGCTGATGGCGCTGGCGCCGGCGTCGAACAGGACGGGCGATAGGGGCGTGCTGGGGCCGAGGACGACGACGAACGCACCAGGCCGGCACAAAGCGATGAGGTCATGGAAGGTATGATTGAGCAGAGACGTGCCGGTCAGCGCGACGACGTCGGCGCGCGGCAGCACCTCGTCCGCGCGGCCGGCCGGCAGGTCGCCAGGCTGGGGGCGCAGTTCCAGCACGTCGTACTCGGCTGCGTATTCGGGCAACCTATCGACGAATGGGAAATGCCCGACGACGGCCACCCGCTTGCCTCGACCCTTTTCGATCACGCTCTCTTCGGCATTCGCCTCGGTCAGCGCCGCCGCCTGTTCGGGCGGGCGGCCGAGATCGAGCAGCGCGTTGAGCGCCGCCATGCCGATGCTCGCCTCGATCAGGCGCTCACTGTGTAGCAATTCCGCCAGCTCGCGCCCGGAGCGCGAGCGCAGGCGCCCGGCCTCGACCACGGGTGGCCAGGGGCCGCCCGTTTCTGCGCGCAGCGTCGACGCCAGCCCGGCATAGGGTGGGTCGGTATCGAGCACCACCAAAGTCCAAAACGCACCGACGAGGATGGTGCGCACCGGCGCATCCCGCGTCACCGTCGCCAACAACGCATCCGTGATGTCCACCCCTCCACCTCCCTGAGAACTGTCACCGCTACGCTGGGTATTATAACCGACAAGGGCACCGGCTGCAAGTGGGTATTGGATATTTGGTATTAGGGATCGGCCGGCCAGGCATTCACCCCCTATCCAATACCGAATATCACCTCCCGCATCACACGCCCCCCAATTTCCCTCCCACTCAATTTCATGGTAGAATGGTCGCACCATCAGCGCAAAGAGAATGCGCAGCCTATTATACCCAAGGAGGCGAACATGGCTCACGTAATCACCAATCTGTGCATCCGCGACGGTTCCTGTGTGCTCGTCTGCCCGGTGGAGTGCATCGTGCCGGGACCCAAGGATAGCGAGGAATGGGGCGGACAATTTTTCATCGACCCGGACACCTGCATCGATTGTGGTGCGTGCGTGGCCGAGTGTCCTGCAGACGCGATTTTCCCCGATTTTGAGCTGCCGGCAGAGCACGCAGCCAAGGAGGAGGAAAACGCGCGCTTTTTCTCAGAGGGCCCCGGCTATTGGGACTTTGACCTGGAGGAGCAGCGCACCCCGACTAGCTAAAAGTCATAGCCATCGAGGCGCCAGGCGCCGCCTGCCCTGGCGCCTCGACGGACCAGAAAATCGGCACAGTTGAGACATTCGGTGGACAGATCCGGGAGACGCTGTGCCGACTTTTCTTGAACAAGGCGTGCTCGATCGGTTACGCCGGCTGCCGGCAGGCGGCCTGTCCACTGCCCAAGCGCTGATCTGCGACACGCTGCACTACCCGCCGGCAGGCGATCTTTTGTCGCGTGCCCAGTGGCCCGAGCGCGCGCGGCAGGCAGTCCCAGCCGATCCCCTCCTCCTGGCGCGCTACCCGGCGGGCGACACCTCATTCGACGTGATCTATGCCCAGATCCCGCTCGCTGGCAGTGGAGGCCATGTCCGCCTGTCGCGCACAGCAGAGCACATGGCAGCGAGCGCACTGCTGCGGGATCATCCAACCCTGCTTCTGCTCTTCACCGATGCACAAGAGCGCTGTTGGGAGCTGGTGAGCGTGCAGACAGGGGGTGACGCACGGCCGGCTCTCCACCGCATCGTGGTGACCCCGGACAGGCCGTTGGGGGGCGCGGCGGGATGCGTGGCCAGGCTCGATCTGGCCTCGATGGCAGGGCCGTTGCCGGGCACGCTGGCGCCCGCATGGATCGCGCAGCGGCACGCGGAGGCGTTCGACGCCGACGCGCTCGGGCGCGAGTTCCTGGAGCGCCTGGCCCAAGTGCACGGGCAAGTGCGCGACGCGATCGATGTATCCGCCGACGGCGTCGACTCGAGCGCCCAGGCACAGGCACTGCTCGACAGGTTGCTCATCCTCCATTTTCTCCAGAAGGGAGGCTGGCTGGGCAATAGCCAGACCTACCTGCGCGACCGATTTCGTGCCCACCACGCGGCCCCCCAGGGCCGGACCTTTCACCGGGATGTGGCCTATCCGCTGTACCACGCCCTGTCAGATCTGCTGGCAGGCATGCCGGGCGCAGACCTGGCCCCCCCTCACGCAGGCCTGCCTGTGCCCGACGATACCTATGCCACCCTCTTTGACGAGCTGTTCGAATACTATGATCTCACGCTCGACGAGGATAGCCTCTTTGACCGAACCGTCGCCATCGGGCCTGACATCCTGGGCAAGGTGTTCGAAAGCCTGGTTCTGCCACGCGAGAAGGAGGGGGACGTGGACAAGCGACGGGCGACGGGATCATACTATACGCCGCGTCCCGTGGTGGCCTTTATGTGCCGCGAGGCGCTGGCCGAGTACCTGGCCAGCGAGGCCGGCCTGGATCGAGAGCGTGCGGGCCGCCTGCTGGCACTGCCGCCGGAAGGGATGCTGGCCGAAGGGGAACGGCAATGGCTGGCCGGCGCGTTTTCGGGTGCGCAGGCACAGCACGTGCGGCGTGCGCTGCTGAACGTGCGGGCGTGCGACGCGGCAGCCGGCTCGGGCGCCTTTCTCGTCGGGCTGTTGCAGGCGATCTCGGCGGCCGTCGAAACGCTGGCGTGGCGAGTGGCGGGTAAAGCACCCCCGGCAGGGCGGCAGCGTGGGTACGAAACCAAGCGCGCCATTGTGGAGCAATGCCTGCATGGCGTGGATCTGCAGCCCGGTGCCGTGCGGGCGTGTGCACTGCGCTTGTGGCTGAGCCTCCTCGCCGCATACGAGCCCGGGGATGCGGCAGGCACAACGGCAGCCACGGACAGCCACCCCGGCCAGGCGCCGGAACCGGGCACCGCCCTCACCCTCCCGCCGCACCTGCTGCCTGACCTCTCGCGCACGCTGCGCCAGGGCGATGGCCTGCTCGAGCGGCTGGGCAACGGCGATGGCACGCCGTTCCGTTGGCGAGACGACTTTCGAGACGTGTTTGAAGAAAAAGGTGGATTCGACCTCATGATCGGCAACCCGCCCTACAGCGCCAGGGTGTCGAGAGGCGATTGGGCCGAAATCAAGGCCAGGTATGTCGGCGCCGCGCGCGCCAGGAACCCGGCAGCCGCCTTCCTGGCCCTGCCCTTTGACTGCGTACACGAGCAGGGCGTGGCCTGCCAGATCGTGCCCAAATCGGTGACCTTTTCGGCGGGGTGGAGGGCCACACGCCGGCTGATCTGGGAAAGAGGAACGCTCGTCGGATCGGCCGACGTCAGCCAGGCGTTCGAGGGCGTGCTGTTGGAGCAAGAGGTGTTGATCTACCGGGTGAGGCCGGCGCAGGAAATAAAGCCACGTGGCTGGGCGCTGCGCGGCCAGGCCTTTGAGGAGACACACCGCGCGCCCCTGGCGATCCTGAAGCAGCACGATGCGATCATGAACCACGTGCCGCCCCTGGCGGGGGCACTGATAGAGCGGCTGACCGCGGGCTGCATGCCGCTGGGGCTGCACACAATCACGCGCCGCGGCGCAGGATGGCAGGCGCACCTCGTGGCCCCCAGCGATGCCGGGCCACCCACCACCCCCGTGATACGCGGGCGCGACGTACGCCAGTTTGGCCTGGCACGGCCACTACCACGCATCGCCGTCCTCCCCGGCATGGCCCACAGACTGGGTGCAATGACGGTGCCCAAGATCGTATCACAGAACATTATCGCGCACATCACGCAGCCGTACGACACACTGGTGGTCATCTCGGCGCTCGACAGGGCGGGCCTGGCCGCCCTCGACACGGTGAACATGACCACGCCCCGCCGCGGGTGCCCCTTCCCTGTCGAGTTTGTCGTGGCCCTGCTCAACAGCTCGTTCGCGCGTTGGTACTTTTACTTTGTGATCTATAACCGGGCCGTGCGCACCATGCACTTGGACGCACCCTACATTGGCAAGCTGCCAGTGCCGGCAGCGGTGGGGGCCGAGATCGACACCATCTGTGCGCTGGCGGACAACCTGGCGCGCACGCAGGAGGGAGAAGGGATCAAATACTTTTTACATGGACACCACCCGCTGTACGACGCCCTCGACGAGGCCCTTTTTCGCCTGTACGCCCTGACCGATCAAGAGATAGGGCTGGTGCTTCGCGAGAGTGAGTCCTAACCCCTGCCACTGGTGACCTTGATCACCCGGCCCGTGCCAGATAGGACCTTCAATTCGGGCCGGCCGATGCGCTCGTGCTCGACGATGGGACGGAAGGCGGTGCCCTGCACGATCTGCTCGGCGTGGATGCCCAGTTCGGCCAGCAGAGTAGCCATCGCCTCGACGTTGCCCGATCCGCCAAAGGTGTTCGGGTCGAGCAGGAGGACGGTGGGCGTCACGCCGCGGCGCATGGGGGGCAGCAGGCCCGCCACCCAGCCGGGGTCGCACGAGGGCGTGATGACGGCGAGCGTGGTGCCCCGCCCCAGGTTGCGGTTCATCTCGACCAGGACACGCGCCAGCGGCCAGCGCCCTCCTGCGCGCACGGTGGCCAGCGCCTCGAGGATACGCCACTGCTGGGCACGCCCCTTGCCCGGCACGACCAGGGTGGGCAGCGGCTGCGGCTCGCCGGTTGGCGTCGCCACGGTGCCATAGGCGACGAGGCCCACGGCGCGGTTCTCCTCCAGGGTCCGATTCGAGAGAGAGGCGGCGAGGATGACGCCATACTCCTCAGTCGACTCTTCTCCCTCCCCTACGTGCACAGCCTGGTCCATATCAAGCACGATCCAGAGGTCGCCTGAAGGTTCCAGATCAAAGGTCTTGACCGCCAGTGCATCGCGGCGGGCGGTGGTGGGCCAGTGAATGCGGTTGACGGCATCCCCTGGCACGTAGGGACGCACACCGGCCGCGTTGACCGTCACGTCGAGCGCGCGCCGGCTGGCCCGGCCGCTGCCAGTGGCAGCCCCGCGCGGCAAGCAGAGCGTCGGCAGGTGGACAATGGGCGGGTAGACGAGTACCGACTGGGCGGCGGGATGGTCGAACGTGATGCTGTACAGGCCGAGCGGATCGCCGGTGCAGGCGCGCCATGGGCCAAGCGTAAAGAGGCCGCGCTGGCGGCAGATGCCCTCGGTACGCCAGCCGACGGTGGCATACCCATCGGCGCTGCGCACGGAGCGTGCCGAATAGCCGGGCAGATCCGACGCATCATCAATCTCGACCCATAACGCAGGGAGAAAAGAGCCATTGACCATCACGAACCGCTCTTCGAGCAGGTCGCCGACATGTACCCAGCCATAGTGCTGCTCACGGGTCACTTGCAGCCGCGCCGCCAGGTGACGCGCCCAGAGGTAGGCCATGAGCCAGAGGCCGCCCAAGGCCACGAGCAGGCCGATCCAAACCCGGCTAGGCAGTAGGAGCTGCAAGACGGCCAGCCCGGCCAGAACCCACGGCAGCCAGCGAGCCCGAAAGGTGATGGTTGCCAACATAGAGACAGTATAACACACCTCTCTTCTTCCACCAACCAAGTCACCAGAATTGACAGCCTTTTCGCGAGCATGTATAATTGCGCCAGTTTGGCACCTAGAGGAGTAGTACTGTGACAGTTGAAAACCGCATCTCCCTCGA
>JAFGIA010000047.1 GCA_016929795.1 Anaerolineae bacterium
GCTGGCGCAGTACGGCCGGGACGTGCTCGACGTCGTCCGCGGCGGTGCGGAGCCACAGGAGATAAAAGAATGACAAACCACAAAACTCTCATCATGCTGATCCTCATCGTTTCTCTCGTCGCCGCTGTTGGCGTTCAGGCGCAGAGCCCCGACCCCTACGAGCCGGATGAGGAGCACGTGCCCTGGATCGGCCTGGGCGAGACGCAGGCGCGCTCCTTCTACCCCGACGGCGACGTCGACCGGGCGCGCCTGCGGGTCAAGGCCGGAGGCTGGTACGAAGTGCGCACCGGCGCGCTGGCGCTGCTGGTGGACACAGCGCTGACCGTCGAGGTGGGCGGCGCCGTGTACGGGGACGACGACGGCGGGGATGAGCCGCTGGCGTCACGCGTCACCTTCCAGGCGGCGGAGACAGGCGATGCGCTCATCACGGTGATCACGAGCCAGGGCGTATACAGCACCACCCAGACCTACACCCTCTACGCCGGCGAGCTGCCCGCACCGACACCGACGCCGACGGACACACCACTGCCGACAGATACGCCGACACCAACGCCAACGCCAACCACGACGCCGACTTCCACACCGACAGCCACATCCACGCCGACGCCGACCCCGACGTCGACGCCCAGGCCGACCGGCACCCCAGTGCCAACGTCCACGCCCGCCCATCCCGTAGTCAGCTTTTCGGCGTCCCCCGACCGAGTGGAGAAACCGGGAGAGTGTGTCACACTCCGCTGGCGCGTGGAGCGGGCGAGCGAGGTCTACCTGATCCACCCCAACGGCAACCGCGAGGGCGTCGTGGGCGGGGACGAGCGCCGGGTGTGCCCGGTCGAGACGAGCCGCTACACGCTCGAGGTGTACGCCCCCGGCGGCGACGAGACAGTGCACGTCGAGGTGGCCGTGCCTCTGCCGACGCCGATGCCGACCGCGCCAACCCAACCGAGCGGCGGGGGTGGTGGGGGAACTGCCCAATCAGACAAGGGGATGGTCCACGTGGCCGTCTTTGTCGACGAGAACCGGAGCCAGGCCTACGACCCGCAGGAAGGCGTATCAGGTGCGATCGCGATCCTCATGTCGCAGGCAGACCCCGCACAAAGCCGGACGATCGGCACCGACGAGTTGGGACAGGCTCACTTTGCGCAAGTGCCGGCAGGCAGCTACACGCTGCTCATCCCCCACCTGGGCTATGCCGAGGCCGTGAGCGTGCGCGGCGAAGAGATCACCGTCGACGTCCTGGTGGCGCCGATCCAACTGCCGTCCAGGCTGCCATAGGAGACCACTATGAAGGCGACTACGTCGTATGAAGAAGAAAGCCAACTGGCCGAGCAGTACTACCGCCAGGCCATCGCCTGGGCCGCGTCGGACGAGGAGGAGCTGGCCGTCGCCCGCGACCTGCTGGAGAAAGCGCAGCGCGGGTTCGTCGTGGACGACACGGGCGACGACCTGATCTATGCCAGCGACCCGGAGCTGCCGGTGGACGCCGAGTTCCTGGTGGACGAGGGCGCGCTGCGCCGGGAACGCCTGCGCCGCGCGATGCCCATCGTCGGCGCGCTCCTGGTTGCCGTCGTGACAGCCTTTCTTGTCTACGGTGGTGACTCAACGCTCACGGCTACACCTACGCCAACTGCGACGACCGTAGCGACCCTCTTTCTCGCCACCCAGACTCTGACGCCGACGGCCACGGGCAGCCCCACCCCAACACCCACGGCCACCGTGACCTCGACACCCACGCCTACATCGGCGCCGACCGGGACGCCGACACCGGTGGAGCCGGAAGAAGTGCAATTCAAACCCGAGCCGGTGAAGCTCGAGCCGGACGCCGTGGTGCCCGTCTCCCTGGAGATCGCCGGCCGCTACTTCCCGGTCGTGCCCACCGGCCTGCGCGACGGCCCTTCGCTTCGCTCTGGGCAGGCTGCATGGGCCTACCTGCCCGAGTCAGAGCAAGCCTCGTGGCTTGCCGGCAGCATCGTGAACATCATCCTCGCCCTGCCCTACACGGACGACCATCTCGATCTCCTCTCCTCGACCCTGGCCATGAGCGACACAGTGACGGTGCGCAACAACGCCGGCGCCACCAACCACTACATTGTCGTCGAGCGCAACCTCGTCGACGTCTATGCCATCGAAGTCCTGCGCCAATGCCGCGCCGGCCTGACCCTCGTACTCGCCGGCGGCCACGAAGAAAATCCATCCCGACGGCTCGTCCTCTTTGCCGTCCCCTTTGAATCGAGAGAGGAGGTGATCGCCCCCTAACCGAATTCCCAATGACCAATGTACCAATGTACCAATCTACCAATCCACTAATCTACCAACGGACGAAAGGAGCGAAACGAACCCATGACCGGTATCCCTATCCTGGACGCGATCCTGGCCCTGATCGAGGAGTACAAGCTCGGCCTGGCCATGGTCGGCATCGCCGTGGTCGCGGTGGGGCTGCTGCTGAAACCCATCGCGCCCGAGTGGTCGGCCCACAACCGCACCGCCGTGGCCACCATGGTCATCGGCGGCATCGTCCTCACCCTGCTGCCCACCCTGGCGGCGGCCATCGTCGGCTCATAAGGACGGGTGGAGAGGGGTCAGTGGCCGGCCCTCGCGGTCACTGATCCCCTTCCCCTGCATGGGAGCAGAGATCATGTACCAAGTCCCATCCGAATTCATCCGCCAGCGGGCCACCGTGGTCTGGTTCCTGACCGTGGAGCACGCCGTGGCCGCCTTCGCCGGCTACCTGCTGGGCGAGGCGTTGGGCGGCGGCACGCTGGCGACTGCCCTCTGCGTTGGCCTCGGCCTGGCGCTGACCACGCTGCAGGTCAAGGGGCTGACACTCTACCGTTTTGTGCCACTGGCCGTCGCCTTCCTCGTGCGCAAGGTGACGGGCGACACCGTCGAGCCGGAAGAGGGGCCGGCCGCCGTGCAGGCCGCTAGCCTGGTGATCCGCGACGCGCAGGGCCAGCCGGTCCTGTACCAGGAGCGAAAGTAGCATGACACAAGGATTCGCCTTCCGCGTCGGCTCGTTCGACCTGACCAAGTACTCCGAAGGGGAGCTGTGGGCCAGAATGGGCCAGCTTGCCCGCTTCTACGCAGCCCTGGGCGCTGACTTTCGCCTGCTGGCCCACTCGCGCCCCTACCCCCTCGACGCGCCGCTGGAGCGGATCAAGGAGCGGATGGCCGCGGCGCAGGACCC
>JAFGIA010000008.1 GCA_016929795.1 Anaerolineae bacterium
CACCTTTGTCCTGGGCGAGCCGAGCGCCCAGATGGTGCAGATCCACGACGCCGTCCTCGCCGCCAACCAGTCGGGCCGCCTCGCGGCACGCCGGGCCATGCCCGCGCAAGAGGTCGATCGCGCCGCGCGCCGCGCCATCACCCTCGCCGGCTATGGCGACTATTTCATCCACCGCACCGGCCACGGCCTCGGGCTCGAGACACACGAGCCGCCCTACCTGGTCGAGGGTAACCTCGATATGCTCGACGTCGGCATGACCTTCACCGTCGAGCCGGGCATCTATCTGCCGGGGGTGGGCGGCGTACGTATTGAGGACGATGTCGTGATCGTCGAGGGTAGCTCGGAGACACTCACCTCGCTGCCGCGCGAGCTGCGGCAGCTCTGACATTGATCGTAGAGGCAGTTCATTCAATCCCATGAGCAATGGCGAGCACAAACGGGCGAGCGCGGGGGAGCCGAAAGTCTCCGACGCCCTCTCTATCAACCAGATCGTCAGCCGCACCGTCACCGGTTCGGCGTTCAACGTCGTGTCCCAGGGCCTGACACTCGTTCTCGGCTTTGTTCGCTCTACCATCCTCGCGCGCCTGCTCGTTCCCGAGGATTTTGGCATCGTCGCCCTCGCCCTCTTTTTCTCCAATCTCATCGCGTCCATCGCCACCTTTGGGCTCAACGGCGCGATGATCCAGCGCCACAAGCTCGAGCCCGCCGCCATCTCCACACACTTTGCCATGCGCCTCACGCTCATGCTCGCCGGTGTCGTCCTCACTCTGCTCGCGATTCCCCTGTTCAACTACTTCTACCCCGATCGCCCCCTGCTCGTGCCTATCCTGCTCACCCTCATGGTGGTCAACGCCGTCAATGCGGCCACGTCCACCCCGAACGTCCTCCTCGAGCGCCGGCTGGCATTTCGCCGGCTCGCCATCCTCGACATCCTCAGCTCTGCAACGATGCTCGTCGTCGCCAGTTACCTTGCCATCTCTGGCTGGGGCCCGTGGAGCCTCGTGCTCGGCGAGCAGTTGGCGGGCGCACTCGTCTCGGCCGTCGGCGTGTGGGTCTATCGCCCGCCGTGGCGCCCGTCATTCCACATCGATCGGTCCATCGCCCGCCAGTACCTGCAGTTTGGTCGCTACGTGCTCGCCAGCCTCCAGATTACCTACCTGCTCGACCAATTCGACGACTTTTGGACGGCAACCGCCCTCGGCTCCACCGCCGCAGGCTTTTACTCCAAGGCCTACGAATACGCGCGCTATCCACGCCGCGTTGTTGCGCGCCCATTCCAGTCGGTCTTTTTCTCTGCCTATGCGCGCCTGCAACAAGATCGCGTGCGCCTCTCCAAGGCGTACTACCGTTTGAACAGCCTGGTCGTCCGCCTCGGGTTCCTCTTCTCGCTCATCCTATGGCTCGTCGCCGCCGAGTTCATCGAGCTACTCCTGACCGCCCGCTGGCTGCCCATGATCACCACCTTCCGGCTGATGATCATCTACAGCCTCTTTGACCCACTTATCGTCACCGCTGGGAACCTCATGGTGGCGGTGGGAGAGCCGCAGCTCATGACGCGCATCAAGCTCGTGCAGTTGGCCGTTTTCATCCCATCCGTCCTCTTGCTCGCCAACTGGGGGATCGAGGGCGTGGCGATTGCTGCGGACCTAATGCTCTTCACAGGCATCATCTCTATCTTTCGCCGGGTGCGGCGATTCGTCGACTTTTCCCTGCGCCGCCTCTTTGCCGTCCCACTCCTTGCGCTGGTTCTCGGCGCCGCCGCAGGTTTCGTGGCGCAGGCCCAGGTCAACCCGGCGAATCTTGCTCTTTCGCTCGTCGCAAAGGCGCTCGCCGCTGCGGCCGTGTATGTCACCATTCTACTGCTTTTCGAGCAGTCCGAGTATCGAAGCAACTTGAAGACAATCGCGCGCCTCCTGGGTCCTCGCTGTTGACAGATCGAATCTGCACCCCCATCTTCCACCGCCACGAGCCGGTTTGCCTTGTACCTGTCGTTTTGGTATACTGGATAGAACCGTCACTCGCTGCTTGCCGTTCCGCGCCGGCAGCGACCGGTACGAGGCAAGGGATTGATGACACGTAACCCGCCCAATTTACTGCTCGTGACCGTCGACTGCTTGCGCTACGACCACGCCGGCACCGATCCCGAGCGTGCCGGCAGCACCCCCAACCTAACGCGGCTCGCTTCGCACGCCACTGTCTTTGATCGGGCCGTGTCGCAGGGGCCGGGCACCACCTTTGCCTTTCCCGCCATCCTCGGCTCCGCCTATTCCTTTGGTTTTGACAGTGCGTGCACCATGCACGCTCCACCCGACCTGATCTCCGAGCAGTTGCAGCGCGCCGGATACACGACGGCCGCCTTCGTCTCCAACCCCTACCTCGGCGCGTCGGCCGGTTATCACCGTGGGTTCGAGACATTCGACGAGTGCTACACGCCCAACCAGATCGCTCAACGGCTGCGCGGCGGCTTGAACAAGCTGCTCGACCCCTTGAACCTCTCGATCGAATGCCCGTCCTACCCCTCTGCCCGTGACGTCAACCGCCGCGTCGTAGAGTGGCTGGCAGGCAGCCCCCGGCAGCCCTTCTTCTTGTGGGTGCACTACATGGACTGCCACTGGCCCTACGCCCTCGACCGTTGCATACTGGCCGGCCTCGGCAGCCTCCAGGCGCAGGTAAACAGCCGCCGCTTTGCCCGTCGTCTGCGCTCCAACCCTGGAAGCGTCACCCGTCAAGCACTCGCTGCGCTCAAAACCAGGTATGGACAGGGTGTCGAGGCCGTGGATCGCGCGCTCGGCGAATTGCTTGCCGCCCTCGACCTGGCACACAGCAACACCTCGGTCGCGCTCACTGCCGATCACGGCGAGGCGTTCGGCGAGCACGGCAGCTACTTTCACACCCGCTTGCTCTACGATGAACTCGTTCACATCCCCCTGGTCGTCCGCTTTCCAGAAAATCTCTCGGCGCCCCGCCGGGTGGCCCGCCAGGTCCGGCACATCGACCTTGCGCCGACACTCCTCGATCTCGCCGGTGCACCCCGGCAGGAAGCCTACCGTGGCGTCAGCCTCCTCTCCCTGCTCGACGCCCCCTCCGGACCCGATCTACCCGGCGTCAGCCAGGTGCTCAGGCCCGACAGTTGGTCCGTCGCGCTGCGACAGGGCGAATGGAAAGAAATACTCCACCTCGATCCCCACTCACTGAACACCCTCCGCGGGGAACTCTACCACCTCGTTTCGGATCCAGAAGAAAAACTCGATCGTTTCTACACAGATCCCTTGGTCGCGCAAAAGCTACACGACGAGATTGTCGAGATCGCGCGCGCCATTCAGGAACAGGCAGCAGAGACACCACTAGATTCCGTCCAGGCTGACGGCGAGGTGTTGGACCGGCTTCGAGGGCTTGGGTATGTCGATTGAGCAGATGCTGGGTTCCCATAACCGGCGGCATGCCACACGCGCCGTTTGTCGCCAGCGAGAGGCAATAGGGTGATGAGCGCTTCACACTTGACGAAAAGCTGCTACACCGCCCACCGCCGCGAGATCCTGCCTCTGGTTCCTCCATCCGCCACGCGCATCCTCGATGTGGGCTGCGCACACGGCTACCTAGGCCGGACGATCAAGGAAATGCGAGCCGCCGAGATCGTAGGCATCGAAATCAATGTCGACCAGGCAGAGCAAGCCCGCCAATTTCTGGATCGAGTCTATGTCGAGGACATCGAAACCTTTCTGCCGCCCTACCCCGACGAGCACTTTGATTGCCTCATCATGGCCGATATCCTGGAGCACCTGGTCGACCCCTGGCGCGTGCTCCAGGCATATGCGCGCTATCTCGCACCCGCCGGCATAGCCGTGATCAGCGTTCCAAACGTGCGCCACTACCGCGTCATTGGCCGCCTCATCCTCGGATCCTGGCGCTACGAAGAATCGGGCATCCTCGACAGTGGGCACCTGCGCTTCTTCACACTCGACACGTTGCTCGAGATGGTCGAGGGCGCCGGGCTGGAACCCGCCAGGGTCGAGCAGATCTATCGCGCCAGGCCATCTGCCCGCTTCCTGAACCGCCTCATGTTCAACCGCCTTGAGGCGTTCCTTGCCCAGCAGTACGTGGTCCAGGCCCGCAAGACGAGGAGGGTTCTCGCGTGAACGTCGTCCTGATCTCTCTCGACAGCCTGCGCTCAGATGCCGTTGGCTGCTATGGAAACGAGTCCGTGCCGACCCCCCGCCTCGATCGTCTCGCTTCGTCCGGCGCGCTCTTTCAGAACACGATTGTCCAGACCCCCTACACCATTCCCAGCCACGCTACCATGCTCACGGGCCTGTATCCGTTCAACCATCGCCTCCGCGATCAGGTTGGTCAGCGCCTAACCGGTCGCGCGCGCACCATCTTTACCGCCCTCCAGGCACACGGTTACCAAAACGCCAGCTTTTTGGGCGCCCGCATCTTTGGAACCGAACACGGTTACACCGACTGGAATCTGCTCGGCGCACCCGAACCCCACCTCGTCAACCGCGCTGTGCGCAAGCTCCGCCCCCCTTTCTTTCTCTTTGTGCACTACTGGGATCTCCACGTCCCCTACCGCATCCTGGTCCCTCCAAAAACCCTGCGCGATCGTGCCGGCAACCTCGTCCTGAACCTGGAAGAAAAGGGGATCGATCTGCCCAGGCCAGTGCGCTACCGGCTCTTGCCCAAGAGTGGCCCCCACTACATCCGCCGCATCGGCCGGGCAGCCGCCATGCTCAAGCAAGGTCACGTTGACCAGGTGCTCGAAGGCTACTACCGCTCCGTCCGCCGCGCCGACACCTTTGTCGGCGGCATCGTCGACGAGCTGGACGCCCGGGGCCTCCTTTCCGACACCCTCCTGATTGTCACCTCCGACCACGGCGACTCGTTCAACGAGCACGACGAGATCGACCGCGCACCTGCCTACCCCAACGCCTACGTGCATGGACACTTTTTGTTTGACAACGTGCTCAAGGTACCCCTCATCCTTCACTACCCCGCGCGCCTGTCCCAGACCGTCGTCACGCACCAGGTCGAGCTTGTTGACATTGTCCCGACCATCTACGATCTCACCGGCGTCGACCTCGAAAGCCCGCCGCCCTACCTGGCCCTTGACGGCGTGTCGATGCTCCCGCTCGTCGAGAATGAGCCGTGGCCCCCGCGGAAAAAGTACGCCTACAGCGAGACCAGGCTCCGCGACAGCGACAGCGTCAGCGTCCGCACGGAGCGATACAAGCTCATCCTCGACCACCAACTGCAGCAACAGGCGCTCTACGACCTGGTCGCCGACCCCGCCGAGGATCACGACATCAGTGCCCGCAACCCGGAGGTAGTGCAGGAACTCCTCGACGCGCTCGCCGGCTTTCAGGCCATGGAGCAGGACCCGGAGGCGGGCGACGACCACATCATGCCCGACGACGAATACGCTGCCGTCCACAACCGCCTCGAGGCCCTTGGTTATGTCTAGTTTATCTCGAAACTACACGCTACGCGCCATCCTGCGGGAGTTGATTCATTCGTGACCCGCCCGTGCTCGATCGTCATTCCAAACTTTAACGGCCTCCCTTTCCTGGAACGCTGCATCCCCTCCCTGCTCGACGCCATCGCGCTCGACGGGCAGGACCACGAGGTGATCGTCGTCGACAACGGCAGCAGCGACGGCAGCGCCGCCCTTCTCTCCGAGGTGGGCGGACAGGTGCGCCCACTCCTGCTCGAATCAAACCTCGGCTTCGCCCGGGCCTGCAACATCGGGGCGCGGACCGCTGCGCACGACCTGCTCCTCTTTTTGAACAACGACATGTACTTTGCCCCCGGCTTTATCGCGCCGCTCCTCGCCCCTTTTGACGCCCACTCTGACCTGTTTGCCGTCGGCGCCCAGATGTGGAACTGGCAGGGGCAGTTCCAGGCCGGCCGGGTGTATGGTCGCTTTCTCCTCGGCTCTTTCGAAGTCGGCTACGACCGCACCCAGCACGACCGCCTCTGCTACACCCTCTACACCTCCGGCGCCGCCTCTGCCGTGCACCGGGCCAGGTTCAAAGCGCTCGGTGGATTCGACGAATCTCTCTACATCTACGAGGATGTCGACCTGGGCTACCGCGCGTGGAAGCGCGGCTGGCGCGTCTTTCACCAACCGGAAAGCATCGTCTATCACAAGGGACGCGCCACGTCCCACCAGCTCTTTTCCCGCCACAGATATCTTACGATCAACCTTAAGAATCGCTACTGGTTCATCTGGAAGAACCTCACCGACGCGCGTCTCTTTGCCCGCTACCTCGCCCTGCTGCCTCTGTCTCTCTCGCTCATCGCCGCGCGTGCGCGCAGCTACGCCCCTTTCCTGGCCTTTGCGACCGCGCTCGGCGGCGCACGGACGGTAGCCACCAGGAGAACGCAAGAGGCGGCCCTGTCCGTGAGATCGGACGCCGACGTTATCCGGTTCGTGCGGGATCACGTCCATGTCGAATAAGACGGCCGTCGTCACGGGCGTTTCCGGCTTTTCCGGCTCCTTCATGGCACGCGTGCTCGCCTCCGGCGCATGCACCGTCCTGGGCATCGACGTCACGCCGCCGGCCGGCCTTGCCCCGTCGGCCGGGCGCCTGCCATTCCAATACCGGCAGGTCGACATCCTCGACCCGGCTGCCCTGCGCGCCTTTCTGCGCGCGGTCCGCCCCGACGAAGTGTACCACCTCGCCGGCTTGATGCACCCACCGCGCGGCGCGGGCGACGACGCGTTGTATCGCGTCAACGTCGGTGGCACCATTCATTTGCTCGAGGCACTGCGCCTCGAGTGCCCGGCGTGCCGCGTGCTTATCACCGGCTCGAGCGCTCAGTATGGCCTCGTCCACCCCGGCGAAAACCCGATCTCGGAAACGCAGCGCTTTCGCCCCATCTCCCATTACGGCATCAGCAAGGTCGCCCAGGAACTCGTCGGCTACCGCTACTGGGCCGCGCACAGCCTGCAAGTCGTCCAGACGCGCACCTTCAACCTCATCGGCCCTCGCCAGAGCCTCGCGCTCGTCGCATCCGCTTTTGCCCATCAGATCGTCCAGATCGAGCAGGGTCGCCAGGAGCCGGTCATCAACGTCGGCAACCTGGACGCCCTTCGCGACCTGATCGACGTGCGAGACGCCGTGCGCGCGTACGTGCGCGCCCTCCGCGTCGGACAGCCGGGCGAGGCGTACAACGTCTGCTCGGGCCGGGCGGTCCGCATTCGCGTCCTCCTCGACCGGCTGCTCCTCGCCGCTCGCCGCGACGACATCTCGGTACGCCTCGACCCGTCGCGCTTGCAGCTGGTCGACGTCCCACTCCAGGTCGGCGACTATTCCCGGCTCAACCGGGAAACGGGCTGGGAGCCCCGTTTTTCCCTCGAGCAGACGCTCGCCGACCTGCTCGACTACTGGCGTTCCGCCCTTTCGGAGGCACAACCATGAGCCTGACCAACTCGACCGTCCTTGTAACCGGCGCCGGCGGCTTTATCGGCAGCCATCTCACGGAGCGGCTGGTGCGCGAGGGTGCCGGCGTCCGCGCCTTTGTGCGCTACAACTCGCGCCACGACGTCGGCTTGCTCTCCTTCCTCGACAGGCGGACGCTCGACGCCGTCGACGTCGTCGCCGGAGATCTGCGCGACGCCAACGCGGTGCGCGAGGCGATGCGCGGCGTCGACGTCGTCTTTCACCTCGGCGCACTGATTGCCATCCCCTACTCCTATCTCCACCCGCGCGAGGTCGTAGAGACGAACGTGATGGGCACCCTCAACGTCCTGATGGCCGCGCGCGACCTGGGCACGCGCCACGTCGTCCACACCTCTACCAGCGAGGTGTACGGCACCGCCCGCTACGTGCCCATCGACGAGGCGCACCCGCTCCAGGGCCAGTCTCCCTACTCGGCGAGCAAGATCGGCGCCGACAAGATCGCCGAGAGCTTTTACCGCTCCTTCGGCCTGCCCGTCACCACCCTGCGCCCCTTCAACACCTACGGCCCCCGCCAGTCCGCCCGCGCCGTCATCCCCACCATTATTGTCCAGGCCCTCGAATCGGACCAGATCCGCCTCGGCGCGCTCGCGCCCAGGCGCGACTTTACCTTTGTCCTCGACACGGTCGACGCCTTTCTACGCATCGCCGCCGCAGAAGACACCCTGGGCCGCGAGATCAATGCCGGTTCCAGCGCATCGATCTCGATCGGCGAGCTCGCCGCCAGGATCATGGCCCTCGTCGGTCGCGAGCTGCCGATCACGTGCGAGGACGAGCGCCTCCGTCCGGCCGACAGTGAGGTCATGCACCTCCACGCCGCGCACGACACGGCAACGGCGCTCATGGGATGGACGCCGCGCACCTCGCTCGACGAGGGACTGTCGATCACTATCGACTGGATCCGCCGCCACATCCATCTCTACCGCCCGGAAGTGTACGAGGTGTAAGCCATGAAAGCAGTCATTCTTGCAGGGGGCAGGGGCCAGCGCCTGGCGCCCTACACCACCATCCTCCCCAAGCCTCTCCTTCCCATCGACGACATCCCGATCCTCGAGGTCGTCATCCGCCAGCTCAAGAGCGCAGGGTTCGACGACGTGACCATGGCGGTCGGCTACCTCGCCGAGCTTCTCATAGCCTACTTTGGTGATGGGGAAAAACTCGGGGTCCGCATCCGCTACTCGCGCGAGGAGCAGCCCCTTGGCACGGCCGGCCCGCTGTCTCTACTGGATCACCTCGACGAGCCCTTTCTCGTGATGAACGGCGACTTGCTCACTACGCTCGACTATCGCGCCATGTGGGACTTCCATGCCCACGGCGGGACCCTTGCCACCCTCGCCACGTTCCGGCGGTCCGTCAACATCGACCTGGGCGTTATCGAGACCGACGGCGCCGGCTCAGTTACCGCCTACATCGAAAAGCCAACCTACCACTATACCGTCAGCACTGGGATCTATGTCTTTGACCCCCTCGTGCTGCGCTTGTTGTCCAGGGGTGAAAAGTTCGACCTGCCCGACCTCGTCACCGCGCTGATGTCCAAAGGTCACCGCGTTGCTACCTTTCCCTTCGAGGGCTACTGGCTCGACATTGGCCGCCCCGACGACTATCAGCGCGCCCTCGACGAGTTTCGCCATAATCGCGCCCGTTTTTTGGAAGGAGAGTAGGCAGTGCGACTCTGTTACGTGGCGAATTATAGCATCCATACGCGTCGCTGGGTCGAATACTTTGCCGCCCGCGGTCACGACGTCCACCTCATCACCGTGCAACCACCCCGCCCTCCCCTGCCGGCAGGCGTCACGCTGCACGACCTCACACAATCGGGGCCGACCTCCAAATTTCGCTACCTCACGTGGGCGAGGCAGACGCGCAAAATTGTCCGCCAGCTTCGGCCCGACGTCCTGCACGCGCACCAGGTTAACCGACCAGGCTGGGTTGCCGCCGCAGCCGGTTTCCACCCCTTCGTCGTCACCGCATGGGGGTCCGATCTTCTCGTCACGCCGCACGAATCGTGGATCATGCGTCAGATCACGCGCTGGGTTCTCCGCCGCGCCGATTATGTCACGTGCCTCTCTCGCAATCTTGCCGACGCCGCCCGCGCGCTCGGCGCCGACCCATCCGCCCTCGACGTCGCGCCGTGGGGCATCAACACCGATCTGTTCCACCCCGCCGCCGATCGTGCCGCGCTTCGCGCCCGTCTCGGCCTCAGCCCCGGGCCTGTCATCCTCAGTCCTAGGTCCCTCAAGCCGCTCTACAACCCGCTCGACATCGCCGCCGCCATCCCAGCCGTGCTTCACTCGCTACCGTCTGCCCAGTTCATCGTCCGCACCCACATTTTCGACCCCGGCACGCTTGACCGCTTCAAAGCCGAAATTCAGCAACAGGGCGCCGGGACAGCGGTGCGCTACATCGGCGATCTCGACAGCGAGCAGGCCATCGCCGATCTCTACCGCGCCAGCGACGTCATTGTCTCCGTCCCCTCGTCAGACGGCACCCCCGCTTCAGTGCTTGAAGCACTGGCGTGCGGAGCCCTGCCCGTGTTGAGCGACCTCCCTTCCCTGCGCGAGTGGATCGAGGACGAGCGTCACGGCCTCTTTGTCCCGCTGCACGATGTAGAGGCAATCGGTCACGCCATCGTCCGCCTTGTAACCGACGAGCCGCTGCGCGACAGCATGAAAAACAACGTCGCCCGGCTCATCGCAGAGCGGGCCGACAGCGAGGTGCTCATGGAACAGAACGAGCAGATTTACGAGCGGTTGCTCGGAAAGGGTCGTCGAGATGGGAAGGCATAGCTTGCGCCCGCTCCACCGTGCCCTCTACCGCCTCTCCACCCTGTCACGCCTCGAAGCCCTCAAGCGCCTGCGTGGCTGGCACTATAGCGCCCTCTTGGAGCGCGCCGGCAAAAAACTGCGCGTCGCCGGGGGTGTGCGCATCAACAACCCTTCCCTCGTCTCTGTCGGCGACGACGTCTACCTCGGCGACGGCGTCCAGCTCTACGCCTGGAACGAGCGCATCATCATAGGCAGCAACGTCCTCGTCGCCGCCGGTGCGCGAATGATCACGCGCAAGCATGGCTTTGCCGACATCGACCGCCCCGTGTCCCATCAAGGCTACACCAACGCCCCGATCCAGATCGAGGACGACGTCTGGATCGGCTTCCAGGCCGTCATCCTTCCCGGCGTCACAATCGGGCGCGGCGCCATCGTCGGCGCCGGCGCCGTCGTCACCCGCGACGTCGCCCCCTATACCATCGTGGGCGGCGTGCCGGCGCGCGTCATTCGCTCGCGCGCCGCAGGCGAGCCCGACGCGGCGGCTGTGAAGGATTCCTGACGGTGGCCCATGTCTGCATCCTCTCCACCGTCCACGACGCCCTCGACAACCGCGTCTTTTACCGCGAGGCGCGCTCGCTACAGCGCGCCGGCCACCGCGTCACCCTCGCCGCCGTCCACCCACGCGACGAGGTCAAGGATGGCGTCCACATCATCCCCCTCCCCCGCGTCCGCCGCTGGCTGCGTCCCCTGCTCTGGTGGCGCCTGCTGCGCATCGCCATCTCACTCCGCGCCGACGCCTACCACTTTCACGACCCGGAGCTGCTCCTGGTCGCGCCCTGGCTCCGGCTCCTCACCCGCAAACCGACCGTCTATGACGTGCACGAAGTCTATCCCGACTTTATCCGCGTCAAGGACTATCTCCCTGCCTGGGTCCGCCACCCTATCGCCTGGGCCTTCACCTGGATCGAGCCCCTACTTGCCCGCATGAACAGCGCCCTCGTCTTTGCCGACGATCAGATCGCCGCGGGCCTGTCGGCCGCCCACCGCCCCGGCGTCACCCTGTTCAACTTTCCCGAGCGTGGATTCGTCGACGAGGCGGCGACGGCTACCGCGGGTGTGGAGAGAGAGGAGCCGATCGTGCTCTACCTGGGAGGAATGGAGCGAAACCGCGGCTCACACCTGATGATCGAGGCGTTCCACCAGGTGCAGCAGGCCATGCCCCAGGCGCGTCTGCTCGTCGTCGGCCACTTTATGCCGCCGGACCTGCAGCAAGAGATCGAGGCGCACGCCAGTCGGCTCGGGATCGGCGATGCCGTCGCACTCACCGGCCGCGTACCTTTTGAAAAAATCGGGGACTACCTCCTGCGTGCTGCCGTCGGCTGGGTCACGTGGCAGCCCGTGCCCAAGAACGAAAAAAACATCCCGACCAAGCTGTTCGAGTATATGGCCTACGCCCTGCCCGTCGTCGCCGGCGACCTCGCCTCCACCCGCCCGTTCATCCGTGACGGCGACACCGGCTACCTCGTCCGCGCGGATGACCCGGCCGCCCACGCCCGCGCCATCCTGCGCCTGCTCCAACAC
>JAFGIA010000332.1 GCA_016929795.1 Anaerolineae bacterium
GAAGCACTCGAGCTGCACATGGGCATGAAAAAAGAAGAGGCCCGCAAGCGCGCCGCCGAGCTGCTGGCGATGGTCGGCATTCCTGAGGCGGAGAACCGCCTCGACGACTATCCCCACCAATTCTCTGGTGGCATGCGCCAGCGCGCCATGATCGCCATGGGCCTGGCCTGCAACCCACGCCTGCTCATCGCCGACGAGCCGACCACGGCCCTCGACGTCACCATCCAGGCTCAGATCGTCGAGCTGGTCAAGCGCCTGCGCGACGAGATCGGCATGGCCATCATCTGGATCACCCACGACCTGGGTGTCGTCGCCGGCCTGGCCGACAGGATGATGGTTATGTATGCCGGGCACGCCGTCGAAGAGGCGCCCGTGAAGGAGGTGTACGCCGACCCGCGCCATCCCTATACCCTCGGCTTGCTCGGCTCGCTGCCCCGCCTCGACGAGGTGCGCAACGATCGGCTGGACTCGATCGAGGGCCTGCCGCCCGATCTGATCGCCCTGCCGCCTGGTTGCCCCTTTGAGCCGCGCTGCATCTATGCCGTCGATCGCTGTCGCGAAGAGCGGCCCGAGCTGGAGCCTGTCGGCCCCAGGCACCGCATCGCGTGCTGGGTCGACGTCACTACGGCAGGCCCGACGCGAGGCAAAGACGAGGGCATGACATACAAGGGCTACCAGGAAACCAAGGAAGGGGCGAGCGACAATGAGTGACAATGGCGCATTGGTCAGGGTCCGCAATCTCAAGATGCACTTTCCCATCACGCAGGGGATCATCGTCCAGCGCCAGATCGGCGCCATCAAGGCGGTCGACGGCCTCGATTTTGACATCATGCAGGGGGAAACCCTCGGCCTGGTCGGCGAGTCGGGCTGTGGCAAATCGACGACGGGCCGTGCCATCTTGCAGCTCTACCGCCCGACGGAAGGGGACGTCTATTTTGAGGAGCAGAAGCTGAACAACCTGAAGGGCGAGGCGCTGCGCAAGATGCGTGCCAGGATGCAAATGATCTTCCAGGATCCCTACGCATCCCTCAACCCGCGTATGACCGTCGGCGATATCATCGGCGAGCCGCTCACCGTGCACAACATCGCCAAGGGCAAAGAGCGGCGCGATCGTGTGCAGGAGCTGCTCAATGTGGTAGGGCTCAACCCCTACTTTGTCAACCGCTATCCCCACGAGTTCTCTGGTGGGCAGCGGCAGCGTATCGGCGTGGCGCGCGCGCTGGCCGTGCAGCCCGAGTTTATCGTGTGCGACGAGCCGATCTCAGCCCTCGACGTATCGATCCAGGCGCAGATCATCAATCTGCTCGAAGACCTGCAGGCAGAGTTCCACCTGACCTATCTCTTTATCGCCCACGACCTGTCGGTCGTGCGCCATATCTCGGATCGCATCGCCGTCATGTACCTGGGCAAGATCGTGGAGCTGACGACCCGTTTCGAGCTGTACGACAACCCGCTCCACCCCTACACCCAGGCGCTCCTGTCGGCTGTGCCGATCCCCGACCCGGTGGTGGAGGAGCAGCGGCGGCGCATTATCCTCGAAGGCGATGTGCCGAGCCCGGCCCATCCGCCTGTCGGCTGCAACTTTAACACGCGCTGCCCGGTGGCGATGGACGTATGCAAAGAGGACCCACCCTTTGTCGACGTCGGCGGCGGGCACTGGGTCGCCTGCTTCCGCGCCTAGGCAAGTTTCAGGTGAGTTGCACCTCCGAGGTGCAACTCACCTGAAAGTCAGCGTTTGACTTAATGGCAGGATTGTGGTACTATAGGAATGCTTGATTCAAAGAGTATCCAATCCACCATCCCGCCGGAGGGCACTGTTTTGGCTTCCGGGGTGACCTGGAAAGGGGGTGATGTAGCGGGTGAGGCTCGGTGAACAGGCTCCCGCGCCTGGCATGACCAACTGGCAGTAAAGACAGCAAGAACATTGAATGAAGGAGGAGACAATGTTGAACAAGAAATTGGCGGCCCTCATGGTCCTGGTGATGGTTGCCTCCCTGGTCCTCGCCGCTTGCGGCGCCACGCCCGCGCCGGCAGAGCCTGAGGTCATCATTCAGACCGTCGTGGTCGAGCAGACCCGCGAGGTCATTGTCGAGGGGACGCCCCAGACCGTGGTCGAGACTGTGGTCCAGACGGTCGAGGTCGAAAAAGAGGTCGAAAAAGAGGTTGTAGTTACGCCTACGCCCGTGCCCGTGGAGCGCAACGGTGGCTGGCTTGACACGATCATCGTCGTCGAGGAGCCCAGTTCCGAAGCGGCTGTCAGCCGTATCCAGGCGGGTGAGCTCGACGTCTTTGCCTACACCGTGTCCGACTCGGAGCTCTTTGCCACCGTCGCGGCCGACCCGGACATGATCTACACCCAGTCGTACGGCTCTTACAACGAGCTGACGCTGAACCCCTGTGGCCCCGTCCTGACCACCACCAACACCCTCAACCCCATGGCTATCGCCGAGGTGCGCGAGGCGATGAACTGGCTGATCGACCGCAACTATATCGTGCAGGAGATCATGGGTGGCCTGGCCGTGCCCAAGTGGTTCCCCATCACCTCTGGCTTCCCCGACTATGCGCGCTATGTAGCCACAGCCCGCGAGCTTGAGGCCAAGTACGCCTACGATGTGGAAAAGGCGCGTACGGTCATTGCCGAGCAGATGGAGGCGAACGGCGCCGAGTTGGTCGACGGCAAGTGGCAGTACAACGGCGCGCCCGTGACCCTCATCTTTCTCATCCGCGTCGAGGACGAGCGCCGCGAGATCGGCGATTACGTCTCGAACCAGCTCGAGGACATTGGCTTTACTGTCGACCGCCAGTACAAGACCTCGGCCGAGGCCTCGCCTCTGTGGGTGAGCGGCAACCCGTGCGACGGGCAGTGGAACCTCTACACCGGTGGCTGGATCACCACCGCCATCTCCCGCGATCAGGGCAGCAACTGGCTCTTCTTCTACAGCCCGCGTAGCGCCTACGGCTTTAGCCCGCTGTGGCAGAACTTTGACATCACGCCCGAGTTCGACGAGGCCCTCCTCGCGCTCAACAACAACGACTTTGCCAGCATGGAAGAGCGCGCCGAGCTGTTCCAGACGGCCATGACCCTGGGCCTGCAGTCCTCGAACCGCGTCTGGCTCGTCGACCGCAAGAGCTTTACCCCGCGCTCGGCGGATGTGGTTGTCACGGCTGACCTGGCCGGCGCCGTCGCCGGTTCCCGGCTCTACCCCTACACGCTGCGTTTCAAGGATCAAGTGGGTGGCTCGATGACCGTGGCCATGCCCAGCATCCTGACCCAGCCCATCAACCCCCCGGCCGGCAGCAACTGGGTCTATGACACGGCCGTCCAGCGGCCCCTGGCCGACGTCGGCGTCATGCCCGACCCCTACACCGGCCTCTTCTGGCCGCAGCGCATCGAGTCGGCCATCTATACCGTGCAGGAAGGCCTGCCTGTGGACGTGACCCTCGACTGGGTGACCCTCGAGTTCGTGCCCGAGATCCCGGTGCCCGACGATGCCCTGGTCGACTGGGATGCGGCCAATCAGGTGTTCCTGACCGCCGCCGAGGTCTACACCGAGCCTCAGACGGCCCTCAGCAAGGTCGTCTTCACCTACGGAGCGGACCTGGCGGACTTGACCTGGCACGATGGCAGCCCCTTTGACGTCGCCGACTGGATGATGACTATGATCTACCAGTTCGACGTGTCCAAGCCGGAGAGCGCCATCTATGACGAGGCGACCGTGGCTTCCCTGGAGACCTTCCTGTCCCACTTTAAGGGCTTCAAGATCCTCTCCGAGGATCCGCTGACCATCGAGTGGTACGACGATGCCTACCAGCTCGACGCCGAATGGGGTGTCGCCAACGCGCTCACGTGGCCGAACTATGGCTACGGCGAGGCGGCCTGGCACAACATGGCCGTCAGCTACCGCTCCGAGGCGGCCGGGGAGCT
This sequence comes from Anaerolineae bacterium, assembly GCA_016929795.1. The sequence goes on from JAFGIA010000332.1 coordinate 3,926, forward strand.
GGCCTACTCGGCGGACAAGGCCGATGCCCTCGAGATCGAGCAGATGAACTTTATCGGAGGCCCGAGCCTCGAGATCCTGAACGCGCAGTTGGTTTCAGCCACGGCGGAGCTCTTTATCCCGTACGAGCCGACGATGGGCCAGTACATCACCGCCGAAGAGGCCGCCGCCCGCTACACCAACCTCGCGGAATGGTACCGGCGCTGGGGTCACTTCTTGATCGGCACCGGCCCCTACCGGCTGGAAGGTGTCTTCCCGGTTGAGGGCACGGTCATCCTGGCCCACAACGCCGCGTACATCGACCCGGCGGACAAGTGGTCCCAGTTTGCCGAGCCGATGCTCGCCGACGTCGAGATCGACGGCCCCGGACAGGTCAAGATCGGCGACGAGTCCACCTTTGACGTGTTCGTGACGTTCGGGGGCGAGCCCTACCCGGCCGACATGATCGGCGAGGTCAAGTGGCTGCTCTACGACGCCACCGGCGCGCTGGCTGCGACTGGCATCGCCGAGAACGTGGCCGAGGGGCAATACGCGATCACGCTGACTGCCGAGCAGACGGGTGCGCTCGAGGCCGGCTCGAACAAGCTCGAGGTCGCGGTGGTGTCCAAGATCGTCAGCATCCCGACCTTTGGAACCTACGAGTTTGTGACGGCTCCCTAGGGAAGGGGGGCTGAGTAGGACGTACCGGTGAATCAGAGCCCGATAGGGGAAGTGCAAGCGACCCCTATCGGGCTCATTGTGCAACTGATGGTGCGCAACCGGCGGTTGCCTAGAAGAAAGTGAGTAGGAGTATGGCTGAAGCATCGTTATCGGTGGAGATGGGTGCCGAGCCAGAGGCCAAAACAGAAAAGAGGACGAGTACGTGGGCCCGGCTTGCCCGCTACACGGTGCTCCGGGCGATTGCCATTTTTCTCACCATCGTCGTGGCCATATACCTGTCGATCCTGATCGCCAACATGGGCGGTCACGTAGACAACATCCGCCGCGCCGAGATCCGTGAGCGGGTGGGCATGCAGGTCCTGGGTGACCCCAACATGACGCGTCTCCCGGAAGCGGAGCGCAACGCGTTGGTGTCCGACATGATCGCCCTCCAGGAAAAGAGGCTCGGCCTCGACCGGCCGTTCATCCTGCGCAGCTTTGCCTACCTGGGCGACGCGCTGACGCTCAACCTCGGTCGCGCCGAGAATATGTTTAGCGACAGCGGTTCCAAAGAAGTGCGGCGGATCCTGCTGGAGCGCCTGCCGGCGACGCTGGTCATGTGGGGCCTGGCCAACTTTTTCCTCTTTTTCCTGGCCCTTTTCCTGGCGCTGGCCCTGTCTCGGCAGTACGGCAGTTGGTTCGACCGGGCCATCATTGCCCTGACGCCCACCTCCTCGGCGCCGGGCTGGTTCTATGGCCTCTTTCTGATCCTGATCTTTGCCGCCCTGCTGCGTATCCTGCCCTATGGCGGCATGGTCGATGCCCCGCCGCCCGAGAACCCGGTCCAGTACGCCCTCAGCCTGGCAAAACACTTGATCCTGCCTGTGTCCGCCATCCTCATCTCCAGTCTCTTCCTGAGCGTCTACAACTGGCGCACCTTTTTCCTCATCTACTCCAGCGAGGATTATGTGGAGATGGCCCATGCCAAAGGGCTTTCGGACCGCGAGATCGAGCGCCGCTATGTCCTGCGCCCGACCCTGCCGACGATCATCACCTCCTTTGCCCTGACCCTGATCACGCTCTGGACGGGGGCCATTATCCTCGAGACGGTCTTTAACTGGCCCGGGCTGGGCAAGGTCTTTTACCAGGCCATTGGCCTCTACGACACACCGGTGATCATTGGCAATACGGTCATCTATGCCTACCTGTTGGGCATCACTGTCTTTTTGCTTGATTTTGTCTATGCCCTGGTCGATCCCCGAGTCCGCGTTGGGGAAGGAGGGAAGAAAGCGTGAGTGGTATTCTGAATTCTCTGCGCGAGCTGCGGCGCTATCCTTCTGCCGTGTTTGGCCTGTTGATCATCCTCCTCCTGGTCATCCTGGCCCTCTATACCGTGGTCGCCATGCCCTACAGCGAGGCTGTGCGCAAATGGCGTGGCGGGGAAGAGATCTGGTACAACAGCCCCAAGAACGCCTCGCCCGCCTGGACCAACCTGTTCCGCCGCCAGGACCTGCCCGAGACGATCGTGATAAACACGGGGGAGCGTGGCGTCAAAGGCGAGCATGAGGTGGTGACGGAGGAGATGACCAGGATCCCCATCATCTTTACCTTCGACTATCCCTACGAGGGCTTTCCCCAGGAGCTGACCATCTACTTTCAGTCCAGCTACGTGTCCAAGACCCCCTTCGTCTCGGCCGCCTTGCTCACGCCCGATGGCCGGGAGCTCCGAATTGGCGATCTCTCTGTAAGCACACGGACGACGTACCGCATCTCTCAGGATGAAAAGCTGCAGCGCCGGCTTGGGGGCCAGCTACCGCACATCGGCCTTTTTGCCGATCCCGAGGCGCCGAATAGTGCACTCCAGGGCACCTACAGCCTGGTGCTCGACACGCTCGTTTTCGAGCCCGAGGCCGACGTCGATGCCGAGTTGGTGATCTATGGCCAGGTGGGCGGCCTGGGTGGCACCGACCACCGCCGCCGCGACCTGATGATCGCCCTGCTGTGGGGCACGCCCATCGCCCTCTCCTTCGGCCTGTTGGCCGCCGTCGGCACCTCCCTGACCACCATGATCATCGCCGGCGTCGGCACCTGGTTCGGAGGCTGGGTCGACGCCGTCATCCAGCGCATCACCGAAGTGAACATGATCCTGCCCTTCTTGCCGATTCTGATCATGATCGGGACCTTCTATTCGAGGAGCCTGTGGGTGATCCTGGGCGTCGTCATCGTGCTCAGCATTTTTGGGTCTGCGATCAAGACCTACCGGGCTATCTTTTTGCAGGTCAAAGAGTCGCCCTACATCGAGGCGGCCAAGGCCTATGGTGCGACCAGCACCCGCCTCATCTTCCGCTACCTGATCCCGCGCATCATGCCCTTGATCATCCCTCAGCTCGTGGTGACCATCCCCGCCTATGTCTTTCTGGAGGCCTCTCTGGCGCTGCTGGGCCTGGGCGATCCGATCCTGCCCACCTGGGGCAAGATCATCAACGAGGCATACGCCAACGGTGCCCTCTACCAGGGGCAGTACTACTGGGTGCTCGAGCCCGCTGTCTTGTTGATGGTGACCGGGCTGGCCTTTGCCCTGGTGGGCTTTTCCCTGGACCGGATCTTTAACCCAAAGCTGAGAGGGCTGTGACATCATGACTCAGAGCTTTAATGCATTGCTAACCGTCAAGGATCTCACGCTCCACTTTCGCACGACGAAAGGGGCCGTCCAGGCGGTGGATGGTGTGGACTTTGATCTGGGATACAATGAGGCGGTGGTCGTCCTGGGAGAATCAGGGTGTGGCAAGACGTCGCTGGCCAAAGCCATTTTGCGCCTGTTGCCCCGGAACGTGGGTACCTACAGCGGTGAGGTGTACCTCGCCGGGCAGGAGCTGATGGCGCTGAGTGACGACGAGTTCCGGCAGAATGTGCGCTGGGTCGAGATGTCGCTCGTGCCCCAGGCGGCCATGAATGCCCTGAACCCGGTGCTGCGCGTCGGCGACCAGGTGGCCGAGCCCATGATCGTGCACCACGCCATGAACAAGAAGGAAGCGATGGAGCAGGCGCGCCGCATGTTTCAGCACGTAGGTGTGCCCGAGGGCTTTATGAGCCGCTATGCCTTCGAGCTGAGTGGCGGCATGCGCCAGCGCGTGGCCATTGCCATGTCGCTCGTCACCGCGCCGAGCCTGGTTGTCCTGGACGAGCCCACCTCGGCCCTCGACGTGCTCACCCAGGCCAACATCTTTAACGTCCTCAAGCGCATCAAGCAGGAGCTGGAGGTCAGCTTTATCCTGATCACCCACGACATTGCCACCTCGAGTGAGCTGGCCGACAGGGTGGCCGTGATGTACGCCGGGCAGATGGTCGAGACGAGCGACGCGCGCCGCTTTTTCACCGAGCCGCTCCACCCCTACTCGCAGAAGCTGATGGCCAGCGTGCCCCGGCTGCGGGCCGATACCGAGCCCGACTTTATTGTCGGCCAGCCGCCCAGCCTGCTCAATCCACCCACCGGCTGCCGGTTCCGAGATCGCTGTCCTTCCCGCTTTGACCGCTGCGACGAAGAGCCGCCCATGTTTGGCTCGCACCGGCGTTTGGTCAAGTGCTGGCTGTACGACTAAAACCAGGCTAGGAGTGTAGTATGTCGTCGAACACTGATGTTCCGGAAACAACCGTAGCCGTGGGCGGCAACGGATCTGATCCCCTGCTTTCAATCCAGGATCTACACGTCTGGTTCGAGCTGCGGCGTTTTGGCTTTGGACATGCAGGCTATGTCCGGGCCGTCGATGGCGTGAGCTTTGACCTGGCCAAGGGAGAAGCGGTGGGCGTCGTCGGCGAGAGCGGCTGTGGCAAAACGACGCTGATGAAGACGATCCTGGGGCTGAACCCGATCACCGAGGGCCAGATCCTGTTCAACGGGGATCGGATCAGCCAGTTGAGCACGCGCGAGCTGCAAGCTTACCGTGCGCAGGTCGGATACGTGCAGCAGGATCCCTACGGCGCCTTGCCGCCCTTTATGAGCGTGCGCACCATCCTCGAAGAGCCGATGATCGTCAATGGCGTCAAGGACAAAGAAGTGCGCCTGCGGCGCATCGTCAGGGCGCTCGAAGAGGTCAAAATGACCCCTGTCGAGGACTTTATGGCCAAGTTCCCCCACATGCTCAGTGGCGGGCAGCAGCAGCGTATCGTCATTGCCCGGGCCATGGTCATGGAGCCCAAGCTGATCGTCGCCGACGAGCCGGTTTCGATGCTCGATGCCTCGGTGCGCGTCGAGATCCTCAGGCTGCTGCGCAAATTGCAGGAGGAGCACCACCTGGCGGTGATCTATATCACCCACGACCTGTCGACGGTGCGCTACTTCTCGGAGCGCATCTTTGTGATGTACGCCGCCAGGATGGCCGAAAAGGCGCCGGTGGATGACCTGCTGCGCAATCCTCTCCACCCCTACACCCACGCCCTGCTCGAGGCCACCTCGGACCCCAACTATGAGAATGCGCTCACCTTCAAGGATATCCCACCCGGCGAGCCACCGAGCCTGATTCAACCACCTCCTGGCTGCCGCTTCCACCCGCGCTGTCCCCACTTTATAGAGGGGCTGTGCAACGACCAGGAGCCTCCGGACTTTGAGCCGGAGCCGCGTCACCTGGTGGCGTGTTGGTTATACAAATGATCCAGCGTCATCCCTGGCTGCTCCTGGTCATCGGCTTTTTCCTGGTGCTGTTCGGCGCGGCCGTGCCGTTCCTGACGGTCATGGGCATCCTCAAGTCGACCTTTGCGCTCAACTTTTTGAGCTACGCAGCGTCGATCACCGGCTTGCTACTGGGCCTGATAGGCATGGCGTGGAACACGCGGGTCGACAGGTATTGAGAGGTAGATATCGGGTTCAGGCTTTAGGTATTGGGGATTCGGTATCAAGGTAGGCGGCTCCAATGTGCTTGTCGCGAACGGACAAACACACTGGAGCCGCCTCGCTGTCCGTGGTGCCCAGGCATGAACATACACGCCGGATGCCGCGTTGGTATGAACGGGAGACAATGGTGCCATGCATAAAGTGATTACCGGCAAAGCGACGTGCCTCTCGCCGCTCCCACCGGGTGCCTGAGGAGCCAGGCTGTGTCGATGTTCGGGCCATCATCCGCCGAAAGGGAGGTGCCTGTCGCCAGGCTCCAGGTTCGTTTCCGCTGGATCGCGCTGGTCACGCTCCTCCCCTTTGTCGCACTCGGCGTCATCGTCCTCCTCTCTTCAGGGTACGAGCTGATCCGCTACGACCCCGCCTATTTCACGAGCGCGTACCGCGAGCAGTACGGTGAGCCCGCTGCCGTGGCGCGCGCCCTCGAAGACGCGCTTCAGACTGGCAATGAGCGTCTTCTCGCCGAGCTGCATGGACTGCGCCAGCCTGCCAGCCTGGACACCGACCGTGATCTTGTGTTCGTGATGATGTTGGACCGGACCGACAAGTATGTGACGTATCTCTATTTCAACAACCGAACGTACGAGCGCCTGTCCCACCATGTTACACGCGTGAGAGGGCGTTGGGTGGTGTCACCGCCCGATTTGCATTTTTACTTGCAGTCGGGCCTTTGGCGTCAGGTCTTTTTCCCCCTGGCCATTGCCTGGTGGATCGCCGGGTTCCTGGCTGTGGGCTTTGTCTGGCTCGTCCGCACTTCGGATCGTCTGCGTGCCAGCCTGTTTGGAGAGTGAGCGTGTTCTCGCGGCCCACTGTCCGTGTGCGTGCCTTGCTGGTCACCATCCTGGCCATCGTTGCCCTCGTCCTTTTGGCCGCCACCATCTCGAATATCGAGTTTTCTGAAGGTTATCGCCTGGCCACCCGACGCCCAAGCGGTGGCCTGTCTCTGAGCTGGCTGGACCGTGTGCTCGACCTGCTGTTGTCCATCCTGTTTCTTGTCGCGCCCACCCTCATGCTCGTCGGTGTGTTGTACGCCCTCTATGCTTCGGGGTTCAGGGCACGGGCGTTGATCTGGTTCCTGTGGGTGGCCCTGATGACGGTGGGCCTGTACCTGGTCCTGCGCTTTTACCCGCAACTGTTCCACCGTGTCCCGCGCATCACGCCCCCCCCCGATCTTGCGATGGCCACCCCTGCCCCCACGGCCGCCGCCGTAGCCGGGCTGGAGCCCTTTGACGCCATCGCTCCCAAGTGGGCAGAGCCGGTTGCCGTGATCGGCATCGCCTTGCTCGTCGCGCTGGGCGTCGTAGCCGGCGCCTGGGCGCTCGTCCGGCGGCTGCAGCGTCCGCCAGGCCCGATCGCGGCTACCCCCTGGGCGCTGGCTGGCAAGGCACAGCGTGCACTCGACGCCTTGCATGCCGGTGCCGACGTGAGGGACACGGTGATGCGCTGTTACTTTGAGATGGGACGTGTGCTTGACGAGCATTATGGACTGGTGCGCCAGGAGGCAATGACGCCCCGCGAGTTCGAGCGGTTGCTGGCAGGCGTGGGCACCCGCTGGGTGCTGCCACGCGCCCAGGTGGAGCGGCTGACACGTCTCTTCGAGATGGTGCGCTATGGCTCGCACCCGGCAACCGGCACGCAAGAGCAAGAGGCAATCGCCTGCCTGACTGCCATTGCCGCAACTCTGGGACCGGATCGTCAGGTAGCTGTGGAGAGTGGGCTGTGAAACGGTACGCCTGGTTCGTCCTGGCGATCATCGCGCTCACTGCCTTGCTGGTGCCCCTCCTGTCGGACCTGGTGCGCGATGTGGTGCTGATTGAGCTCCTGCGCCTGGCCTGGAAAGTGGACCGCCTCGTCGACAGCCTGCCGCAGGCGCCTTTTTGGCTCGCCTTTCTTTTCGTGGCCACGGTGGTGGCCGCTTTCAGCCTGCTTCCCCGCCTCCGGCCGCCGGGCCAGCCCTTTGAGCCTGGGCACCGCCCACGCGGCCAGGTCGCGGATCTGGCGCTTCTGATCCGCCGCACCCGTGCTGGCAGGCGGCCCTACTTTCGCCGCAGGTTGGTGCAATATCTGTCGCACCTGGGGAGGGAGGTGTTTGCCTATAGCCATCGGGTCGAGCCAGAGCCGGGAAAGAGGCTGGGACCGGCGGAGCAGGGGCTGCTTTTCGAGCCTGGCAGCCTGTTCACGACAGACCGGCTCGCGCAAGCTGAAAACAGGGGAGATCCACCACATTGGGAGGCGTCTTTGCAGCAGGCGCTTGCACATCTGCGCGCAGAGCCGGCTGCGACGCGCGGGGCAGTGGATCCTGCTGTGCAGCTTTTTGTTCAATTCCTGGAAAAAGAGTTGGAGGTAGACGATGGCCCCATCGATCGATCACGTCGCTGATCTTGCCCAGAGGGTGATCGCCGAGGTAGAACGTGCTGTGGTGGGCAAGCGTGCCCTCCTCGAACAGCTCATGGCCGCTATCCTCGCCAGCGGTCATGTGCTCCTGGAAGACTATCCTGGCCTGGCCAAAACGCTGATCGCCAACAGCTTTGCGACGGCGACCGGTCTGGAATTCAAGCGCATCCAGTTCACCCCGGACCTGCTGCCGGGCGACATTACCGGCGGCTACGTCTACGATCGCGCGCGCGGCGAGTTCGAGCTGCGCCGTGGGCCTCTCTTTGCCAACATCATCCTCGCCGACGAGATCAACCGTGCCTCGCCCAAGACCCAGTCGGCGCTGCTGGAGGCGATGCAGGAGCGCCAGGTGACGCTTGAAGGGGAGACGATGCGCCTGCCCGAGCCCTTCCTCGTGATCGCCACCCAGAACCCAATCGAGTACGAGGGCACCTTCCCGCTGCCCGAGGCCCAGCTCGATCGTTTCCTCGTCAAGCTGGCGGTGGGTTATCCTACCCTGGAAGACGAGCAAGAGATCCTGCGTCGCAGGCGCGAGCGGCGCAGCGACGCCTTTGACCTGGCCCAGGTCACCGGCGCGAGTGAGCTGCTCGCCATGTGCGCCGCCGTCGAAGACGTGTACGTGGACCCCGACCTGGAGCGCTACATCGTCGCCCTCGTCTCTGCCACGCGCGGGCGGCGCCAGGTGGCCGTGGGCGCCAGTCCACGCGGCTCACTTGCCCTTCTCAAGCTCAGCCGCGTGTGGGCCGCGATGCATGGGCGCGACTATGTCCTGCCCGATGACGTCAAGACCTTTTTCCACCCGGCACTCATCCACCGCCTCATCCTCGAGCCCGACCTCTGGATGCAGCGCCAGGCTGTCGACGCTGTCCTGGACGAGGTGCTCGCCCAGGTGCCCGTGCCGGTGCGCATCGAAGCCTAGCCATGTCCCGCGTCATGCTCCCCGGCTTTCTGGCCTTTGCGCTCGTGCTCGTGGGGCTGGGCACACGGCAGGGTGACCTCATCGCCCTGGCGGTGCCATTCGTCATGTATATGGCTGCTGCCCTCCTGTTCGCCCCGGCACCCCCAGTGATCGCTGCCACGCGCCATCTCAGCCGTGATAGGATCCAGGCAGGTGATACGGTGGAGGTGCAGATCGAGGTGACGAACCGCGGACCGGCACTCGAGGAGGTGCACATTGCAGATCTGTTGCCCGACGGGCTGCAGGTGGTGCACGGGACGACGTCCGTGGCGGCGCCGCTGGAGCACGGCCAGCGGCTGATCTTTTCCTATACGGCCACGGCGCGACGTGGCATCTATCAATTTGAAGCGGTCGATGTGGCGGCCGTCGATCCACTAGGCCTGTTGCCTCGCCACGTCCAGGTCGCTGCACCTGACCAGCTCGTCGCACTGCCTGCGGTGCGACGCATCTCCGCCCCTGCCATCCGTCCCTTGCGCACACGCGGCTACGCCGGGCCGGTGCCCAGCCGGCAGGGAGGCTCAGGGGTTGACTTTTTCGGCGTGCGCGAGTACCAGATGGGCGATCCACGCCGGGCCATCAACTGGCGTGTCAGCGCCCGCCACGCCCACACCCTATTCAGCAACGAGTTCGAGCGGGAGCGAATTGCCGACGTGGGCCTGATCCTGGATGCACGCCAGCGCAGCGAGGTTCGTTCTGGCGAGGCCTCGCTCTTTGAGTATGCGGTACACGCCACCGCCTCTCTCGCCGATGCTTTTCTGAGCGAGGGCAACCGCGTCGGCTTGCTTATCTACGGTGGTGCGCTGCACTGGACGATCCCAGGCTACGGCAAGCTCCAGCGCGAGCACCTGCTGCGCGCCCTGGCCGGCGCGCACATCGGGGAGAGCCAGGTGTTCGACCGCCTTAACTATTTACCCACGCGCTTTTTCGCCGCCCAATCACAACTGATCCTGGTCAGCCCCTTCTGGCCCGACGACATCGCTGCCGTGCGCCGCCTCCTGGCGCGCGGGTATCGCGTACTGGTGGTGCGTCCCGATCCCGTCCTGTTCGAGCGCCAGTCGCTGCCCGACCTGGCCGAGGTCGATCTGGCGGTGCGCATCATAGGCATCGAGCGCGCCCTCACCCGGCGCCGCCTCCAGCGCCTTGGCGTGCGCGTCGTCGATTGGAACGTAAGCCTGCCCCTCGACAGGGCGATCCGCACCTCGCTCGGTCGCATGCCGCCCGTTGTGCACGCGGGAATACTCGGATGAGCGATGCTGCCCCAGGGGCGCGGCCCGGCCCGACCGATCGGTCGGCCGCAGGGAGACTGCTGTACGTGGCTGTCGCGCTCGGCACAAGCCTGCTCGCCGCCGGGATCCTGGCCGACGGGCTGCAAGCGTGGGCTGCTGGAGGGGCCATTGTGCCGGCTGTGCTCTGGGCAGCAGCCCGCAGGCGCCACCCAGAGCAGGCGGCCGATGCCTCGCTGGCAGCGTCTGTGGCGCTGGCGGGCCTCGGATTGTGGCTGGGAGTGGGTGCTGGTTGGATGGTGCCGGCTGTTGCCACCTGGCTCATCGCCTGGGACCTGGCGCGCCTGGGGCAGCGCCTCGCCCTGGCAGGGCGCGTGGAGGGCCGAGACGAGTTGGAGAGACGTCATCTCGTCCGTCTCCTGCCCGTGGTGGCTGCTGGCCTGGTGCTGGCCCTGGTGAGCGCGTACCTGCGCCTCGATCTCGGCTTTCTCCCCGCCCTCCTCCTCGGCGCCCTCGCCATCGCCGGCCTGGCCTGCACCGTCGCCTATCTGCAACGTGACAACAACTAGCCCTGCCATCGCGAGTTGATCCAGGGCGTCGGCGCCACTCAGCACCCAAGAACCTGTCATTGCGAGCGAGCGCTAGCGAGCGAAGCAATCCCCCGCAATGTCGCGCAGCGTGCGCTTGGCGTTCTGACCGCGTTGTGTTATAATCCCACCGGGAGGTGTCTGTGATCATTGACTTTCACACACATATCACGGCACCAGAGATCATTGCCCGGCGCGATGAATACCTTGTGCGTGATGCCTGGTTCCGCGACCTGTACGCCAACCCCAAGGCGCGCCTCAGCTCGGCCGAAGATCTGGTGGCGGCCATGGATGAAGCCAACGTACGCCAGGCCGTTGTCTTTGGCTTTGGCTGGCGCGACATGGACCTGTGCAAGCGCGACAACGACTATGTCATCCAGTCTGTGACGCGCTACCCCGACCGCCTCCTCGGCTTCTGCATTGTCAATCCCGCTGCCGGCAAGGAAGCAGTGCGCGAGATCGAGCGCTGTGCAGCAGCAGGGCTGCTCGGCATTGGAGAGCTGATGCCCGACGGGCAGGGGTATCGACTCGACGAGGAAAAGGCGATGGCGCCGATCGTCGAGGTGGCGCTCGCCCACAGGATGGTGCTGCTCACCCACTGTAGCGAGCCGGTGGGCCACCTCTACCCTGGCAAGGGCACCGTTACGCCCGACGAGGTGATCCGCTTTGCGCGCCTCTTCCCCGAGGCGACGCTCGTGTGTGCGCACTGGGGCGGGGGCACCATCTTTTACGAGCTGATGCCCGAGGTGTCTGGCTTGATGCGCAACGTCTACTATGATACCGCCGCATCGCTCTATCTCTACCAGGATGATATTTTCCATCTGGCGGCGCGCTGGGCGCCGGGCAAGGTGCTGTTTGCCACAGACTATCCGCTGCTCACGGCCAAACGGATGATCGCGCGCATGGAAGCGGTGCGTATGCCCACTGCCACGCTGCGTCGCATGTTAGGGGGCAACGCGTGGCGCGTGCTGCGCCTGGGAGAGCGCGGGGCGTAAAAGCCCCCTCCAAAAGGAGTTTTTGGGTCATGCTGCGTACCTTTATCGCCATTGAGCTCGACGACGAGTTGTGCACCAACCTGGGGCGCATCCAGGACCGGCTGCGCAACCAGACCTCACCTGGCAGTGTGCGTTGGGTGCGGCCCGAGGGCATCCACCTGACACTCAAGTTCCTGGGCGACACGACTGAGGCGCAGGCCGAGCAAGTGCAGGAGGCACTTGCCCGTGCGGCGGCGACGGTCGAGCCCTTTTCCTTCAGCGTCGGAACCCTGGGATGTTTTCCCAACGCCCGCCAGCCGCGCGTGGTGTGGGTGGGCATTCACGAGTCGACTGGCGCACTGGCCCGGTTGCAGCGTGCCGTCGAGGCGGAAGTGTCACCGCTTGGGTTTCCGACAGAGAGACGCACCTTCAGCCCACACCTGACACTCGGCCGCATCGGGCAGCGCGCCACGAAATCAGAGGTGCGTGAGGTAGGTGAGGTGGTGGTGGCAAACGACGTGGGCATTGTCGACACGATGGATGTGGCCCACGTGGCCTACATCAAGAGCGATCTCCGTCCCACCGGCGCGGTCTATACGACATTGTCGGAAGCAGCGCTGGGACGGTAGCCGCTCCAGGTTGGCTGTCACCAGACCCCTGGCGGACGCCAGAGGCTTGAGGGGCGAGGAGTAGGATAATCGTAACTCGTAAATCGGAAATCGCAAATCGGATGATCTGGATCGCGATCATTGGCGCGGCACGTTGTGATGAGGAGGTGGCGGCGATCGCAGAGGCCGTGGGGCGGGAGATTGCGCGGCGAGGCGCCGGGCTTGTGTGTGGTGGGCGCGGCGGCGTCATGGAGGCTGCCTGCCGTGGGGCCACGGCTGAAGGCGGCACGACCGTCGGCATCCTGCCGGGCACCGATCGGAGCGAGGCCAACCCCTACGTCCAGGTGCCGGTGGTCACAGGCATGGGTGAGGCGCGCAACGCCATCGTCGTGCGCACTGCCGACGCCGTGATCGCAGTCAGTGGTGGCTATGGCACGCTGTCAGAGATCGGGCTGGCGCTCAAGATGGGCCGCCCTGTGGTGGGGCTGCGAACGTGGAGCCTGTGCCGCGCTGGGCAGGAGACGAACGGGATTGTCGACGTGGAGGACGCGGAAGAAGCGGTGAGGGTGGCTCTTGCCCTTGCGATCGAGTAGCACCGATCGGTCGACGAGGGGCGGCTTGTTACTCTTCCAGCTCCCGGATCGTCAGGTTGTCGAACTCGATCACCACCCCTGGCTCGTCGAACGTACCGGCAGCCAGGCCGATGTTGCCGGTGGCAAACGCGTCGTCGACGACGTGCGTCAGGTGGGTTCCGTTCACGTAAAAGTCAAATTCGTCGTGGAAACACACGACTTTGACATGGTTGTTTACGTATAGCCCTGTCTCGATCGCGCTGGATTGTTCCCAATCGACCAGTGTCTCCCATTCGCCGTCGCGTAGCATGGCCACCGAATAAAACCCATCGTTGCTGAGCTGGAACCAGTAATAGTCCTCGTCGCCTGCCTGATAGCGGACCAGGACCCCAAGGTTGTTGTCGATCGGCCCTTCCACCTGGCGCACATCGACCTCAATCTCAAAGTTGGCAAACGATTCGTCCCATGTCGGATTGGCCCACGTTACATATTCGGCCGCCAGCACACCAAGCCTGTACCCCCCGTCGACGTACGCAGCCCAGGTGTCTCCCTCGTCGTACACGTCCCAGCCGCCGTCATCGCTGTCAAAGTCTTCGACGTAGGTGGGAGGGGCAGGTGTCTCTTTGACGACTACCGGCGCTGGGGTTGGTGATGCCGGCCCGGCGACCACCGGCTCGGTGGTCGGCGGCAGCTCGTCCCCTGAGCCGAGGACGAAAAAGATGAGGCAGCCAGCCAGGCACATCACCATCAGCCCTACCGAGACGCCGATCAGACCCCAGGTCAAGCCACGCCGCCGTGCCGGCAGCGACGCAGCAGGGGCGCCAGGGGCAGGTGCCGGGCGAGCGGGCGCCGGCCTGGCCGTGGGCGGCACACGGGGGGGCGTTTCTGGCTGGTCGGCCCCCCGTGGCGCGACGACCACGGTTGCTGCGGGTGCCGCCGGCGTCTTTTCGACCGGCCGGCCACACTCGCCACAAAAACTGTCCTCATCTCCAATGTACGCCCCACAATCAGGACATTGCATTCTCCCCTCCCGAGCGCGCGTTCGCCTTTCAACAGTATCTGTTTCACCTGTATGGTAGATAGTACGATTATACCCTTGCCCTGGACTGCTGTCAAACCGTGCTAGACGTGCACAGCACATTGTGGTATAATCGCGCCGTTATCTAGGGGAGGTTTCTAGTTGTGAGCAAGAAAAAACAGCAGCGAAGCTTGAGTCAGACGCTGTTCTGGGTGATGAGCCTGGTGCTGGTAGCGAGCATGGTGATTAGCCTGATCGCCGTCGCGCTGATCCCGGAGCAGCCCGTCCCCACTTCGACCCCGGTGCCCACCTGGACGCCATGGCCCACGCTGACCCCAACCAACACCCCGACCGAGACACCCACGCCCACACCCACGCCCACGCAGATGCCCCTCGGGCCTTCTTTGCCCGACGGCACGACCACGCCAGAGCCGGGCGATACACCGATCGGACCATCGCCGCCCACCGATACACCGGCGCCGGCAGCCAGAGCAGCACCCAGGCAAGCGGACGCGCTCTTGTCTCGTTCGCTTCCATCCTGATCCGTTTTGCCCGGCGCGAGGGCATGGACACTTTGACCCGTGCGACGGGGCGCCTGGTGTTCCCCTTCGTGGTCCTGCTGTGCGCGCGCCCAACCATGAGGGAGAAACAATGTCGCGACTGCACGTTGACTATGACCGCGTGGCACCCAGTTACGACAGGCGGCATGCGGATGGAGGGTTGCAAGGGCCTGCCCGCGCACTCGAGGCCCTGGCGCGGGAGGGGAGCGCTGGCCTGGTGCTGGAAGTGGGCTGCGGCACAGGCCACTGGCTCGCCGGGCTGCACGCCGCGTTGCCTGCCCCTTCCGGTCCATTCTACGGCCTCGACCTGTCGGCAGGGATGCTCGCGGGCGCACAGGCGCGTGGCGCGCCGCTGCGCCTGGTGCGTGGCAGTGCAGCCCGGCTGCCCTTTCCCGCAGCGTCGTTTGACCTTGTCTACTGCGTGAACGCGATCCATCATTTCGACGCGCCCGCCACATTCGTAGCCGAGGCGCGCCGCCTCCTGCGGCCTGGCGGTGCCCTGGCCGTCATCGGCACCGATCCGCGCCGCATCAGCGACCGGTGGTACGTGTACGACTATTTCGAGGGTACCTACGAAACCGACCTGGCGCGCTTCCCCTCTTGGGGCACGGTCGTCGATTGGATGGCGGCGGCCGGCTTTCAGAGCATCGATTGGCGCGTAGTGGAGCGCATCGTGGATATCAAGGCTGGCCGTGCCGTGCTCAATGATCCATTTTTGCGCAAAGAAGCCACGTCACAGCTCACACTGCTCAGCGACGAGGCCTATGCGGCCGGGCTACAGCGCATGAAGGACGCCATTGCTGCGGCAGAAGCGACGGGTCGAGAGGTGACTTTTGCCACCGACCTGCTGCTGGCCATGATCACGGGGCGGGTATGAAGCTCTCCCGCCGGCTGGTGGACCGGGGATGGACAGACCCGTTCACTCTGGGGTTGACCGTGGGGCTGGGCCTGTTGGCCGGGCTGGCGGTTGCCGGGCAGGCGCGCCTGCTGGCCCACGTCGTCGCCCGGGCCTTCCTTGCCGGCGATGGGCTGGACGTGCTCGCGCCCGCGCTTGCCGGCTTTGTGGCGCTGGCGTTGGCACGTGCCGCGCTGGTGTGGGGCCGCGACGTGGCGGCGCACCACCTGGCCGACGGGGCCAAGCAGGCCCTGCGCGCTCGCCTGGCGGCTCATCTGCTCGCCCTCGGCCCGGCCTATGTGCATGGAGAGCGCGTGGGTGAGATTGCGCACACGGCGGTCGACGGGATCGAGGCGCTCGACGACTATTTTCGCCTCTACCTGCCCCAAATGGCACTTGCCGCGCTCGTGCCTGCCGCTGTGCTCCTCCTGGTGTTTCCTCTCGACTGGATCTCGGGCCTGGTGCTGCTCCTGACCGCGCCGCTCATCCCACTCTTCATGGTCCTCATCGGCCACGCGGCAGGTGCCGCCACCCGGCGGCGGTGGACGGCGCTCGGGCGGCTGAGCGCTCACTTTCTCGACGCGCTGCGCGGGCTGCCGGCGCTCAAGATACTCGGCCAGAGCCGTGCGCGAATCGACCTGATCGCTCGCGCTGGTGAGCGCTTTCGCGAGCTGACGATGGAGGTGCTGCGCCTGGCCTTTCTCTCGGCATTGGTCCTGGAGCTGGTCGCCACGCTCAGCACCGCCGTCGTCGCCGTACAGGTGGGCCTGCGCCTCCTATACGGACACCTCTCCTTTGAGCATGCGTTCTTTGTCCTCATTCTTGCCCCCGAATTCTATCTGCCACTGCGCCTGCTCGGCGCGCGTTTTCACGCGGGCACGGCCGGCGCCGCCGCGGCGGAGCGTATCTTTCAGGTGCTGGATGCCAGGCCTGAAGTGGAGGGGACGCATCCTGGAGGATGGCGGTACATGAGGTCTGGGGAGGCGCCCCCCCTTTTTGCAGGGATTACCTTCGACGATGTGCGGTATAGCTACGACGGTGGCGACCGGCCGGCGCTGCGTGGTGTTTCGTTCCAGGTGGCTGCCGGCGAGACGGTGGCTCTGGTCGGGCCCACCGGCGCGGGCAAGACGACGATTACCTACCTGCTGCTTCGCTTTCTCGATCCGCAGCAGGGCGCGATCCGGGTCGATGGGCAGCCGCTGGCAGAGATCGAGCCTGATGCCTGGCGGCGGCAGGTGGCGTGGGTGCCGCAGGACCCCCTTCTCTTTTACGGCACAGTGGCCGACAACATCCGCCTGGCCCGCCCCGATGCGGGCATGGAAGAGGTAGCCCGTGCAGCACGCCTGGCAGGTGCCACGTCGTTCATCGAGGCGCTGCCCGAGGGCTATGACACGCTGGTGGGCGAGCGCGGCGCCCGGCTGAGCGGTGGCGAGATACGGCGCATTGCCCTGGCCAGGGCGTTCCTGGAGGATGCCCCCTTCCTCGTCCTCGACGAAGCGACTGCCCACCTCGACCCGGAGACAGAGTCGGCCATCCAGGCAGCGCTTGACGGGCTGCTTCCCGGGCGTACCGCGTTGATCGTTGCGCACCGGCTGCAGACGGTGGTGCGCGCTGATCGGATCCTGGTGATCGAGGGTGGGCAGATCGTCGAGGAGGGCACACACACGGGCCTGTTGGCGCTAGGTGGCCTCTATCGTAGGCTGGTGAGCGCCGCACGGCCCGGGGGGCTGGAGTGATGCGCACGCCGGTTCCCCTGGTCGCCAGGCGGCTGTTCGCCCTCGCTTCACCCTTTGCCGCGCGCTGGGCGCTCACGGCGTTGCTCGGCGCGGCCACGGCAGCCTCTGGCCTGGGGCTGATGACGACCTCGGCCTACCTCCTGGCGCGTGCGGCGCTTCACCCTTCTATCGCCGCGCTGCAAGTGGCCATTGTCGGCGTCCGTTTTTTTGGCATCACCCGCGGTGTGCTGCGCTACCTGGAGCGGCTCGTGGCCCACGAGACCACCTTTCGCCTGCTGACCCGTCTGCGCACCTGGTTCTATGCCGCGCTCGAGCCGCTCGCTCCGGCCCGGCTCGATGCGCTGCGCGGGGGCGATCTGCTCGCTCGCGCTGTGGCCGACGTGGAGACGCTCGAGAACTTTTTTCTGCGTGCCCTGGCGCCGCCTGTAGTGGCGGTGCTGTCGGCGGCGGTCGCCATCGGGCTGGTAGCCGGGGTCGACACACGCCTGGGCGCACTGCTCGCCGCCTTTCTTGTCGTCACAGGCGCCGGGCTGCCGCTGCTGGCTTGGGCAACGGGTCGGGCGCCGGGTCGCCGCCTGGTGAGCGTGCGCGCCGAGCTGAATGCCACGCTGGTCGACACGGTGCAGGGCGCCGGCGACCTGCTTGCTGCCGGTGCCGCAGGGCGCCAGGTGGCGCGCATCGAGCACCTGGGCAGAGAGCTGGGGGCGCTCCAGGGCCGGTTGGCCGCTGCTGCTGGCCTGCACGATGCCCTCGGCGGCCTGGCAGTCAACCTGGCGACGGCTGCCGTCGTCGCCGTGGGCATTCCACTCGTGCGCTCGGGCCAGATGGACGGGGTGCTGCTCGCCGTGGTGTCCATGGCGGCGATTTCGGCGTTTGAGGCGGTGTTGCCGCTGCCACCGGCCTTTCAATACCTGGGGGCCAGCCTGGCAGCAGCCGGTCGCCTGTTTGAGGTAGTCGACGTGCCGCCGGCTGTCGTTGACCCTGCCGTGCCTGCCTCACCGCCTGCACGGGGCGCGTTGCGGGCGAGCACCGGACCTGTGCTGCACGTCCAAGATCTCTCTTTCACCTACGAGCCTGGCGGCCCAGCGGTGTTGCGTGATGTCAGCTTGTCCGTATCTGCCGGCGGCCTCGTCGCCGTCGTCGGCCCCAGCGGCGCAGGCAAGTCGACCCTCGTCCATCTCCTGCTTCGCTTCTGGGACTATTCACAGGGGCAGATCCAACTTGGCGGGCGGGAGCTGCACGCCTATGCCGCGGCCGATGTGCGAGACCTGTTCGCCGTCGTATCACAGCACACGCACCTCTTTACCGGAACGGTGCGCGACAACTTGGCGCTTGCTCGGCCGGACGCGAGTGATGACATGCTGGTCGGCGCGGCGCGCCAGGCCCGCATCCACGATTTCATCCTCTCGCTGACAGGCGGCTATGACACGTGGATCGGGGAGCAGGGGGTGCGCCTGAGCGCCGGGCAGCGGCGACGGCTTGCCATCGCTCGCGCGATCCTGCAAGACGCGCCGCTGCTGCTACTCGACGAGCCAACCGCCAACCTCGACGCGCTGACAGAGCGAGAGGTGATGGACTCGCTGCTGGCTCACGCCAGGGGGCGCACGACCCTCCTTGTCACCCACCACCTCGTCGGGCTGGAGGCTGCGGACGAGATCCTGGTGTTGCGCGCGGGGCAAGTGGTCGAGCGCGGCCGGCACCACGACTTGTTGCAGATGGGTGGATACTATCGCAGGATGTGGGACGTGCAGCACGACCTGCTGGTTGACAGATGAGACGATGTGTATCCCCCACCGGTTATTGGGCCGCCGCTGCCGCTTCAAAGAGCGCCAGCAGCTCGTCGTACTGCTTGCCCTTGAGCTCGGTGCCGCGCTGCTTACGAACCTGCTTCTTTAGCCCCTTGGATGTGGTTACAGGCGCCGCCGGATCATCCAATATCAACTCTGCCTTCGGGCTATAAAAGACGAGCAGAGCTTCGATCTCGACATCTTGTCCAGCGTTGTTTTCTTTGAGGAATTTGCGCAGTGCTGCCACCTGCGCGTTCAACTCGGCGAATGGCTTGCCCAGCCCCTCTTCGGCCATAAAGCGCACCGCCCGCGCCAGGCTAAAATTGCGATGGAATTTGGTGCCATCATACCGGATCACGCCATCGTGCCCCATGGCCGTGAGCACATAGAGCCCGGCAGGGCTGAGGAGCACGTGCGGCGCTGGCAGCACATAGTGATACATCCGGTAGCGGTCATCGAACCCCTTTAACCCCTGCGTCAGTGCCTGGTCGGCACGCGGCTCCTTGACCCAGCGGTTCATATTCGCCGTGCCGATGCTCGAGACGACTAATCCCACGATCAGGCACGCAAAGGATACCCAAACAAGCGACGACATGGGATTTAGCAGCGAGATAATAAGCCCTGCCAGCAGAAACCCCAGGCCGGCGAACGTCCCGATCTTGCCGATGCGCGCACCGCGCTCCACCTTGTCCTCATTGACAACAGTCTGCATTCTAATCTCCACTATCCAATATCTAATATTTTCCCAACACGAGACAGGCGTTCTGCCCGCCCAGGCCGAACGAGTTCGAAAGGGTGATACGGACATCCGCCTTGCGCGCGACGTTGGGCACATAGTCGAGGTCACACTCGGGGTCGGGCACCTCATAGTTGATCGTCGGGTGGATGATGCCTTCCGTGATTGTCTTGGCGCAGGCCATGGCCTCGATTGCACCGGCGCCGCCCAGCGCGTGGCCGATCATCGACTTGGTGGAGCTGACAGGGATCTGGTAGGCGTGCTCGCCAAAGATGGCCTTGATCGCCTTCGTCTCGATCGGGTCGCCCACCTCGGTGCCGGGGCCGTGTGCGTTGATATAGCCAACCTCGCTGGGTGAGATGCCCGCGTTTTCGATCGCCCAGCGCATGCAGCGAATGGCCCCCAGGCCCTCCGGATCGGGGATGGCGACGTGGTAGGCATCGGTGTTGGCTGCAAAACCGATTACCTCCGCGTGGATGCGCGCGCCGCGGTCGAGGGCCTTGTCGAGACGCTCCAGCACCATGACCGCTGATCCCTCGGAAGAGACAAAGCCATCGCGCCGAGCGTCGAACGGCTTGATGGCAGCCTCGGGGTGCTCGTTGTCGGCTGCGAGCACGCGCATGATGGTAAAGGCGGCGATGAGGATCGGATGGATCAGGGCCTCGATCCCACCGGCGAGCATCAGTTCGGCGCCCCCGCGGCGAATCACCTCTGCCGCCTCGCCGATCGCCTGCGTGCCGGAAGCGCACGCGGTCACAACTGTGGCGTTGTAGGCCTGGCACTGGTAGCGTAAACTGATGTGGTGAGCCGGCATGTTGGCCAGCAGGGCTGTGGCCGAAAATGGGCTGACACGGCGCAAGCCCTTGGTGCGAAAGGTGTCCCACGCTTCGATGGCGACGTCGAACCCACCGACGCCGGTGCCCATGATCACACCCGCGCGCTCTGGATCGGGCACCTCGTCGCCCAACCCTGCGTCGGCCATGGCCTGTGCCGCGGCGGCCAGCGACAGGTGCGAAGTGCGCGCCATGCGCCGCGCTTCCTTAAAGTCGATGTAGCCCGTCGGATCGAATCCCTTGACCTCACCGGCGATTTGGATCGGCAGATCGCTGGGATCGAATTGGGTAATCTTGGTGATGCCCGATTGGCCTGCGACCAGCCCCTGCCACGTCTCATCTACGGTCAGGCCGAGGGGCGTGAGGGCGCCCATTCCGGTGATCACCACCCGTTCTTCCAGTTTGCGTTCTCTCATTGCTTTTCCCCTTTGTGGTAGCTGGGTGGCACTCCAGCGTTATTGGTATTCTTCCAATCCGTCCTTGATCGCCTCGACGATGCCATTCTCCACCGCCTGGGCAGTCAAACGGACTGCATTGCGCACGGCGACTGCATCTGACCGGCCGTGACCGACGAACACAACGCCGTCGATGCCCAGCAGGGGGGCGCCTCCATACTCTCGATAGTCGAGGCGCTGCCGCACCGAGTCAAAGGCCGGCTTGGCCAGCAGCGCGCCCACCTTCGAAATGTTGCTGCTCATGATCTCGTCTTTCAGGATCTCGAGCAGCATCTTGGACACCCCTTCTGCCAACTTGATGATCACATTGCCTGTAAATCCATCGGTGACGATCACGTCGGCGATGCCGCGTGGAATGTCCTTGCCCTCCACGTTGCCGATGAAATTGATCGGGCTTGCCCTGAGCAGCGGCGTCGTCTGCTGCACCAGCTCATTTCCCTTGCCCTCTTCCTCGCCGTTCGACACGATGCCGACGCGTGGGTTCGTCACGCCCAGCACGCGCTCGGCATAGATCGAGCCCATCATGGCAAACTGGACCAGGTATTCCGGCTTGCAGTCGACGTTGGCGCCGATGTCGAGCAGGAAGCAGAACCCCGTGCCGGCACCCGAAGGGTACCCGCCTCGGTCTGGCGTCTGGCTTGGAAAGATGGTCGACAGTGCCGGCCGGCGGATACCTCGAATGCGACCCAGGCGAAAGAGCGCCGATGCGAGGGCGCCACCCGAGTGGCCGGCGGTGAAAAAGGCGTCGGCCTCGTGCTGCTTGACCAACTCCATGCCGACCACCATCGACGACTCTTTTTGCGCCTTGACGGCCGCCGCAGGGTTGTGCTCGTCCATCGAGATCACCTCTGGCGCGTGCACCACCGACAGCGGCAGACTGGCGGTGTCATGTTTGGCCAGCTCCGCTTCTACCGCGGCTTGCTGCCCCACAAGCACCACGTCGATACCCAGGCTGCGTACTGCTTCCACGGCGCCTTCGACTACGACGGCAGGAGCATGGTCCCCACCCATGGCGTCGACTACGATCTTCATCTCATTGTCCTCCTCGAACGACCCTCAAAACGTATCCTCTCTATAACTTGGGGGATGTAGGGTCGATTGCCCATCCGCCCTACATCCCGCCCCGACTTTTTGGGATGATACCTCAAAACAGTTAAAACACGCGCACCGGGCAAAAGACACGGGGGTGAGACCATGAATAGCTCGCCAGTGATAATTCGGAAGTGACGGTCGCCCGATCACAAGCAGGGGGAGATGGCTTGGGTTAGCCAAGCAGGCGCTCCAGGTCGGCGGTGCTTGGTTCCGTGGCGACGTGTTTGCCGTTGAACAGGATCGTGGGCACCGATTGGTACCCGTTGTTCAGCGCTTCGACGTGGCGTGCGGCGGCAGGATCGCGGCTGATGTCGACCTCGCGGTAGGGAATGCCGCGCTCGTCGAGCCAGCGCTTGACGCGCATTACGCTGCCACACCACGGGCGGCTGTAGATCGTGATCTCGGGATAGGTTTTTGCCACGTTTCTCTCTCCATGGATCATCCAGGTGGATGGCTGCCAACCGGGGCTCCCACGCCCCGGTTGGCAGCCATGCTCTCGTTCAGGTTGTGCCTGGGGTAGGCCACCAACGACAACACGCTTATTCTGGTACGACCATCTCCAGTTGTGCCAGGTCATCGGGCCCCAGGGTGTCCATATCTGTCTCCTGAGAAGCCGGATAGGTGGACAACGCTTCTTCCTGTGCCGGGGCCACCCCCTCGGGATAGGCCACGTCGATGATGCGCGTGTGGTTTGTGTCGGCCGGAGCGCCACCCAGGCGCCATTGCTGGGCCGCGGGCTCTACGTCGCGGATGCGCCACACACCACTGGCAGGATATCCCTCCTGGCTCATGACCACCCCCAGGTAGCCCCATGTCGCCGGCGCGAGATCGTCCACTGCCACACCCAGGCTGTCGGCGAGCACCTGCTTGGGCACGCGGATGGTGATTTTGTTCTGGCCCGGATCGCTGAGGATGTTCAGTGTGCCGCTGTCGCCCAGGGGCACTGGCTCGGCCTCGTCGCCAGGCGGGCCGTAGAGGCCAGGTGTCCATCCCTCAGCCCAGATGGCAAACTCCCACCCGCTGCCTTCCGGAACGGCCGCGTTCCGGCCTGGCAGCAGCTTGCGGGCGCCGCCCTCTGCCGCGTCGATATAGACGTCCAGGGTGTGAATGCCCATGCCGTTGGGCGCGCCCCAGTCGTTGTTGAGCGGCCCGGCCAAGGAAAAGCGAAAGATCAGGTTGTTGTCGTCCTCGGCCACGGCAAACTCGATGATGTCAAAGGTACCGTCGGCAAAGACGCCATCCTGGGGATATTCGTAGGTGCCGGGGCCATGGTCATCGCCCTGCGGATCGGCGATGGTCAGGATGGGGGTCGTCAAGCCCAGGTCAGGCACCACCAGTTGGCCGGGGCCACTGCCCGGCACGGCCTGGATGTCGCGCTGCTCGCCCTCACTGATCACGGTGCGGAATTTGAGGTTGTCTCCGGCGTCGGGCTTGCCCAAGGGACTGGCGTACGGCACCGCGACCTCCAGTGTACTGCCCGAGACGCCCGCGGGCAGGCCGGTGGCTGCCTCAGCATAGCCACCGCCCTCGTCCACCAGGTAAAGTGTCGCAGCCGCGGTGTCACCCTGGATGGTGACTTCGATCAGTGCCTGGGCGCTAAAGCCCAACAGTGTTTCCTCCCCTCCGATGCGGCTGAATGGGCTTTCGGGGCCGCCGCCGGGGCGGGTCAGGTAAAAGCCGGCGTGTGTCTCGGCGCCGACGTCGGCCCACGGGCGGCGCGCGTCGAGGCGCAGGTAAAGGTTCTCCTTGTCAAAGCCGTACCAGAGCTGGCTGACGACCTGGTTGGGCGTCGCCTGCACACCCCCCTCCTCCAGGTAGTAGCCGGCGCCCTGCCACTCGGCCTCATCGCCGGCGCCGTCGATTTCGGGCGTGATGAGGGCAGAAGCGCCCGCCTCCGGCGGCTGGGCCTGCTGGGGGATGACGGGCACCTTCAGGAAGGTGGGCACCGGCTCGCCCATGGCGTCATAGACGCGCATCAGCGTGCGGCGAAACTGCTCGTCAAAAGCGCCGTCGTCGCCGCTGTTCTGGTCGGCACCGTACCACCAGAACCAGTCGCTGCCCTCGGCCGTATAGATCGCGTCCATCACGGCGGCGAGCGTCTCGTCGTCCAGGGAGACCTTTTTCTTTTCCACCGCGGCCCGGACCCGGCCCAGGTAATCCCAGGCACGGTTCTCCTCGTCCTCGCCGATCCACGTCAAATAGTCGGGGCTGACCCAACTGCCGCGCCACAGCTCTTCGATCGCCGGCTGTTCGGGGAACTGCGCCACGTAGGCGCTGGGCGTGATCGTCTGAATCGTGCCCTTGGCCTGCTCCTCTTCCAGCAATTCGTAGAGCGAGTTGAGGAACTCTTTGCCGTCGTTGGCATAGTGCTCCCAGGCGTTTTCGCCGTCGAGGATGACGCTGACCAGGTTCGGGCCCTCGGTGCCTTCGGCAGCAAGCTGCTCGCGGATGGCCAGGATGCGGTTGACGAAATCCTGCGCCGCGGCGCTGCCCGGGGTGCCGCTGTAGGTAAAGCCTACCTTGTCGCTGATCACCTTGTCGCGAAACACGATATACATCTCGTCATCGCGGCTGCTCACGACGTAGGGCCGGTACAGATTGTCGGGCTGTTGGACGACCTCCTGGCTGTTGCGGCTAAAGGCGGTCTCGTCCAGGCTGCGAGCGAGCACTTCTTCATCACTGGCCATCCACTGGATGCCCGCGCGGGCCACCATGCCTACGATCTCTTGCGCCACTGCCCCCTCGGCGGGCCACATGCCGCGCGGCGGCTGTCCAAATGTCTCCTCGTAAAAGTTGACGCCCAGTTCGATCTGCTCTACTGCGTCAAAGCCATAGGTGTAGCGCGGCGGCAGCTCGGCGTCGGGCACTGCCACGGCAGCCAGGTCGCTGTCGAGCAGCAGGGGGAGGATGGGATGGAAGAAGGGCGTCATAGTCACCTCGATGCGCCCCTCGTCCTGCAACGCCTGATGCACCGGGATAACCTCTGTCACCAGGCGGGCGTGCTCCTCCAGCACCGTGGCCTTGTCAGCCTCGGCAAAATCGCGCCCTTCTTCTACCAGGCCGGCTAGCGGCTCCTCCGCCAGCCAGTCTGGGTCAGTCCACGCCAGGTTCATGAGCACCTGGAGGTCAAGCCACGTCTGTGTATCCCAGTTGGCGCTGTTGTCGCGATCGTCGGCGATCTCCTGGAAGCGGGGAAAGCGGGCAATGATTTTGGGGTTGATGTCAAAGAAGCGAGCCTGGATAAACTCCTTCTGCTCTGCGGTCAGCTCGGCGGCAGGGATCTCGGTGTGCACTTGGTACAAGTCCTGCGCGCCGGCAGCCAGGTCGTTCAACTGGCGCAGCAGCGAGGGGGTCAGGTTGAAGGTGGCGTGGATGTCGGGGTACTTTTCCAGGATCGCAGCCATGTCTACGTAATCCTTGGCTGCATGCAGGCGCACCCATGGCTTCTGATAGATGCCTGTCTCGGGGTCCTTGAAGTAGAGTGGCTGGTGTTGGTGCCAGATGATGGCGAGGTAGATCGGATCTTCTCCTTCTCCCTCAGGGGCTGCTTCGGGCAGCCCGGCAGATGGCTCGGCTGCCGGTTCGCCGGCAACCGGCTCGGCCGTCGGGCTGGAGACGATGGGTGCGGGCGTGGCGGTGGGTGGCGCCGGCGTGTCGCCGCAGGCACCCAGCAGCAGGGTCACGACGATCAAAATGTGCAGCAGGCCGATGGTCCGTTTCATTTTACTCCCCCTCGCTCAAGACTATGTGTACGCTTGGCTTGATGCCGCACATTGTACTCGAAAAGTCAGGCGCGGGCAAGTAGCATGGGCGGCTACTCAGCCTGACCGGTCTGGCTGTCATAGGGACCCAGGAAGCGCTCCCCGTCAAAGTGAATGAGATGTGTTCCTGCTTCCTGGACCCAAACGTCCGTTTCCCAGGAGATCTCGCTGGCATACCTTGCCATGTCGCTACGAGTCAGAAAAGCCGTGACATACACCAAGGCTGGCCGTGCATCTTTGAAAAGAGTGCGCAACTCTTCCCGGCGCTTTGGATTGACAGGACCGTGGCTTGTAACCGCCTCGACGAGAACGAGCCAGTCCTTGTCGACGTGATGGATGACAACGTCGGGCATTTTGCCGTGGACATCCACCGTAACGCCGAGCGCATGAAGCGCATCCTCGTCAAAGTATCTCCACTTGCCGCCTGTGTCCCCAACATAGACGACATGACCACCTGGCACGAACCGCGGCGCGAACTCGTCGAGGATGGCTTTAGTGAGCCTGCTATGTTCACCGGGGGTTAGGTAGAACTCGTGCCCTTCAGCAAGGGTCACCGGGACCATTTTGAGCTGGCGGGCTCGGGCGTAACGTTGTCTCAGGGTCTCTGCCGATCTCAGGTAGCCTTTCAGCTTGTTCTCCCAAGCCCGGGTGCCATAGGCCCTGAGTAACTCGAGTGCAGCCGGTTCTATCTGATAGCAGAACCTGGGGCTGTTGACTGCCCTGCCTGGATCGTCCGGATTGGGAACGGCCAGGCCGGCCTCGACGAACTGATGCACGGTGTGCCTGCGAAAAGTCTCACGGGTGTTGGGAGCGTATTGCCTGCCATAGTAATCCCGACAGAAATCCATGATGGGAGTAATACCCATTAGCGGGTCACTGGCTTTGGACCACGGCATTTCGGGTTTCAGGTCGAGCAATGCGAGTAAGGTGAGGGCGGAACGTTCATTCTGTTGGCCTCGCGGGAAGTCGAGCGCCTTTAAAATCTCCACAGTCTCTTCAATCTTTTCTTTGGCGGCCACGGGATTTGGGGATTGGATGTCAGCCATCTTGTGGATCTCCCTCTCCAATAGATCGTCGATCTCTCTCCGAGATGGAAAGCTGTCCTGGATGCTGCTTCCAAGTGCTTCCAGGATCTCCCGGCTTGGATAGCGCAGCATCCTCAGGTCAGTGGCGTTGACCTGGGTATGGCCGTTGAACTGCCGAAAGTAACTGTCTACGAGGGTCGAGTTCAGGAACACCGCAAGGCCCCTCGCCAGTTCTTTGGGCAATCCAGCGTTGTCGCGATGGTACACGTTCAGGTGATTCTCAAACCCTACCCACGTGGACGAGATATGCGCCGGGTCAAAGAGCGCAGCCACGACGCGGCGAGGCTCTTCTTTGGACGAGAAGCGTTTCACCAACACATAGTCTCCGGCAGGTAGCAACAATGACTTGGTTTGTGAGGTCAACACGATCGCATTGGGTTTTCGGCTACCAGGCTTGGGCCATCGAACAAACCCCTCGTCAAAGTGAGTCGGATAAATGAGCGGCACTGTGTCCTCGGCCGGCTCGTGTTTCAGAAAATTTCTTGCCCGAAAATCGACGACGCGCCCGGTCGAGACGGCGATCCCGAGATCATCCAGGGAGTATTTGAATACACTGATCCGATCCAGGACGAACTGGTCCATTTCGCTGGCAGCAATGTGGATGACCACGTCCAGGTCATCGGGGGGGATCACCTGCGCGTAGTCGACCTCTCGGACAGTCATACCCTCTTTCGCAGGGCCATCGCTGGTGGAAATGAGTACCTTGCCCCTGTTTCCATCTTTTACAGCATGAAAGATGATGTTTTCCTGCAGAACGTCGTCGTCTTTGAACGCTTCTTCCCTCGACTCAAAGACATGAATGCGCCGCAGTGCCATCGCACCCAGAAATATCTTGCGGAAGGGTTTAAAGTAGGGGCCATTGCAAAAGCTACGGGGTGTGATGGCTACCATCTCCCCGCCCGGCTCTATCAAGTCAGCCGCAATTGCCAGAAATGCTGCGTACAGGTTGCTGATCTCGAGGCCAATGCTGCTCAGCAGGTGTCGGTGCTCCGAATCACTTCTGATTTTTCTGTAGGGAGGGTTTAGAATCGCCCGGTTGAAGGAATAGCGCTCGACAGGGAACAGGCCGCCGCGCAACATATCCACACCTGCCAGGATGAAATCTTGCTCCAGGACCTTGCTTTTGAATTCAATCCCACATGCCGCACATGCCTCCTGGCACTCAGTCAAGGTAGCATGGAGGTATTCGACCAATAGGGGTTCCAACTCGTAGGCTTTTACTGAAAGGCTGCGTGGTTGAACATCACGCTCGCAGGTATCCTCTACAAATGCGGCAGTCAAGGTCCCCACCCCCGCTCCGGCATCGAGGAGGTGGATCTCTTGCCCTGGATCTGTGAACAACGAGGCCATGAATCGGGCGACAGTGGGCGGGGTGAAGAACTGCCCCATACTCGCACGATGTTCCGAGTCGAGGCCAAAGCACGCATCGGCGCGGTAGAGATCTGCCTGTTCGACCGGCCCAGCCGTTGCGTCCACGCCCGAAAGGGAATTGACCTGATACAACCCTGCTTTTTCCATGCTTGTTATTATACCCGGACATACCCGGGAAGCAAAGATCGCAATGTAGAAAAGAGGGAGGCTAGCGGTCCGGCTGGTAGATGTCGACGCCAGCAGTCCGTGTGCCGATCCACCACCGGCCTTCCGCGTCCCGGGCGATGGCCAGCGGCTCGGCGCCGGAAAAGCCCGAATTCTGGGGAGAGTACTCCTTCCAGATCTGCCCGTCAAATTGGGCGAGCGCGCCGCCGACCTGCGCCGGGCGCGCCGTGCCCACCCACAACATGCCAGGCTCCACTTCGGCCAGTGTCATCACCGTGTTGAAGGGGATGTCCGAGTTGCCGGTGCGGTAGAAAAACCAGGTTGTGCCATCCCACAGGCCCAGGCCGCCGCCGACGGTGCCCGCCCACAGCCGGCCTGCCGAGTCGACGAGCAGCGTGGCCACGCCCCCCCACTCGGGATCAAAGGGCTCGGTATGCTGCGTCCACTCGCCGCTGGCACTGTCCAGCCGCGAGACACCGGTTGCGGTGCCGAACCAGATCCAGTCGCCTTCGGGCCGGGGCTGCACGGCGAGGGAGAGGACATTTTTGTCCGCCAGGCCTGCCGGTCCTGCACCGAGCGCCGTCCACGATTCGCCGTCGAGGACGGCCACGCCCTCGCTCGTGCCCGCCCACAACCGGTTGTCGCTATCCACCGCCAGGGCATGGACGACCCCCTGGCGCAAGCCCATGTCGCTGTACCACCAAGTTACCCAGGCCGACGTGCCCTCCGTCCCATCGTAGCGGGCCACGGCCGGTCCGGTGCCAAGCCAGATGCGGCCGGCCTGATCGCGGGCCAGAGCGCGCACAGGCAAGCCGGTGGGCAGGCCCGAGTTCTCCGGAGTAAACACCAGCCAGCGGTCGGGCAGATCGGTCGTCGCCGGCGGGGACCAGATAGCCAGGCCGTCGTGGGTGGCGAGGGCCATGCTCCCATCCTCCCCCGCCAGCAGATCGTACACCGTGTCGCTGGGGAGGAGTGAGCTGTCGGAGCGCAGATTCGACCAGCCGAGACGGCCCAGCGTCAGCTCCAGCGTAGTGGAGGTATAGATCACGACGACCAGCAGGCCGAGGGCGGCCAGGGCGATCCAGAAAGAGAGGGGCGGTGCCGGGATCATCTGGCGCAACACCGTCGAGTACTCGTCATGTTCTTGCACGATCTGGTAGAGATGGCGCGCGGTGGAAGCGGCCGCCAGGCAGAGGGCCGGCGTGACGACGAGAGTGTACTGCGGCCACTTGGTGGGCCACGCGAGCAACACGAGGATGCTGGTCACGACCCACACCACGATCCACCGCCGCTCGCGCCATTCCCAGATGAGGCCGGGCAATGCCAGGACAAAGATCACGCTATCGAGGGCAAAGTAGAAAAAGACATCGGGGTGCCACATGGATGGCCCCGAGTGGGAGAGCCAGTAGAGGGGCTGGTGCCAGGGAAAGCCTGCTGCCTCGACCCGTGCCCCTTGCGAGTAGCGCACGTGAAAAAAGAGCGTATCGGCCAGGCGATTCACGGGATCGTGCCACAGGGTGGGGTTGAGCAGCCAGAAGACGGCCAACGCGGCTGTCCCATACAGGAGCAGAGCGTGCCAGCGTAGACGCTTTTCCCAGATGGCCAGGTAGAGGATGGGAAAGAGGACAGGCAGGTAGGTGAGCTTGCCGGCGGCGGTTACGCCCAGGGCCACCGCCGACAGCCAGAACCAGGCGCTCGCCCGAGCGCCGCCTGCCGCCGGCCCGGCGGCGCTGTTATCCTTGGAGCGGATGCGGCTGAAGGCCAGCACGGCCAGGATCGAGGCCAGGTGGGGCAGTGCTTCCAGGTACACCTGGCTGGTGTACTTGATCGCCAGGGTGTGCAGCGCGAGCAGTCCGCCAGCCAGCGGATCGAGCAGGGCTAGGACCAGAACGGCGAGCGTGCCCAGGATGGCCGACAGTGCGCGGGCGGCAAGGCCTGCCACGAGGATCCCCTCGTTCTCACCCAGGATCAGTACTACCACGCCGTAGAGTAGCTTGACCAATGCCGGATGCTCGCGATTGCCCTGGTAGTCGATGACGCCGTTCCAATCACCGGCTCGGATGGCATCGGCATAGGCGCTGGCGGCTTCCAGGTAGGTGGGCTCGTCAAAATCGATGGGCAGGCGCATCACGGCCCAGCCGCGCAGCAGGAGCGCCAGCAGGACAATGATGAACAGGATACCCCAGCGTCGCTTGCGGCTCAAGCTCTTTTTCCCTCCAGGAGGAAAAAGAATGGGATATGTACCCGCTCGCGCCAGGCGCGCTCCGAATGCTCGGCGCCCTGGAATTTGAGCGTGATCCAGTCCACTCCTTCGCGATAGCCGGCGGCGCGCATCACGGCGTCGGCCTCGTGTTGGTAGGGCTCGTACTCGGCGTCGAGCGTTTCGGTGCCGAAATCAAAGTAGAAGCGGTGGCTGCCGGGCGCAGGCAGCGCGCGGCGCAGATAGTCGATCACGATGCCGTCGCCCGCCGGCCAATGGGTAGACAGGCAGCCGGCCCCGCGAAAAACGCCGGGGTACTCGCACACGGCATAAAGCGAGATCAGGCCGCCCATACTCGAGCCCATGACAAAGGTGTGCTCGCGCTCGGGGAGCGTTCGATAGTTGGTGTCGACGAAGGGCTTGACTTCCTCGACGATGAACCGCAGGTAAGGGTCGGATAGTGCGTAGGGTAGCACCTCACCTCCCGCCTGCCCTGCCCTCGAGGAGGGGGAGAAAGAGAGAGCTTGGTGGGGCATATATTCGAGCAAGCGCCGAGCGTCCAGGCTGGCCATACCGACCGCGATCGCGCCGCGGGTCTCCCCGGCCTCGATCAGGCGGGTCATCGCCTCGTCCACGCCCCAGTCAAAGCCAGAGGCCACGGCCGGGTCGAACAGGTTCTGGCCGTCGTGCATATAGATCACCGGGAAGCGGCGGCTGGCGTCTGCGTCGTAGCCGGGCGGAAGCCAGACGAACAGGGTGCGCGCCGGGACGAACGCGGCGGCAAAATCAGCGTGGCGGTGCAGGGTGCCGCTAAGAGTCATGTCACACTCCTTTGCGCGCGCGGATCAGCGCTTTGTAGTAAGCCAGCAGATCCTGATCCTGCTCGTCGCCCCACAGCATCGGCGTGCGGCTGACGTGCAGCCCCTTGCCCTCGGTGGTGCTCGCCACCTGGCTCAGGCCGACCTCGGTGCCATAGTAGATGATGGGTGGGCCCGGCAGGCGCATCTGGGCGGCGGCGGCGCGGCGCAGGGCCTCTTTGTCGCCGCCGGCCAGGTAGAGAAAGCGGTCCATGTCGTGGTTATCGATAAAGGTTGGCATCAAAAAGCTGGCGGGAAAGAAGCGATAGTGCTGGGCCACAAAGCGCTCCAGGTCGCCTTCCGTCCACCGGCCCAGGGCAAAGGTGCGGCGCAGGGCGTCACCCAGGTGAAAGTCGAGGCAGCCGTCCAGCCGGCCTACGTAGGTACGCAGCACGTCGGGCGCGTCAATGACCTCACCAAAACAAAAGCTGTCGGGTTTGACATCCTTGCACGCCCGCCAAAAGTCGGTCCAGAAGTCGGGGCCGGGGCCGTTGGCATAGTCGAGGCGGTAGCCGTCCACGTCGAACTCGCTCAGCCAGTGGCGGGCGACGTCGATCAGCCACTCGCGCGCCGGCTGGCAGGCGACATTGACCTGGGGCATATCGGCCACGTTAAAGAAGGTGCGGTAGCCGATCTCCGAGTCGTCGAACGTGAACCAGTCGCGGTGCGGGCTGTTGGGGTTGGCCCGGGCCTCGAGAAAGACAGGGTGGTGCTGCGATACGTGGTTGCAGGCATAATCAAGCAGCACGCGGATGCCACGGCTGTGCGCCGCAGCCACGACGGCGTGCAGCGCTTCGTCGCCGCCCAGCCGCGGCTCGACGTGGTAGAGGTCGGTGGCGTCATAGCCGTGGTGGCTCGGGCTGGGAAAGATGGGGCTGAGCCAGATGCAGGTGGCGCCGAGGTCGGCCACATAATCCATCTTTTCCGCCACGCCCCACAGGGTGCCGCCGCAAAAGCCGCGCAGATCGCGAGTCTGGGCCCATCCCTGGCCGCGACCCGGGTAGAAGCGGTCGACAAAGATCTGATAGATGGCGGACTCCCGCGCCCAGGCAGGCGCGCCGAGCCAGTCTACGCTGTAGGCAAAAGTGCGACCGGCGGCGGGGTCGCCGGGCAGTGCATCGGGCAGCGGCTCGCCGCGAAAGAAGGCCGCGGCGGCCTGCTCGACGCGGGCCTGCACTTCCGGCCAATCGGCCAGAGTCTCGGGCCCATCGTCCGCCCAGGCGCCAATGCGGTAGCGCACGACCGTGCCCGGTGGCTGGGCCGGCAGCGTGCCCTGCCATTCGGCCAGGTAGCCCCACATGAGCGTGTCCCAGGTTGCTCTAACCTGTTCCAATATGAGCACGCGGCCGTTGTGGGCCATGCCATGCGCGCCCTCGGGCTCTGTGTCGTCGAGGGTGTAGTAGCAGGCTACGTGGTCGGCCTGCAGGTCAGGTCCGACGCGCACCGTAATCGTCACCGGCTGATCCGGCAACGGGTCCTGCGGGCTCAGATCGTGCCCATGCTGTAGCCCGCTGCGGGCTGCGCGGTGGTGGGCCAGTTTCAGCTCGTCGGTGGCATAGGTGCCGAAAACAAAGCTTTCCACAAATCTCCTCCCTGACAGGTCAAACGGCAGATCCCCTTACAAAGTGCTCCCAGCCTCGTCTCCGAGGCTGGGCAGCATCACAGAGCAAGCGTGGGGCGAAATGCAGATGCCCCCGATGACGCTATCCTTTCACGCCACCCACCGTCAGCCCGGCCTCCAGGTAGCGCTGCAGCCAGAGGAAAACGAGGACAACCGGGAGGATGACAATCACCGCGCCCGCGGCAAACTGCCCCCAGGGAATATTGACCTCGCCGGCCATCTGGAACATGCCCACCATGACCGTCTTGGCCGAGTCTGGCGCCGGGATCAGGATGTTGGCCAGGAAAAACTCGCCCCAGCCGGCCATGAACCCAAAAAGTGCCGTGACGGCCAGCGCCGGCTTGGCCAGCGGCAGGGCGATGTAGGCAAAGGATTGGACCGGCCCGGCGCCGTCGATCATCCCTGCCTCCTCCAGGTCAATGGGGATGGTGTCAAAGTATCCTTTCAGGTTCCACGTGACAAAGACC